>JAJXZE010000001.1 GCA_021780195.1 bacterium | reverse complement strand
TGCGCCGTGTCCGAGAAGAGCAGGACGCGGTAGCGGAAATAGCGGTAGCCGGTGAAAAGCGTGTAGGCGGTCGCCTGGTTCGTGCCGAGGAGCGGGATCGCGGCGCCCGGGGCTCCGGAGAAAGAGGTGTTCGCCGTGCCGTCGGGGCCGATGAAGGTCCAGGGGCCGGAGGAGGAGTTGCTCACCGCGAACTGGAAGGTGGCGCTCGTGCCCGCGGGCTCGGTCCCCTGCCAGGTGAAGGAGTTCAGCTGGGCGCCGGTCAGAGACCTGGTGTCGAAGACGGCGGAGTCGAGGGTGCCCGTGGCGTTCACGCCGCCGCCCGTGAGGGCGACCGTGAGGATGGTCGAGGAGACGTTCTGGCCGGACGAGGTTCCCGTGAAGGTGACCTGCGCGGGGCATCCTGCGGCACAGCCGCCGTTCGGCATGGTTGCGGTGAGTGTGGCCGGGGCAGAGGCGCCGCCCTGGGTCAACGTGACGCCCGAGAGCGATCCGACGGAGAGCCATCCCGTCGGGCCGGAGGGATAGCTGATGGACGAGGTGAGGCCCGTGACCGTGGAGGCGGGGGCGCCGTTCGTATCACTGAGGGAGACCTGCCCGGACAAGGTACCCTGGTTCAGGTCGAGCGTCGAGGAGGAAAGATCGATCGTGCCCACGGGGTTCCAGAGGATGAGGAAGTGGGCGGTGTCGCCGGAGTTCGCGAGCGTCATCGAGGTGAGGCTTGCGGGACAGCTCGAGGCGGCGCTGTTCAGGTAGCCGCAGACCACGCCGAAGACGTAATGCGCGGCGCCCGTCGAGGCGGAACCGGAGGGGAGGGTGTAGGAACCGAGGGCGAGATTGGAATAGGTCTGGGTCGTGCCGCTACAGGTGCCGGCGCAGGGATTCGAGGGACCCGTGATGCCCCAGGAGGCGGAGACGAGCGTGGCGGGCTGGGACGCATTCTCCGAGATCACGACGAGATTGCCGCCGGGGATCGTGACGGCCGCCGTGCCTGACTTCGAGGTATCCTGCACCGAGACCGCCTGGACGGTCGCGGTTCCCATGCCCGCGGGCGCCGTGTAGAGGCCGGAGGCGTTGATCGATCCCCCGCCGGAGACGACAGACCAGGTGACGCTCTGGCTCGGACTTCCCGCACCGTTCACGGTCGCCGAGAACTGCTGGGTGGCGTTCGCGTTCACCGTGGCGCTCGAGGGCGAGACGGAGACCGAGGTGACGGAGCTCTGGACGATGAGGGAGGTGGAACCGGAAGCGGTATTCGAGTTGCTGTCCCCCGCATACGCGCCGCTCTCGGTATACGTCCCTACGGGAATCGTCCCCGCGTACGTGGTCGAAGCATTCCCGGAGGCATCGACCGCAACAGTCGTCGTTCCCACCGCGCTGTTATTAAAGGAGAATGATTCCCCCGCACTTCCGTAAAAAGGCGACACGCTCGCGGAACACACGATGCTCTGTCCATACGCCGCCGGATTCGGGGAGCAGGATACCGAGACCGACGGGGTGTTCTTGTTCACGACGACCGTCGCCGCGCTTGAGGTCGCGGCGTTGTAATTACTGTCGCCGGAGTATGCGGCAAGCATGCCGTAGGAACCCACCGGCGCATTAAGGAGACACCCCGCGCTCGTGGCAGAAGATCCGCTCACCGTAACCGGCGAGCCGCACTGCGTCCCGAAGCGGTTTTCGGTGAACGTCACCGTGCCCGTGCCGCCGGAAAGCGTAGCCGTGCAGACCGTGGTGCCACCCTCGTACGTAAGCGAGGTGGGGGTGCAGGTCTCGGATATCGTCGGGGTAGCTTTATTCACGGTGAATGGAATGCTCGCACTCGCGGAGTTGTAGTTGCTGTCGCCGTTATAGGTAGCGGAGATAGTGTACGTGCCAGGAGTAATGCCAGCGAAACCGAAGTTAACCGTGCCATTATTGGCTGAGGTGGTCGTAGAAAAACCCCAGCTTCCCGTTATGGTCATAGTTCCAATACCGCCGACGGTGAACGCGGAGACCGTGGCAGTGCAGGAGGAGATAGGGTTCGAGTTGTAAGTCCCCGGACTCGGCGAACAGCTAACCGCCACGCTGGTATTCGCTTTTTGCACGGTAAGCGACGTCGAAGCGCTCGCGCTGTTGTAATTCGCGTCGCCGTTGTAGGTGGCGGATACGGTATACGTGCCGGCCGGGAGCGTGTAGCCGATCGCGGCGTTCGTGCCGGAGAGGGAGACGTTCGTATTGCCGGTCACGCTGGTGTTGAACGTCACGGTGCCCGTGCCTGCGGAGACCGTGGCGGTGCAGTTCGACTGGACGTTATACGTTGCAGGATTCGGGGAGCAGGAAATGGAAACGGTCGGCGTTGCCTTATTCACCGTCACGGTTACGGTGCCGTATTGCGTACCGTCCTGCGTCGATACCGCTTCAACGGTTGCGGTCCCAGCCGTACCAACCGGCGCGGTGTATAGGCCGGACGAGTTGATGCTTCCAATGCCGCTCGCGACGGACCACGTAACGGATTGGCTCGGGCTGTGCGTCCCGCTCACCGTCGCCGAGAACTGTTGGGTGCCGCCCTGATTCAAGGTGGCCGAAGAAGGTGAAATCGAAACACCGGTGATGGTGGAGGTGATGCTGAAATTCGCCGTATCACACGAATATCCGCCGGGTTGAGTGATGTCGCCAGTACAGACCGAAACGCTGTGGGTTCCACCCGCCAGCGCCGTGACGTCGGCAGTGAATGAAAAACTGTACTGATAGACGGTGACTGCACTCGTACATCCGCCACCGACGCCGCTCTGGGTGGTGGTCAGGGAAAAGGAGCTAGAAGCATTGCTATCAATCTGATACTGGGAGGGACCCAACGGGGCTGGATATTCGTCCTGTGCATAATACTCCCCCACCGGACATATTCTTCCCTGGCTCGTGATACCGCCCGTCGCGGTGCCGCTCACAGTAAGCGTATTGCCGCTCACGGTCGCACTACTGATAGATATTGATCCATAGCTGATGACGGAAGCGCTCGCCGTGGATGCCCCCGTGATAAAAATCGCGAGGCCTGTCGCGATGATGGCCCCGGTGATGATTAATTTTTTATGTTGCTTTTCCATATCGAAAAGGGTAAAGGAATTTTATCCCCCGCGTTATTCCCGCGCGACCATGCTCACCGTCGCCTGCGACCCTCCCCCGAGAGGGGTGATGGCGACGTTCACATCGGACGAGGCGTTCGTGGCGTAGAGGCCGCGGAGGGCGGGATAGTTCGTGATCTGATTCACGATGGTCCAGCCATTCTTCTGGAGATAGGCCTGGTACTTGGCAAAGAGGGTCGGCATCGTGGTGCTCGAGTTCCACTCGGCGGTGTACTGGTTCGTGGTGGAGCTGTAATTGAGGGAGTAGCTGTTTTGGACGCTCGCCTGTGGGTCAAGGATGAGCTCCTTGGGGAAGGAAGGCACAACCTCTCCCTGGGTGGCGTAGACCGGCGTGGGCGACGGGAGGTTCTGGGTCATCTGAGTCCCCTGCCGGTGCCCGAGGAAAGAAGCCAGGATGAGGATCGCGGCCACGATGACGACGCCGATCGTGATCCAGAGGGTGAGGCGGGCGCGAGGGGTCGCTGATGTCGCGGGGTCCATTGATGCCATATAGAAAGTATACCAAATCAGGAACTGCGCGCGCAGCGGAAACCGAAATTATAGGATATGGACGTCGGTTGTCCGCTGAAATCGAAAGACCCGATGCCGGCATTTGTGCCGTACGCCCAGTATCCTCCGCGGAGAAAAGCGTAGGTCGTCGCATCGGTCTGATTTTCGGAGTACAACGTGCCAACCCCCTGGAGATAATTCCATGACGAGTTTGAAGGCCCGACCGTCGCCTGGGTCATGCCGTTGTAATTCATACCGGGATCGTTGAACTGATACCAAGTATACCCTCCCGCCGCCGTGCCATGCGGTTCGTTCGTGCCGACGATCGTATCACTGGTCCACTCGGACACATTCCCCGCCAGATCCCACACCACACTGCCGTTCGAAAGCGCGAGGGTTCTCCGCTGGTTGCCTCCGGTGTTTGTCTCCCCCGCATAGCCGTTCGCGTCATTCGCGTCCGCGGGGAGCGCGTACGCGGGGGCGTTGTCGTTATGGCCTGAATAGATCGCGCCGGAACCGACCGCGCCTCCCGACCAATTGGAAGCCACATTCTCGGCATTCCACGCGATCGTCTGCCACTCGTTGTTCGTGATGAGGTGCGCGCCGATCGAGGAGCAGTAGGACGCCGCGGTCGCCTGGGAGATATTCGCAATCGGGTAGCCGCCCGGGACGGAGGCCACTATGCCGTTTGCGCCGGTGCAGGGAGTCGCGCTGTTGGCGTAGGTATGGTATGCGGTCGCGGGCGAATAGAGCGGCATCCCGTTCTGCGTGCACTTCGCTTCATATTTCATCACATAGAAATTCGAGGTCCCGAACATTGCATTGCCGGGAACCGTGACCCAGCTGATCGGAAGTCCGAATTCGCCCGCGTTCGTCGTGTCAAGATTCGTGGAGGTTGCGAACGTACTGCTTGACACGGCGAGGGGCGCCGAGGTCGTACTCCCGCCGGACCAGTCCTCCTGCTGGAAAATGTTGCTCATTCCCCGCGTGACGAAGGTGCTCACCGTGGTCGTGCCGCCGCCGCCCGCGCCCACCGGGGCCACCGTGATCGTGACGAGCTTCGTCGAAGGATCGTAGCTCGTTCCGCTCGAGGTCGTCGTTGCATTGCCGCCCGCGTCGCGGTACACGTCGCTTATGGTGAAGTACCGGCTGAATGCCGCGGGCGGCATGGCATAGAGCGCCTGGATCTCCGCGGGCGAGAGGGCGCGGTTATAAACCCGGATATCGTCGATGGCGCCGGAAAAGTTTGCCTTACTGATCGGCCCCGTAGTACAGCTTAAACCCGTCGCGCCCCATGCCGGCCAAAGATAATTTGAAGCTCCCGACGCAATATAATTCCCCATACTCGAGGAAGCGACGAGGGAGCCATTCACGTAAAGCTGTAACCCCCCCGAAGCGTTCCATACCTCACCCGCATGGATCCACGCGCCCGTCGGCGCCGGAGTAGGCGCGGTCGCCGAAACCAGTCCGTTGTCCCATGATTGCACCGCAAGGTTCCCGCCGGAGGTGAAGCCCATCGTTGGCAGGCACCAGGACAATCCGCTGGAGTCCCCCGACTCGTGGAGCAGAACGCCGCCGTTCACGCTCGCGGCATTGAACCATAGCGATATGGAATACGCCTGGTTACTGACGCCGAGCGAAGACTGCCCCGGCAGTTCCAGATAATTACTCCCGTTGAAACTGCCGGCATACCCCCCCACCTCCCCCGCAACATACGCGGAAGAGCCCTGCCAGATCCCGTCATTCCCGTCCCCCGACATATCTATCGCGACCGTTCCCGTCCCTTCGTCCATCGTCCACCAGCCGACAAGGCCGTTCGTGATGTTGTCGTCCGCATTCAGGACGTATTCCGTCCCGGTCGCCACGGTAAACGGCGACTTCAGGGTGATGAGATAATAATGGTTCGCGGTACCCGTCGCGAGCGAGAGAAGACCGCTCCAATTCCCGCCTGCCCAGGCGCGCACGTTGTCCGCAAGCTCGTTCGCGAGCTGGCCCGAACTCTGGATCGCGCCTACCTGCGTGTTCGTCTTCAGCGCCGGCGCGATGAGCGCCGCCGCGCCTACGAGGAGCACCGCCGCGACCGCGATGCCCACCAGAATTTCCACAAGGGACTGTCCTTTCCGCATTACTATCCATTATACACTCCCGCACGCGCCGGACCGTCCGCGCGCGCCTCAGAACAAGACCGCGCCGGATGAAGCGATCGTGATCGTGGAGGAGAACGCCGGATTCGACGGCATATAAAGGCCGATGCTCGTCGACGCCGAGGCGGCGCCCGTGATCTCGGCAAAGGTCACGTCGCGCGAAGTGCCCGAGGGAAGCGTCGCCGGCTGGTATGCCACGCCCGCGGGAAGGCGGTAGAATCCCACGGTCGTCGTCGGCGAATAGCGTGAAGAGAAAAGCGCGAAAAACGGCGCCGTCGCCGTAGCATTCTCAAAGTGCATCCCCCACACGGTACCCCCTTCCTGCGCCATCGCGTTGCTCTGAGCCTCGCGCAGAAGCGCGGCGATCTGCTTCGAAGCGGACGTGAGATCCGTGCTGTTTTTCCGCGACGAGAGATTCGCGAGTGCGACGGTCGCCAAGACCACCATGATCGCCACGACGACGAGTAGTTCCACCAGACTGAACGCCCGTGCCTGGCGCGGCCGTGCGCGACGCATCAGCATCAGAAGGAAGTAGTGAGCTGATAGATCGGGACAATGACGGAGAGCGCGATCACGGCCACCATGATGCCCATGCCGAGGATCATGGCCGGCTCGAGGAGCGACACAAGCGCCTTGATGTTCGATTTCAGGTTCGCGGCATAGAAATCCGAAAGGGTGCCGAGCACCTCCTCGAGGTGGCCCGCCTTTTCGGAGATCGCGATAAGATTTGTGACGGACTTGGGGAACACCGATTCCCGCTTGAACGATTCGCCGATCGTGAGTCCCTTCGCGAGGCCCTCGTCCGCCACGCGGCGCAGGGCGTACTGGAACTCGCGATGCCCGACCGTATCGGCCGCGACCTTGATGGTGTCCATGATCGGGAGGCCCGCCTTCATGAGCGAGCTCATGGTCGACGCCATGCGCTGAACGGCAAGATCGCTGTAGATCCCCCGTACCACGGGGAGGCTCATCACCACCCGTTCATACACCCGTTTTCCGGTCGCGGTTTTTACGACCGCCCAGACCGAGACGCCGACGGCCGCAAGCACGATCAGCCCGATCACGATGATGTTCTGCCCGATAAAGAGGCCTACCGCGAATACGATCTGCGAAAATGCCGGCGGCGTGACGTCGCTCGATGTGAACACGTTCGCGAGCTTTGGCAGGGCGAACGTGACGAGGAAGACCATGATCCCGCCCGCGAGCGTGAGTACGACCGCCGGATAAATAAGCGCCGACCGCACGCTCGATCTGAGTTCCGCTTCGTCCTCGAGCGACGCCGAGAGATCCTCGAATGTTTTCTGGAGGTTCCCCGATGCCTCCGCGGCTTTGATGAGATTCACGAACGTGGGCGAAAAGGTCTTCGGGCGCTTGGCAAACGCCATATAAAACGGCTGGCCCCGCGTGAGGTTCTCGTGGACCTCCATGAGAAACTCCCGGACGGCGGGCTTGTCGAAGTCCGCGATGAGGATATTGATCGCCGAGAGGAGGTCCGTACCCACTCGGAGCATGAGCGCAAGATATTTTGTGAGGAATACTTTGTCCGACGTCGTGATCTTGCTCCCCCAAAGCCGCGGGAGCGCGAACCCTCCCTTCTTCGCCGGCTTCACGGAAATCGGCTGGAGGTTCCTGCTCGAAAGATACGTGAGGACGTCGTTCAGCGTCCCCGCCTCAAAGTCGGACTCGGTCTTCCCTCCCTCTTCATTCACCGCCAGATAATGAAAAAGCATGGCTCTGGTTATTCGCGGATCACGCGGAGCACCTCCTCGAGCGTGGTCTGAGCGAGTTCGATCTTCAGAAGTCCGTCCTCGAACATCGTCTTCATTCCTCCCTGCCTCGCCGCGCCGCGCAGGCGGTCAAGATCAAAATGCTCTTCCGTAAGCGTCTGCTTCACCGCGTCCGTAACCTCAAGCAGTTCGTAGATGCCGAGCCGGCCGCGGTACCCGGTGCCGCCGCAGGCGCTGCACCCTTTGCCGCGATACAACCGCCTCGGCGCACGCGACGATCCGTCGGCCACGCCGAGCGCCTTGAGCTCCGCCGCAACCGTCGCAAGCGCGCCTTGGTCCGCTTCGTAGGAATAGATGCAGGACTGGCAGATGCGCCGCACGAGACGCTGGGCGATCACAAGATTCAGGACGGACCCTACGAGGAACGGCGGCACTTTAAGATCGAACATGCGCGGGATCGCGGTCGGCGCGTCGTTCGTGTGGAGGGAGGACAGCAGGAGGTGGCCCGTCAGGGCCGCCTGCACCGAAATCTCCGCGGTCTCGGCATCGCGGATCTCGCCGACCATGATGATGTTCGGGTCCTGCCGCAGAAGCGCGCGGAGGCCGCCCGCGAACGTGATCCCCGCCCGCTCGTTGATCTGCGTCTGGTTCACGTAGCGCATGTTGTACTCGATCGGGTCCTCGATGGTCGTGATGTTCACTTCGGGCTTGTTCAGGATGTTCATGAGCGCATAGAGGGTCGTCGTCTTTCCGGAACCGGTCGGGCCGCAGGCGACGATCATACCGTATGCCTTCCTGAGGTTGGCGTTCAGGATCTTCGCGTTTTCCGGCGACATGCCGAGTTCCTCGAGCGACAGCGGCTTCTGCGTCGATTCGAGCAGGCGCATCTCGGCCTTCTCGCCGTAGTAGGTCGGGATCACCGAAACGCGCACGTCGATCACCTGCGTGCCGACCTCGTGCCGGAAGCGCCCGTCCTGCGGCTCGTAATGCTCGTCGATCTTGAGGCCGGCCAGGAGCTTGATGCGCGCCACGATCGCCGGGTGCACCTCCTTCGGCAGGGACATCACCTCGTAGAGGATCCCGTCGACGCGATACCGGATGAAGGTCGCCTCCTCGAGGATCTCGATATGGATGTCGGACGCGCGCGAAGCGAGGGCGTAGGAAAGGATGTTGTCCACGATGGCGACGATCGGGAGATCGTTCGCCTCTTCCTTCGCGCCCTTCGCCTGGCTTGCAAGCGACTGACGCACGTTCTCCTCGATGAGCTCCTTGAAATCCTTCCCGAGCTCGTAGCCGTACACCGAAAAGCCGCGGTCAAGATCCTCCTGCGACGCGAGAAACGGTTTCACTTTCGCGCCGAGGCGCTGGGAGAGGAAGGCGATCGTCTCGAGGTCCGCGGGATTTATCATGGCGGCATCGTACGTGCCGTCGGCCTCTCGCCCGAAGAGCACCACCTGCCGCTCCCGCGCCGAGGTCTCCGGCAGGAGACGGACCGTATTGGCATTCACGGTCTGCGAGGCAAAATCGATCCGCGGTACGCCGAGCGCCGCCGCGACGAGATTCTGGAGATAATCCTCTTCGACGACCTTCTCCGAAACCAACACGTCGAAGATGCTCTGATTTTTTCGTTCGGCCGCCGCGAGCAGGTCATCGAACCGCACGGGCTCCACGAGGCCGTTCTCAATGAGCAGGCGTTTCAGTTCAGCGGGAGGAAGAGGAAGTTGCATACCTATATGATACCAAAATCTCCGGCTTTCGGCCGGAGATCATGTCCGCAACGGAGGATGCGTCCCCTAGAGCGTCACGTTCGATCCCTGTTCGTAGGTCGTCGAACTGTTGCCGCCGTCGGTCGATTCCACGTCGCCCGCACCGCCCAAACGATACTTGGCGGACTCCATGTGCGCGGTAAGCTTGAAGCCGAGGTTCGTCGTCGTCGCCGCATAGCCGTAGATCAGCGGATCGCCGTACGGGTCGAGCGACGTCGTGCTGTTCGTCGGGTCAACCGGCAGGCTGCCGATCGGCGCGCCGGAGCTTATCGAGGTAAAGTTCACCGGGATCCAGCCGGTACTGTCGTTCTTCCTCGTCGGCGGGTTCGCCGTCGAAGTCGCCGTGGTGCTCGCGTACGTGGCGATACCCGACGATGCCGTCGCCATGAGCGGCGGGTTCGCCGCGCTGTAGTAAATCGCGTTATAACCCGCCGCCGAGGACGACGCGAGATTCGGCGACGTCACATCCGCCAGATAGAGCGCAAGAGCGCTCTTCATGGTCGCCATATCGGAAACGCGGTTCGCATCGCGCGACTGGCGCAGGAGTTCCGCCGGGTTCAACGCCAGAATAACCACGGTGGCAAGGATCGCGATGATCGCGATCACCACCAGTAATTCGATAAGGGTGAAGCCCTTGCGATTAATTTTCTTCATTTATTATGTATTGAGAAGCGACCTTTTGTTGTTATTTTTATTACCTGTTAATCCTACCATGCCACAAAAAAGCCCGCAAAACCCGTGTGGATAACCAATCCGCCTTCTAAAAGGGCGCTTCCGCCTCAAGGTGGAGGCGCCGCCCCGACGGCGTCATGAATTCAAGCGAAAACGCATGGAGCATAAGACGGTCAGCCCATGCGGGCTGGCGCTTCGGACCGTAAAGGCGGTCCCCCACGACGGGGTGCCCGATACTCGAGAGGTGTACGCGGATCTGGTGCGTGCGCCCCGTTCGAGGCGCGACCTCGAGCCGCGCGTATCGCGCCGGCCTCCTGTCCGCGCCGGGCCGCTCGATTATTTCCACCACCTTATATTCCGTCACTGCTTCCTTCGCCATTTTCATCGAACGGACGCTCCGCTTGAGTGTCCCCGTGCGGATGCCGATCGGCGCGTCAATGATCCCCCGTTCCTCCCTAGGCACTCCCGCGACCAGGGCAATATATATCTTTTTTATCTCGTGTTTCTGAAAAAGTGCCTTGAGATAGGAGAATGATTTCGGCGTGCGGGCGACGATCATGATCCCGGACGTCGCCTTGTCGAGCCGGTGCACGATGCCCGGCCGGAGCACGGGGTCGTCCCCCACGGCGCGAATCTCCGGATAACGCGCCACGAGCCAATCGACGAGCGTGGGTTCCTCCTCCGGCATTGGACGTCGCTTCCTCTTTGCACGCGCCGCGCGCTTTTCGGCTGATGCGGAGATGCGCGCCCGGTGCACCTGAAGGCCGGCCGGCTTTATGAGCGCCAGAAAATCCTTGCCCTCGTACACGATCTCGGGATCCGGGGAATTCGATTCGGGCTTCGACTCGGACATGGATCAGAATGAAGGACTCATCGAGGAGAGCCCAAAGGCAAAATATAACGCGAAAAGAAGATCGCCGCCCAGCACGCCGAGTGAAAAAAGTGCGAACGATCCGAGGAACGCGCGCGGCGACGACGCGGTGCGGGCGGTGCCCGCGCGTGATCGGGCGAATGCGGCTAAGGCGGTTCCTGCGGCGAATACCGGAAATGCCGCCGCCCATGAGAAAAGAACCAGCCCGCCGCCCGGATCCGCGGGAAGAAAAGCGTAGGCCAGGGACGCCGCCACGCCTCCCGCAACCCCGACCGCAAACGCCCCGATCATGTTCATCTTATTATTGTACCATCGCTCCTCCGGCAGGCGGCGGGGCGGACGTATATTTCGCGGACGAACGTCCGAGAATTCCCCGCCTTGTCCTCGGAAAAAAGCCGTACCACCGAGATGCCCGGCGTCCCGAAAACAAGCGTCCCGCCCGAGACAATGCGCGCGCCGTTCATCGTGGCGGACGAGGACGCGAGCCCCGACCCCGCATCGCTCCACGAAAACACGAGGGTGGTGGTCGCGCCGGCCGTTACGCTTAACGGAAGATCAGATACGGTGAGCGCGGGCGGCTCGAAGTCTGTGGCGGCGGCGGCATCGAGCACGGCGGTCGGCGGCACGTCGCGGTCGGGCGCGCCGTCGCCGTCATCGTCGATCGCGAGATCGCCGGACGAACCTCCCCCGCCGCCGAGATAGAGGCGCGCGGTCGAAGACCCCTCTCCGAGCACCACCTGCACGTACGTCACTTCGTTCGTCACCGACGCCTTGCCGTCGCGTCCCGTGACTTCGACCGTCACGGTGCTCGACGACCCGCCGCCTATTTCGAGCGTGAAACTGCCGTCCTCCGGCACGGTGATGAAATAGTTGTTGCCCACGGCGTCGTACGTGCTCGACGCGGCCTCCCCGCCATTCCCGTCTTTCACGCCGACTTCGACGGGAGCCGAACTGTGCACTGAGATCTCCCTCACTCCCGCGCCGGCGGCCTCGGTCGTCCCGTCCGGCGCGCTCACGCGGCCCTCGAAGCAGTCCTGCGTCTTGCGGGAAACACCGAGCGGCACAAGGTCGAGCGTCGCGGTCGCGTCGCCGAGGATCGCGCGAATCAGCGAGAGCGGAGCGCCGTCGCGCGCGAGGCCCGCATGGTCGACGCCGTTCACGGATCCGATGACGAAATAATTCTCATAGCCGTCCGCGAAGTTCATCGCCGACGTCACGGGAACGGTGCCATCGCCGTTGCCGCGCAGGAGATCCACCCTCCCGTCCTCTCCGGCGACAAATCCCTTCACGGTCGGCACGCCGCACCCCACAAGGTTGTACACCGCGGCGGAACCGGCCATGAGCGGCACCGCATCAAGCGAAGCGTGGAAATTATCCGCCGCGGAAAGGAGCGTCGCGGAACGCGCATCGTCCGGATCTTCCGTAAGATAGGCGGCGGTTGCATCGAACCCGAGCGGCGCCGTACTGCCGCCCCGCACCGCGTCGATAAGATACCCGCCTTCGATGTCCACGTAGCGACGGGAGGGCAAAAGTTCATAGACGCCCGGCATATCCTGCGCGATCTTTTTTACTTCTTCCGGGTTCAGGAACTGGAGCGGCCCGAAGCGGAAGCCAAGATCGTCGCCGTACTGGAGCGCCTTCAGCATGAGGGGCGCGCCGAGCTGGGGTACGCCCGCGAGGATCACTTTGCGCACGGGCGCGCCGCCGCCCGCGGCGACACCTCCGCCCGCGCCCGCGAGATACGCCTTCACGGCAAGCCCGCCCATACTGTGCGCAATGATATCGACCTTCCCGTCCGCTGAGTGCGCGGCGGCGGCGCGCACCGCATCCCCCACCCGCGAGGCCGCGTCCGCCGCGGAAAACCGCCAATCATACGGCGCGACAAAAAGCGTTTCCCCTTCCTTATATCCCGCGGCCGTAAGCCCGGTGATCAGCGGCTCGTAGACCGGACGCGAAAACGGGATCGGTATCCCAAGCACCTTGTCGTACGTCCCGGCGGCCGTGCGCACGAGGTCGGGCGCCGTCATGGGAATGCCCGGCAGGGCGAGCGCGTCAAGATATGCGTCCGAATTCGAATTCGCCATCTCCTGGGCGTTCGGCCACGTCTCAGTGCCGTCCGAAACGCGCGCGAGCTTCGATCCCATGATACCCGGAACGATGACGACCGGCGTGATCACCGGCGTCGCCGCCGCGGTCTCACCCTCGATCACAACACCGCGCACCGTGATCTCCGACCCGCCCTGCACCATGTTGTCGAACGCGCCGAAGGTGAGGTAGAACGTTTCGGGCACGGATTGTCCGTCGAAGATGAGCGCCGCGGAGCCGCGCGTACCGTTGCTGTAGCCCGCACAGCCGAGATATGCCGTGTTCGACGAGGTGGCGATCACGCCCTCCTTCGACGCCTCCGACGAGATGATCGCCCCATAGTGGCCGTAGCCCGCGCAGTTGTTGCCGCCGCCGTTCACCCAGTCGAACGTTATTTTTCTGATCGCGAATCCGGAACTCGCGTGATAGGCGAAGAACGAGGGCGCGAGCGCGCACGCGAAGAGCGTGCCGTCGCCCTGGCACGGGTTCGGCACGGTTCCGATGCCGTAAACGGCCGCGAAGTCGGTGATGGCAACCTCCTCGGCATGCGCCGCCTGCGGCGCCGCGGCGGACGCGCCAAGCACGGCAACGGCGGCGGCGGCGGAAATGAAAACAGGGGAAAGAAAAATGGCGCGTTTCATTTGCGCCATCATACCTCATCACCCATTAAAACTCCGTTAAATCGCGCCGGACGATGCAGGCGGGCGTGGCGCCGCGTACCGCGTCTTCAGATGGACGTATAGATATCCGACCGCGATGAGCATGAGGCCCGCAAGCACGAGCGCGAGCGGCCAGCCGAACCCGCTCGCGAAATATTCCGAAGTGATCTTCATGATGTAGGCCGCAAGATACAGCGCGCCGAAGGTCAGGAATGCCCTGCTCCGGAGAGGGATCCCGGCGAAGAGCGAGGCGAGCGCGAGTCCTGGAAAGACGAGTTCCCAGAAAATATTCTGCGAAGGGAACCATCCGCCGAGCGCGAACGCGGCGCCGAGGAATCCGAGGATGCCGAATCCGTAGAGGAATCCCGAGAGCGGGGCGTGCGTCCCGCGCGAGAAACCCCAGCCGAAAAGAAGGTAGCTCGCGCCCGCGGCGAGCGCCCGGTACGCCGCGAACTGCCACCCAAAGATCGGGTTCCCGCCGACCATGAAGCCCGTCAGCGCGAAGAAGAGCCACGTGCCGAAGAAAATGCTCCACAGCACGAAGATGTTTTTTCGGAACGCGAGGTACGACAGGAGGAAGAAACCGAATGCGGCAAGGGACATGAGCGTCTGTACTCCCGCGTTCCCCGTGTCGAAACCCGCGGCATCAAAAAGAACGTACAGGGCGACCGGCATGACGAGCGCCGCGACAAGATGGAGCGCGGAACCGAGCGATCCGAGCCGTTTTTCCCGCCCGAAGACAAGGCCGAGCACGTACGCGGCGAGGGTCGTGCCGAGCGTCACCGCCGCGCGCGAGAACGGGGAAAGGGCGTCCCAATTCTGGAAAACGAGGATGGCGACGCCGAAAAACACGATGGCGCCGCCGACATAATAGAGTATCTCCGCGATGCCGAGATGCTTCGTAAGCGCCGCATCCTCCGCGGCACCGGCGTCACCCGCGGCACCGGCGTCGTACGCCGCAATCACCTCCCCGCGCGAAACCGACCGTGCAGAAGCGGCGTCCTTCACCTCCCGAAGCAGATCTTCCTTGTTCATGGAATTATTTTATTGGGATATCCATCCGAGAAAAAGGAAGTTGCCGTAGGAATACGGGGCGCTCACTCCCTGAAGGTCGAGCTTCCGGCTCACCCCGTGACCCACGAGATAACGCGTTTGATAATCCTCCGCACGGTAAAAGAACGGGAAGAATCCCCCGCCGCCGTTCCCCTGGACAACCGTGAAGCCATCGGGAGATTCCGCACTCACATCAAGCGAAAACTTCGCGGCGTCCTCGAGGGAGATCGCGCGGTTCGCATCAACCACGGGATCATAGACGAAAAGCTGGGGGTTCATCTTTGGGTACGGGACGGGAGCGGCGGCCCCGGCCACCGTGGAACTCGCGTCGCGTTCCGCGACATGCCCGTCCGCCACGTAATACGGTTCACCGTACCAGGCGCCCGTGGCATACAGGAAGCCGTAGTGCGGCTTCGGCCCAAAAAGGCCGGGAAGATAAATACTCCCCGCCACGAAAAGAATCAGGAGCGCGGGAATTCCCATGCCGAATACCAAGGGCAAATTCCGGCGGAACATATGAAGATTATAACACTTTATCCGCGCACGCCATGCAGACCTTTTTGTCCCCCTTGATCCTTCCATATTCCATAACGGTCATTTCGCCGCATTCCTCACAGGCAAACCCGTTATAGCTATGCTTCGATTCTTTAAGGTCGTATGTCACCACCGGACCAACCGTGACGAGAATATCGCAGGGCGCCTCCATCACCTTTTTAATGAGCGGCGCAACGACCTCTTCGGGCACCTCGCTCGCCGGCACTCCTTTGGAGCGGTATTTTTGCATAAAATCTGACTGCTTGCTCGCCATCATTATTTCCGTCTTCGGCACGACCCGCACCGCTTTACCGGATTTCTTGTTAATGAGCGTGAGTCCCCATTTCCCCTGGTTTGTTTTGGAGATATTGCCCTTTCCGAATGTACAGCCCGTGATCATCTGCACGCCGTCCGCAAAGCATGTCGCGCAATGATTTTCTCCGAGCTCAAGGATGGCGACAAGCTCGCCGTCCTTCGCGCGGGAAACGCCCAATGTGTTCATGGCCGCTTCGCCCGTCCGCAAACCGAGCGGCATGGCGGGACATTTGTGCCCGTGGAACGCGAGTCCTGCTTCGTAATACTCTTTGCTATTTATCATGGTAATTTTTTAAAATTTATTTCGAAGAGACCGCCGTCGAATTCCCGGCCGATTATGGTGGTATACGGATGAAAATATGTTTTGCTTTCCTCGTCATGGTCAGAATATGAAAAATGATACCGCAACGCCGCCCACAATCGCCCAGATCGGCTCTTTTTTGAAATAGGAAATAAACGCAACCGCGGCAAGGAAGATCGCCCAGGTCTGCCAATCAAGGAGTGATTTCGTCGCAAATTGCAGCGTGACGGCGACGAGCAACCCGATAAAGCCGGAAAGGATACCTTTGATCAGCACCTTCACGAGCTTCAGATTCCTCACCTTTTCATGCATATCAATCACGAGGAGCATGGCGAGCACGGAAGGCAAAAAAATAGCGGAGGTTGCGACAAGGGCGCCGGCGATCCCGGCAACGTGATACCCGATGAATGTCGCGGTTTCCAGCACTGGTCCCGGCGTTATCTGTCCGAGCGCGATGCCATCCCGAAATTGCGGAAGAGTGATCCAGTGCATACCATCCACCGTGAGCCGCTGGATCAAAGCTACTGCCGTGTAACCGCCGCCGAACGTGAAAACACCGACCTGAAAGAACGTGGTGAATATCTTTTCGAAGAGAGGGAAGAAAAAAACGGACGAGATGGCTATCAGCAAAAGCCCGATCGGCAGAAAATCTTTCTTCTTGAACCGCAGCCTCACGACGGGATTACCGGAAGCGGCTCTGGACGGCATTTTTTCCGATGCAAATTCTTTGGTAGAGAAATAAAAAACGAAACCAAGAAGCGCGGAGAGTAAAATAATATAAATCGCGTTCATATTGAAGAAGAAGACGGCGATGAATGCACCGGCGGCAATGAGCGCTCCCTTAAGATCGTTTCGGTCAAGATCCTTAAAGACGGTTTTTCCGAGTTTGAAGGTAGCGTCAAGAAGCAGTGCAACCACGACCGCGCCGAGTCCCATAAAAACGGACTTCACCGCATGAATATTGCCGAAGCTGAAGTACGCCCATGAAAGGAAAATGATCAGCGCGATGGACGGGGCAATAAAGACAAAAGGAACAACAACGCCTCCCCAAAAACGGTAGAGCTTGTATCCGACATAGGTCATCATACTTGTGCCCTGCGAGCCCGGGAGGACCTGCGCGAGCCCCAGGCCGTCCATAAATTCCCGTTCCGACAGATATCCATGTTCGTTGACGAATATCCGCTTCATTTGCGCCAGGATCGCCGGGCCGCCATACCCGATGACGCCAATATAAAAAGCGCTTTTCATGAGGGTCGAAAATGACTTTTTGGAAGGCATGGGTCCTATTTTCACTTGATTTGCCCTATCATCCGCACCAGTTTTCGGCCCTTCGTAGTCAATCGATATTCCACAAATGTTTTTTCTTTTGCGCTCGCCACCAATCCCCCTTTCGCAAGATCCTTCAAATGATGGGAAAGGAGCGTTTGCGACAAACCGGTATGCGTTTCAAGATCGCAGACGCAGTGCGGTGCCTTATAGAGAAGCGAAAGGATGGCGATCCGGCTCGGCGTCGAGAGGAACTTCATTTGCTCCGCGATTCCACTGAACTCGGCGAGGTCGATCTTGTCGTGGGGTTCCACCCTGCAGACGCACCGCTTATATATGAACATGTGTTCATATTATATCAACACGGATAACGCGTCAAACACGAAATTTATATGTGCGCATGGAAGGAATCGAACCTTCGACCTCGTTCTTATCAGGAACGCGTTCTACCACTGAACTACATGCGCCTAAAATACTATTCTTTTTTACACCACTGCATCGCAAATCGCAAGGAGGGACCAATCCTCGCGCGAAACACCACGGCGAAGGCGTGCTCCTCGGCGGCATCTCGGAGGCGTCCCGGAGAACGATAAAAACGAGGAGGTCGGCAACGCCGAGAGCGAGCGGCCGCGCGAGCACGCGCGAACCGCGTCCGCCGAGGAGCGCGCCTTCGCCGTGGTGCGTCCTGGAGGGATCGGACCTCCGGCCTCTACAGTGTCATTGTAGCGCTCTACCACTGAGCTAAGGACGCGGGAACACGGTCAATGATAAGGCCTACGGCTGGGTTTTGACAAGCCCCCGCAGATCGAGCGCCTTCGCTCCGGACAGATTGAAATCAATATGGTTCGCCGTCGGCTGCGCCGCACCTTCGACGCGGTTCACCTGCACGACCACCACCCCGATTCCCCAGCTGAAAACGCCGATGATCGCGGCGAGGAATACCACCGCAAGGATGATCAGCATGGTTTCCGGATATTGGCGGAAGGTCTTTTTCATGATGCGTTATTGCGAAAATACCCTTCCTTGCGCCGACAATCGGTACGACGCGCCGTCATTTGAGAGGTCAAAAGAATCGATGGAGAGGAGAAATCCGGGCGCTTCGGTTTCGATGTCCGTCAGGAATGCGGTCAGGTCCGCGGCAGCCCCGTTCGCCGTCATTGAGAAGCCGTCGCTCCCGGGCGCGGCGTCGGTCGCCGCCGCGGCGCCGCCCTGGAACGCGACCGACACCGACACATTGTGCGTCTTGGCGATCGCGGAAAGCCACGGGGAAAACCCGATCAGATTGTCGTGCGTCGGAAGGAGTTTCGTAAGCGCGGCGGAATATGCCGCGGCCTCCGGCGCGCTGCTTTTGAGGCGCGCGAGTACGCTCACCATGGCCGTCTCCTCCGCGATCGAAGACTGGTCGGCCGTGGTCTTGTCGGCCTGCGCCGTCATGCTACCCGCGAGAAAATAGAGCGCGACAAGGGCGACGGCCGCCGATCCGCCGATAACGCCGAAACCGATCACGAGCTGTCTCTTGAGGCCTTCCATGAGGATGCCTTCATTCTATCATTCCGCCGCCATTATAAAAAGATTAACGCGCGCTTTACTTTTTGCGCGCCCGCGGCAAAGCTTGGAACCATGCCGAACCCCGCCGTCGACGCCATCTCCCTCATCCTCAGGAACGATCCCCGCTATCCCCCGCTCCTCCGCGAGATCCCGCGTCCGCCGCAGGGCATTCATGTCCGCGGCTCCCTTTCCGCGATTTCCGTGCCCATCGTTCCGGCAGTGCCGTCGCCCCGCACAACCGCAGCCGCAATTGCAATCGCGATTGTGGGCACCCGCCGCGCGAGTCCGGAAGGGAAAACGATCGCCCACCGTTTCGCGCGCGAGCTCGCCGCCGCAGGATGCACGATCGTGAGCGGCCTCGCCTTCGGCATCGACGCGGCGGCGCACGAAGGATGTCTCGCCGCGGGCGGGAAAACGATCGCGGTGCTCGCGGGAGGACTCGACGGCGTGTATCCGCGAAATCACGCGCGCCTCGCGGAACGCATCCTCGCCACGGGTGGCGGACTCGTTTCGGAATACCCGCCCGGAGCGGCCCCGTACCCGTCCCGCTTCATTGAAAGAAACAGGATCATCAGCGGCCTCGCGCGCGGCACGCTCATCGTTGAAGCGCCGCCACACTCCGGCGCGCTCACGACCGCCCGGCAAGCGGCGCTTGCGAACCGCGACGTCTTCGCGGTGCCCGGATCGATCGCGCACGACCATTTCGCGGGATCCCATGCGCTGATCCGTCAAGGGGCCACACTCGTCACCGCGGCACACGACATTCTTGAGGAATACGGACTCGCCGTCCGCGGGAATGCGGACACGATCCCCGCGGACGCCACGCCCCAGGAAGTCCTTGTTTTACGGGCGCTCCGCGCGCACCCGGCGCCGCAGGACGCGGAGCGGATCGCCGCCGCGACCGGCCTCGGAACGCGGGACGCGGCGCGCGCCATCGGCTTCCTTCTCGCGAAGGATTTGATAAAAGAGGCCGGCGTGGGGTATACAATATAGGAACCACATTTCATATGGATCTCGTCATCGTTGAATCACCCACCAAAGCGAAAACCATCGGCAGATTCGTCGGCAAGGATTTTGTCGTCGAGTCGTCGTACGGCCACATCCGCGACCTTCCGAAGAGCAAGCTCGGCATCGACGTCGACGCCGGCTTCGCGCCGCACTACATCATTCCGAAGAAGGCCCAGCCGGTCGTCGACCGGCTCCGTTCGCTCGCAAAGAAGGCCGGCCGCGTCATTCTCGCCACTGATGAAGACCGCGAAGGAGAAGCGATCGCGTGGCACCTCGTCGCCGCGCTTGAGCTCGATGCGCCGAAGAAGAAGGGCGGCGCGGCGAAGCCCTACGAACGGATCGCGTTCCACGAGATCACGAAGGACGCAATTCTTGCCGCGCTCGAAAAACCGCGGACGATCGACCTCAACCTCGTCGACGCCCAGCAGGCGCGCCGTATTCTCGACCGCCTCGTGGGCTACGGACTCTCCCCATTCCTCTGGAGAAAGATCCGCTACGGCCTCTCCGCCGGACGCGTGCAAAGCGTCGCCGTGCGCCTCGTCGTCGAACGCGAGCGCCTTATCGAGGTGTTCAATAAAGAGGAATACTGGTCGATTGAAGCGTCCTTCGCGGGAATGGACGGCGACGCCGGCACTGGCGGCACGGCGAAGAACGGCAAAGGCGGCGCGCCGTTCCCCGCTACCCTCCAGTCGATCGGAGGAAAAGCGCTCGGCAAGATGGGCGTGAAAGACGCCGCGCAGGCGAACGGGATCGTGGAAGGCCTCCGCGGCGCGCGTTACCGGGTGGCGGACATCGCGGTGAAGGAGGTGCGCCGCAATCCCTCGCCGCCCTTCACCACCTCGACGCTCCAGCAGGAGGCGGCGCGGAAGCTCGGCTTCTCCGCGAAACAGACCATGATGATCGCGCAAAAGCTATACGAGAACGGCTACATCACCTACATGCGAACCGACAGCGTAACTCTCGCGGAAGCGGCGCTCCAAGCCGCCCGCGGCGTGATCAGCGCCGAGTTCGGAAAGGAATACGCGCTCGATGCGCCGCGCCGGTACGCGACCAGAAGCAAGGGCGCGCAGGAAGCGCACGAAGCGATCCGCCCGACGAACGTCGGCCTCGTCCATTACCCGGGAAAAGAGCGCAACGAGGCGCGGCTTTACGATCTCGTATGGAAGCGCACCATTGCCTCACAGATGAAAGAAGCGGTCCTTGAGCAGACGGCGGTAGACATCGCGGCAGAGACGCCGCGCGGCGAGATCTTCCGCGCGAACGGCCAGACGGTGAAGTTCGACGGATTCATCCGTGCGTACACCGAGGGAAAGGACGACGACGCGAACGGGGAGATCGAGGGCCAGCTGCCGAAGCTCGAAACCGGCGCCGAGCTCGCGCTCCGCGAGCTCGCGCCCGTCCAACACTTCACGGAGCCGCCCGCGCGCTATACGGACGCCACGCTCGTCAAAGCGCTCGAGGCCGACGGCATCGGCCGTCCGTCGACGTACGCGCCGACCCTCACCACGATCCAGGACCGCGGCTACGTGGAAAAGATCGAGAAAAAATACCGCCCGACGGAGATCGGCATCCTCGTAAACGACCTCCTGGTCGAAAACTTCCCCGAGATTGTCGACGTCAAATTCACCTCGCACATCGAAGAAGAATTCGATGAGATCGCCGAAGGCACTATGAAATGGACCGACGTGACCCGCGAGTTCTACGTCCCCTTCAAGAAAAACCTCGATGAAAAGGAGACGACCGTGGGAAAACAGGTGGAGGTTTCGACGACCCCGTGCCCCCACTGCGGGAAGCCGATGATCATCAAGTTCGGTCGCATGGGAAAATTCCTTGCCTGTCCGGAACCCGGCGTGAAAGTCACGCTCCCCATGCCGGAAGAAGCGGCCGAGATCAGGGCGCTCGAGGAGAAAACGAAGGACGAGCGCTGTCCCCTCTGCGGAAAACCGATGAAGGTGCGGCGCGGGCGCTTCGGCTTCTTCCTCGGCTGTACGGACTATCCGGCCTGCAAAGGTGTTTCGAAAATATGGGACAAGACCGGCTTCAAGTGCCCCGCGTGCCTCGCCTCTCCCGACCGAAGCGAAAAGCCGGGCGACATCGTGCTCAAGAAATCCCGCGGGCGCGGTAAGCCGTTCTACGCCTGCACCCGCTATCCCGACTGCACGTTCGTAATGAACAAAAAACCGGAGACGCAGGAGGAACTCGACGCCGCATTCGTCCACTGGAAAGAAAATCCGCCGAAGGCGAAACCGAAAACGGCGGCGCGAAAACGGGAGTAGTGTTTTTCCGGTACCGCCCCGCAGATTAAATCTTTCTAAAAAGAAGTTTGACGGCGTGCGTCCGAACTGCTACCATTAAAGAAATTATTGGGATTACCCACCGAACCCCGCTCCAAAAGAGCGGGGTGACTATTTTAAAAAGAATAGAAGGCGGAAAATCTTCCCCTTGCCTCCCGAAACTGCAGCTCCGTCAGACTCCCGATCCTTTTGGTAAGACGATGGCTATCAAAAACCCTCACTTGGCTGAGGATGCCCGCGCTCGCTCCGCCATGAATAGGCACCGGGACATACCATGGCCCCCTCCCGATTTGAGTGGTCAATGGCACCGCAAGGAAAGATGTGTGATTGAATTTTTTGAGTACCAGTACCGGTCTCGTAAACCTCTTTCCTTTGCCATATATTTCTGTTCCCACATTCAACCCAATGCTACACCACCAGACTTCCCCCTCCTTAAAGAAGGGCCGCCGTATCTTGCCGCACAGAATAATCTTGGCCCGCAACCAGTCAAGCACGGAGAGCAAATCATCACGCATCATTCAATCACCGTATCACACCGACGATTAAAATCTCCTTAAATATCCGCGACGAAAAGTGTTTGAGGTTTCACTTTGAAACCTCAAAAAAAGGCACAAGCCGCAATAAAATTGTTAATTTGTCAATCCCTGCCATCCGCGCCGATTCCGGCGTACTATAAAACAATGACCGTAAAGGAGCGCGCGAAGAAGGAACCCCAGGGCCTCGTCGGCCGCGCGTTCGCGTTCGCGCGCGAGGCGCACAAAGGCCAGGAGCGCAGAAGCGGCGAGCCGTATTTCAACCATCCTCTTGCGGCGGCCGAGACCCTGAACGACTGGCACCTCGACGACGCGACCGTCGCGGCGGCGCTTCTCCACGACACCGTAGAGGACACGGGAGTCCCGCTCGAAAAGATCGAAAAGGAGTTCGGCGCAGAGGTCGCCTTCCTTGTGGACGGCGTGACGAAGCTCGGGCGCATCAAATACCGCGGCGCCGAGGACAAAGCGGAAAACCTGCGTAAGATGGTGCTCGCCATTTCGGAGGATCTCCGCGTGGTCCTCATCAAGCTCTCCGACCGCCTCCACAACATGCAGACCCTGGACGCCCTCCCCGCCGCGAAGCAGAAGCGCGTGGCGCTCGAGACCGACGAGATCTACGCGCCGCTCGCCTACCGCCTCGGCATGCACGACCTCTCAGGCGAACTGCAAGATCTCGCCTTCCCCTACCTCCATCCGGAAGAATACCGGTGGCTCCTCGGCGCGGCAAAGGAACAATATGAAGCGCGGCGCGAGTATCTCGAAAAGATGAAGCCGCGGGTGAAGAAGCTCCTCGAGGAGCGCGGCATCGCGCCGCTCGCGATCGAGGTCCGCGCCAAGCGCTATGCGAGCCTCTATAAAAAGCTCCTCAAGCGCGACATGGATCTCGGCCGCATCTACGACCTTGTCGCCATGCGCATCATCGTGCGGGACGTGGCGGAATGTTACGCGGCGCTCGGCGTGATCCACGAGGAGTGGCCCCCGGTGCCGCGGCGCATCAAAGACTATATCGCGATGCCGAAACCGAACGGCTACCGGAGCCTGCACACCACGGTCATCGGCCCCGACGCCATGACGATCGAGTTCCAGATCCGCACCAAGGCCATGCACGACGAGGACGAACATGGCATCGCGGCACATTGGCTTTACGAAGAACGCCGCAAAGGCGTCCGCGCCCCTTCGGGCCCGCGGCTCGCTAAAGAGCTCGAGTGGGTCCAGCAACTCAAACGGTGGCAGGAACGCTTCACGGACGGCGGCGGGAGCCCGGAGGAATTCCTCGAATCGATGAAGGTGGATTTCTTCAAGGACCGCATCTTCGCGGTCACGCCGCACGGCGACGTGGTCGACCTCCCGGTCGGCTCCACTCCCATCGATTTCGCCTACCACGTCCACTCGGCGATCGGCGACAGCGCCTCCGGCGCCAAGGTGAACGGCGCCATCACGCCGCTCGACCGCCGGCTCAAATCGGGCGACGTCGTGGAGATCATCACCCAGAAAGGTAAGAAGCCGTCCGAGGACTGGCTCCGCTTCGTCGCCACCTCGCTCGCGCGCGACCACATCCGGTCCGTGCTCCGCGGCAAGGGCGCGTTCTCCCGCGTGGCCAAAATGCCGACGCACGCGGAGATCACGATCGGCGTCGACCCGCATCTCGGTCTCATCGAAAACATTTCGGGAACCATCGCCCGTCAGGGCATCGGCATCGCGAGTTTCCACACCGACGCCGGGGGCGACGGCCACTTTCGTTTCTACCGCATCGAGGTATCCGTTGCGGCGCGGTCGAAACTCGACAAGCTTTCACTCAGGCTGAGAAAGATAAAGGGCGTGAAATCGGTGAAGTACCGGCTCGCTTAGCTCTCTCCCTGCAATTTCCGCAGGATATTCTCCAACTCCTCCTTGGAGTAAAACGTGATCGTGATCCTTCCCTTGTTCGCACCCTGGTATATCTCGACGGGCGTGCCGAGATCCATGGCGAGCGATTCCTCCGCGGCCTTCAGATCCGGCGAAAGATGCTCCTCGCTCTTCGGCGGCCGTCCGCGCCGCGCGCCGCCCGACCGCTGGACGCGCTCCCGGACATCGCGCGTCGTAAGCTTATGCAGGATGATGTCGTCGAAGAGCGCCTTCTGCGCGGCGGGATCCTCGATCGCGAGCACAAACCGAGCATTGCTCTCGGACAACTCCCCTTTCTCGACGGCGACGACCGCGTAATCAGGGAGGTCGAGAAGGCGCACCGTGTTTGCCACCACTTCGCGCGACTTGCCGAGCTTCGCCGCGATCTCGCGCTGGGTCATGCGGAATTCCTCCTGTAACCGCTGGAACGCGCGCGCGGTCTCGATCGGGCTCAGTCCTTCCCGCTGGATATTCTCGATCACGGCAAGTTCGAGTTTCTCGCGTTCAAGATTCACGTTCCGCACGATCGCGGGCACCGAGTGGAGGCCGAGGAGCTTTGCGGCCATGAGCCTCCGCTCGCCGGCGATCAGCTGGTACTCGACGTCGACGCCGCCCGGGGTCTCTTTGTCCACCTTCGACACGACGAGCGGTTGGATGAAACCGAACTCGCGGATCGAGTGCGCGAGATCGCGGATGCCGTTCTCGTCGAAATAACGGCGCGGCTGGCCCGGATTCGGTACCACCTTGTCGATCTCGATATGGAATACGCGTTCGTCCTGTGCGGCATCATCCGCATGCATGGGCTTCGGCCGATTCGTTGCCGCGGCATCCCGTTCCGGGCGCGCGTGGAGCGCCTCGCGCACTTCTTGGCGCGGCGTGGATCTTTCGACGATCAAAGGCTCGCGCTCCTCCTCGGGTTCGACACGCGGCAACAACTCGGGAGGCGTGGCCGTCTCCGGCGGCAAAGCCGCGGGTGCGGGCGCGGGATCGGCGGGAAGAAAAGCTTCGGGATCGGGCGGGAGTACGGCTCCCGACGCGGATACGGATACGGATCCGGGCATGGACCCGGGCGCGGTTCTGCTCCACCCGGCGCCCATCCCTCCCGGAACCGCCGGAACTCCGCCCGAAGACGCCGCCCCGGGAACGCCTCCCGGCGCAACGACGGACGCATCCTCGCCGTTCCCCGCGCCATTCCCGTTCTTCTTCGGCGGTATGAGCGATTCAAGTCCTTTGCCGAGCATGTTACTTATATTCTACGTTAAATATTGAAGTTCCCGAAATTCTCGCTCGCCACGGCGGGGGCCTCGGGATGCATCTCTTTCTCCTGCGTGATGATCTCCGCGGCAAGCCGGCGGTACGCCGCGGCGCCGGCGGAATCGGGACGGTACAGGATGATCGGCTTCGAAAAACTCGGCGCTTCCGCGAGCGCGACGGCGCGGGGAACCTCCACCATGAACACGTGGTGCGGGAAATGCCGCCGGAGGTTGCGCGAGATCTCGCGGCTCAGGTGTTCGCGCCGGTCGTACATCGTGATCAGGGCTCCTGTCACGGCGATCGGGTGGTTCAGGTT
Organism: bacterium; assembly: GCA_021780195.1. Taxonomy (GTDB): domain Bacteria; phylum Patescibacteriota; class Minisyncoccia; order UBA6257; family 2-01-FULL-56-20; genus JAJXZE01. The sequence continues at coordinate 50,092 of JAJXZE010000001.1, read as the reverse complement.
CGTGCGGATGAGGTCCACGGTTTCAAGAAGCTGGCCGAGGCCCTCCAAGCTGTAATACTCCGCCTGCACGGGGATCAGCACCTCGTCCGCCGCCACGAGCCCGTTCACCGCGAGCAAGCTCAGGCTCGGAGGAAGGTCAATCAGAATGTAATCGTACTCGTGCCGGAGGCGGTTCACAAACGTGCGAAGAAAATATTCACGCTCGGGGGCATCCACGAGCTCGACGAGCGCGCCCGCGAGGTGGGGCGCCGCGGGGACGTAATGAAAATTGAAGATGAGCGTCGGCTTGATCAGTTTTTCGTGCGGCACGGGCCCCAAAATCCCGTGATAGACGCTCCACTCGCTCTTCATGTCGTGCCCCAGAGCGGAACTCGCGTTCGCCTGCGGATCAAAATCGACGAGCAAAACGCGCCTTCCCGCGGCCGCAAGATACGCGCCCAAATTCACCGCCGTCGTGGTCTTTCCGACGCCTCCCTTCTGGTTGCAGATCGCGATCACGCGCGCCATATGCCTTGATTTTACCTTTATAAATCACTATTATCAATCGTGTCGAGCACCCTAAAGCCCAGGTGGTGGAATGGCAGACACGAAGGACTCAAAATCCTTTGATCGCAAGGTCGTGCGGGTTCGACTCCCGCCCTGGGCACCACTCCTATTTCTCGAAGTGCTGATAGTCCTTCAGCGAGGTCCACTCCCCGCCCCATTTCCAGCCGCGCTGTTTCAAAAATTCGGTGATGAAATCTCCCCGGACAATGGTCCCCGGCACACGCGGATCATAATGCGCGCCCTCGGGTTCCACGATGACGCGCTCGCCCGGCACGACGGTTCTCACCATCGGATTCCACCATGGATTGATATCGATGGCCCTTCCCTCCGCATGCCTCGAAAGGCGGTTCGTTCCAGCGATCGGGCGGTAGTTGAACCCCGACGTATTATTCCGCATCATTGATTGCTCGTCGTCCCATTTGAATTTTCGGTCGGCAAGCGGGATTACGGAAGCAACGGGAAATCCTTCGGCACGGATACGCTCGAAGAGGCGCGTTACGTCCTCCGCAAGTTCACGATGGACGACGATCTGTCCCTCGTGCAGTTTCCCGTCGGGCGTGAGATAGCGCTCAAAAAGCACCTCCTGCTGTTCCAATATCTTTTCCGGGCACGGAAGATGCGGATTCTGCGCACGCGCGGCCTCGACGGACATTATACTGTCCACCAGCACGATCTCATCCTTCCGCTCGAAGCGTAGTGATTCCTTCATATTATTGTCGATGCGCGCCGATCCAGGCCCGCGTGACGGAGCCGAAGTAGCCGCGCGCGGGCTTGATGCCTGCCTTTGCCTGGAACTCCGCAAGCGCGGCGCGGGTCAGCGGACCGAAATTATTCGTAAGGCCGTGCCGCGCAAGCGCCGCGGCGGCGGAACCGGCCGCCTGCGCCACAAGAAACTTCTGCAGTTCATTTACGTCTGCTCCCGTCATCCACATCGCAAGGTCGCGGGTGAAAAAATAGGCGGGCGCAATTGCCGCGCCAGGCGCCGCGGCACCCCGTGATCCGCCGGCGAGCGCGACAAGCGCTGCAAGCTGAGCCTTCAGTGCCTCGATCCTCGCGATGAGCGCGTTGGATGCAGGAGCACCCACCGTGGGAGGCGTTGAGGTCGTGGAAGACGCGGCCGCCGGCGCGGGCTCATAATCGATGCTCGCCGAGATGGCCTGGAAAACGCCCGGTAAGGTATATACGCGGGCATAGACCGTACGCAGTCCCGGCGCACACGCCGCAGAACCGGACGCCGCACCGCCCGCGCCGCTCGGCGCAACGTTCGTGCCGGCCGTATCGCCCGCGGCGCAGAGATTCCACGCGTTGGATGAGGTGAAAGAAGCGGGGGTCGTACTTGCAAAATCGGGAGTGCCCGAAAGGAGGAGTCCCGTTGCGGATGGACCCGTGATCGCGACGATCACGTTCGCGTTCGCGGTGGTTGCGGCGCCGTCATTGATCCGCATCGTGAGCGGCGGCGGTGTGCCGCCGCCTGTGGCAACGGGCGCCGCCGTGGTCGACGAGGAAGAGGAGCCGGTGGGCGTACAGGTGCCGCTATCGGGCGCAATGGTGTACGAGGCACTCCCCGTACTCTGCGCAATCGTTAAGGTGGCCGCGCCGGACGAGCACGTCGTCGTCACCGTGCCTCCTCCTCCGCTTGCGGTCGCGGAAAGATTGCCACTCGCGGACGATACGATAAAACTCCCTCCCGTCGCGGACGAAAGCGTGGCCACGATATTCCCAGCATTCACGATCAGCGTATCAGCAACCGAGCCGGAAGCGACCGTCAGTGTCGCGGCGGGAGAAGTGAGTGTTATCGTCGCGGGAGCCGTGTAGGAAAGCGCCGCGGCAAAGACCGCTCCTCCCGATAGCCCCGCCACCGCCAAAACAGCCGTCCCGGCGCAGAAAAACTTTACGGTTTTGCTCATGATCATATTCCCATCCTCGCCCTATTCCGGGGACTGCCGGCAACCCGCTAATTCACGCTCTCCACGAGCCATGAAAGCGGCGTGAAAGTGCTTCCCGCACCGGAATTGAGCGTCAACTTAACCACGATACTCGAAGCGGTATTCTCGCTTGCCGCATTTACCCCGTAATTAAAGTACTGCCCTCCCATTCCCGTACCAAGCGAGATCGCCTGCTGAGCATTCTGCACACCGGGGTTGTTGCAGATAAGCGCGCTTCCCACATACGTGCCGTTATTTGCAAGCGTGTTCAGATACATATAGCCGCTTCCCCCAAAGCGCAGCACATCATACACAGACCCGCTCGTCGAGGCATTGGTCCATGCCGCGGTCACCCTGATACACTTACCCGCAGGGATACCGCTTGAGAGCGTCGTTGCATACACCTGCTGATCTCCTCCCGTGGCGGTGACTGCGGACTGCGGCCCCTGATTATCGATCAGCGTGCTCACCGTCCCCGCCACGAGTTGGCCGCTGGCATTCGTGCCAAGCACGCCCGTCGAGGTGGGGAGCACCGCACCGTTCACCTGATTCGCGCTCACCGTGCCGCTTCCCGAGGGAGCAAGCGATGCGCCGGAGCCCACTACCATTGCGGCGCTCGTGTTGGTGCCGCCAGTAATGCCGGAAAATCCGACGCTCCCCACCGTACCGCCGGTCGTACCGCAGGCAAAGGTATGCGTGGTCGTGCTGTAGTTCAGGTGATTGCCTCCGGAATCGGGACAGGAGGGAATGGAGGTGAATGCGGGGTCGAGCGAGGCGCCGTTCCCCAAAAGCACCGTGTCCGCGGCGCCCACGGTTGTCGTCGGCGCACCGCTTCCCTCCGCGATCACGATGCCGTGCGCCAAACCGGTCACCCCGCTTACCGTCGTTCCGCCCGCGGCATAATATGCGAGCTGTCCCGCGGTGCCGGTACTCACTCCGCCGCCGATCGAGGAAGCAAGGAGCCCCGAATCGACAAAGTTCCCGTTCGCATCAATTGAGACGAGGTCGCCGCTCGCGAGCGTTCCGCTTGCGGCCGCGAGCACGGAAGAATTTCCCGCAGCCGAACTGAGTGCACGCGTGGTATCAATGCCGAAATAGAGACCGTAGCGAAACTGGGGCACGGCGGTGAAGAGCACCTTCTGGTCGATCGTGTCCGTCGCACCGGTAAGCTGGATGCCGCCGGAAGGATTCCATCCCGGGCAAAACGACCCGGAACCGAACACCATGTTGCTTCCCGCCCCCGAACCGGAACAGTAGGCATAGGCGCTCGAATTGTCCCAGAAACTGTTTCCAATCAGCGTATTTGCCGCAGTGTTCGAAAGATAAATGGCATTGTTGTAGCCGAGCATCTCGATCAGGTTGCCGGCAATGTAGTTGTTTGCGTTATAGAAGATGGAGCCGCCCATAGTTCCTCCCTCGATCTCGATCGCGGCATCGTTCGTCGGGCCGCGGCCGGACCTGGTCCAGATCGTATTGTTCACGATCGGGATGGAATTGAACGCCGCCTGGCCGCGCACGAGCGTCCTGATCTGATCGGCAAAATTATCCCTGATGGCGCTCGCATAGCCCTGGAAATAATCGCTGGCGTTCCCCTGAATGGTGGCATTCGCGACTGCCGCGCCCGCCACCCACACGTCGTCGCAGGCCGAAGCGCCTCCGTACGCCCCGAAAAACGAATCGTCGTGGATCCGCATATTGGTCAAAGTGCTGTACATGAACGTGCCGCAACTTGTCCCCCGGTTCACGATGGTCAGATGATCGATCTCGAGCGTACCTTGCCCAAGCGAGACGATACGATTGCCCGCATAGCGGAGATCGAGCGTCGATCCCGCGGGAGGCACCGAGGGAAGCGCATCCGCGCTCCCGATCCCGGAAGAATTGCCCGTGATCCTGATCGGCGGCATCGTCCAGGGCGAGCTCGATGCATACGGCATGACGATCTGGCCGTCCACGCGGAGCGTCTTTCCATTGTCAATATATAGGCAACCGCCGCCCGCCGCGTAAAAAGTATTGAGCACCGACTGGAGCTTCGCGGTCTCATCCGTACCGTTCAGCGCAAAACCGAGCGAGGACGCCGTCTGGCATCCTACGGATGCGGTGCCGACCCCCGTAAGCGACGAACCGTCGCCGTAGTACTTCGCCGCGGTCACATTTCCCGCGACGCCCACCGCTCCAGGAAACGTGGTCGTGATTCCCGATTTTCCAATCGTGATTCCGGTGGCGCTCGACGTGCCGACCGCGATGGTTCCGGAGCCGTCGATCGCGACGTTGCCGTCGCCGGAGACGCTCGTGCCGGTGAAGGTAAGAGCGGCGAAGGCCACGGGAAGAGCGACCGAGAGGACGGCGGCGGCGATGATACTCGCGAGGACGGGGAGTGCGGTGCTTCGGGATTTCATGGGTTTATTATAGCAAACATCGGCCGGATAAACACAAAACCCGCCTTGAGGGCGGGTTCTGCAAGAATACGATCGGAACTATTTGCGGCGCTTCTTCGCGGCCTTCTTCGTCGTCTTCTTCTTCGCGGTCTTCTTTGCAGCTTTCTTCTTCATTTCAGTGATGGTTGTGTTTCGACCTTTGGGGAATATGCGAAATGTTCTTCGCATATTTATTTTCTTTCAGTATAGCAAAATGGATTTTTGAAATCTGTGCATAACTTTTTTTAGGCGGCGCAGGAGAAAAATAAAAAACGCCTTCCGGGGCGCGAAGCTGATTCGCCGGAAGACATTTTTCATTTCTTTTTTGTGCCCGGGGTGGGATTCGAACCCACAAACCCTTTCGGGTTAAGGATTTTAAGTCCTCTGCGTACACCGATTCCGCCACCCGGGCCCGATCGCGCGTGGCGCGCAATACTTCCGTACGATAGCACAACTTGTTTCGTGAGGCCACGATGGGATTCGCACCCATGTATAGCGGTTTTGCAGACCGCCGCGTTAGCTTCTTCGCCACGTGGCCGTTCCCCCCTCCGGCGCCCGCGCGGCGCCACCCGGGACGCCGACCCCCCTCACCTATCCCCCTATCTTACCGTCGTACAGTATTTTTTCAACCGTCGCCGCCCGTTCCGGCCCGCGGTCGGACGCGAATGCGATGCGCGGCATCGGCTTGATGTTGATCTTTTTCATGAGAAGGTACTGCAGAGACCCCGCCGCGGCGCCGAGAGCCGCAAGTGCGGACGTCGCCGACGCGGACGGCAAAACGCTCACCTTCACCTTCGCGTGCTCGAGCTTCTTATCCACGTCGACCTCCGTGATCGTGACGAGCGTCCCAGGAGCGAACTCGATCTCGCGGATGATGATCTTCGCAAGCTCCTCGCGTATCAATTTGCCGACGCGCTCGGTGCGGAAGTTCATTTGCGTATGACAAGCGTGTCTCCCGCCTGGAGCACGACGGCGGAGTTCACGATCACGCCGATCTCCTTCCCTTTTTCGGCCTGGACGATCTCCGCCTTCTTCTCGCGCAGACTCATGATGCGGCCCACGCCCACCGGTTCGGGATGTCCGGCGCCGCGGAGGATCTCCGCGCCCGCCTTCGCGCGGAAGACACCCTCGATTACGCGCCCGCCAACAAGCTGCTTCTCCGTTTTTTCCTGATTGAACACCGCGAGCACCTCGAGCGTCCCCGCGGCCGCCGGGCCGCGCTTGCCCGAAAGAAATTCCTCGACCGCATCCACGAGGTCGTAGACGATACCCGACGTGATGATCGTGATGTCCTGCGCTTCGGCGAGCGTCCGGGCGCCTTTCTCCACCCTATTCTTGAACCCGATGATGACCGCGCCCGTCGCCTGCGCAAGGCGCACGTCGCCGTCCGTCACCTCCCCAACCGACTCCTCTATAATATTGAGTGTTTTCCCTCCCTTGGGATCGATATTTTTCAGGATAGACGAAAGAACCTCGAGCGAACCGGCATCGCCCGCCTTGAGCGTGATGTTAAAGGCGTTTTTCTGCGATTTTCCGATGGACGCCCGATCTTCCTTTACCACGGCCTTCGTCGCGGCACCCGGAGGCCCGCCCACGGAGAATTCCTCGCCCACCTTCGGTAGGGTCTCGAAGCCGATCACGACCGCGGGCGCGGACGGCTCAAGCTCATTCACGGTTTTTTCAAGGAAATCCTCGAGGATCTTCACCTTCCCGCGCGCGCTTGCCGTCGCGACCGCATCGCCGCGCCGCAGGGTTCCCTCGCGCACGATCACGCTCGCCTCAATGCCGCGGCGCGGATCGCGGCGCGCTTCAAGCACGTAGCCCGTCGCGGGCGCGGAAGGATCGTACGTGAGCTCCTCCATGTCCGCGGTGAGGAGCACGAGGTCGAGAAGTTCGCCGACGCCTTCGCCCGTCTTCGCCGAAATCCCCTGCCAGCTCACCTGTCCGCCAAAACCCTCGACAAGGACGCCCGCCGCCGCAAGATCGGCCTTGGCCTTCTCGACGGCGCCCGGCGCCGCCTTGTCGATCTTATTGAGCGCGACGACGAACGGCGTCTTCGCGTCTTCGAGGATCTTGATCGCCTCCCTGGTCTGCGGCTTCACGCCTTCGTCCGCCGCGACCACGAGGATCGCGAGATCCGCGGCCGTGGCGCCCCTCGCGCGCATCGCGCTGAACGCCTCATGCCCGGGCGTATCGATGAACGTGATCTTCCGCGGCGCGCCGCCGGCCGCCGGAACGTGTTCGATCTCATACGCCCCGACCGCCTGCGTGATGCCGCCCGCCTCGCGCGCGGCGACACTCGCCTTCCGTATATAGTCGAGGAGCGTCGTCTTGCCGTGGTCGACGTGGCCCATCACGACCACGATCGGCGGCCTCGGCCGCACCCCGCTCCCTTCCGTTTTTAGCGCCGTTTTACTTGCCATAACCCGTGAAATATAGCAGAAAATCTTGATAAAAACAAGTATTTCCTTTATTCTAATCTCGTGCGGAAAAAATAACGGAGGCGTGGCCGAGTGGCTGAAGGCAGCATCCTGCTAAGATGTTAGGGGAGCAATCCCCTCGAAGGTTCGAATCCTTCCGCCTCCGCAAGATCTTTTATCAACACGATGAAATGAAAACGCCCGGACGGGTTCTCACTTCGGAACACCGCCTCCGCACAGTAAGAAGGACGAAGCATTAAATCCCTCGCGCGCATAGACCCCCTGCAGGAAAATGCGCTACACTGATGCCTATGGGAATACTGCTCTCCGTCGCCGCCCTGCTCTCTTGGGGACTCGGCGACTTCCTGATCCAGCGGAGCGCGAGGAAATTCGGCGACTGGGTCGCCCTCTTTTATATCACCGCATTCGCATCGATCGTGCTCTTCCCGTTCGTCTACCGCGATCTTGGCGTCTTCCTTACTCTGCACGCCGTTCTTATGTGGGGCACGAGCGTCGTGCTCCTCTCCGCAGTGCTTCTTGACTTCGAAGCGCTCCGGGTCGGAAAGATCTCCGTTGTCGAACCGATCTATGCGCTCGAAATCCCGGTCGCCGCATTCCTCGCCGCGTTCGTCATCCATGAACGCCTCTCTCCCCTGCAGATCGGCCTCATCATCGCGCTCGTCGCCGGTCTCTTCCTCGTGTCGACCCGCTCCCTCCGCGCCTTCGCGCGCACCAAGGTGGAACGGGGAATATGGTATGCCGTCTTCGCCACCATCGGCATGGGGGTGGCCAACTTTCTCTTCGGTCTAGGCGCCCGTGAGACCGATCCGCTCGCAATCAACTGGTTTACGAGCGCCTTTGTCGCCGCGGCGGCGTTCGTTTACCTCGCCGCGACATCCCAGCTGAAAAAAATCAGCCAGGGATGGCGAACCGACCGCCGTCTGATTGTCTCGGTCGGCTTTTTCGATAACCTTGCATGGGTGACTTTCTCGTATGCAATGCTCTTCATCCCGATCGCCATCGCCACGGGCATCAGCGAAGGATATATTGCGTTCGCGAGCGCGCTCGGCATCGCTTTCAACAAGGAACAATTGGCGCGTCACCAGTGGGTCGGCCTCATTCTCACCGTCATCGCGGTGACCGTCCTCGGCTTTGTAACGAACCGGTAGCGCCGGATCGCGCACCGGGAGGACCGTCTTACGACCTACTCCCCTGCGTTCAGTGCCGCGCGGGTCGAAGGGCCGACGTAGCCCGCGGCATTGATGCCGTGCGCCGCTTGGTAGCTCTTCACCGCGGACGCGGTGAGCGAACCGTAGTAGCCGGTAACCGCGCCGTTATAGAAACCCTTCTTCGCAAGATACTGCTGGAGCGCCGCGACCTGCGCGTTCTGCGAGCCCACGCTCAGGAATCCCGTGAAGACCGTGCTCGTGGTCGCCGAACCGGAAGATGCCGCGCTTCCCGCGCCCGTACCTGAAGCCGCCGTACCCCCCGAGCTCCCCGTCAGGTTCGCGGCCGCCTGCGTCAGGGTCGACGCCATGGTCTGGATCTGCGTCACAAGTTGCGCGAGCTGTGTCTGCATCGACTGGATCGCGGAGAGAAGCGCCGCGTTTGAGGCCGTACCGGTTCCTGCCGCACTCCCGCTCCCCGCCGTGCCGCCCGAGGCCGCCACCACGGTCACGCTGAGCGTGCCGCAGGCCCCGCTTCCCGTCGCGCAAAGCACCACCGAACTCGTCCCCGGATTCACGCCGTAGAGCGAGAGTGTCATGCCGTTCACCGAAGGAGTGACGATATTTGCGTTGCTGTTCGAGGAAAGATAGAAGCTCGAGTTGCCGGTCAGTGCGATGTTCGTGCTCTGCCCGACGATGACGGTCGGGTTCGTGACGCCGAAGGACACGGTGCCGCTCGTCGAACCGCCGACCGTAACGGTGAGCGTGGCGCAGCCGTTCGATGCGGAACAAACATTGATGGCCGTCGTCCCGTTCGCAAGACCGGAGATTGTGAGCGTGGAGCCGGAAAGCGTCTGCGAGGCGACCGACGGATTCGAGTTGCCGGTCACGTAGTAGTTCGAGCCGCCGTACGCGGTGACCGTCGTGATCTGGCCGAGGGTGAGCGACGGGTTCGGCGTGCTGAAGTAAATGGTGCCCGTGCCCGTGCCGCTGCCGACCGTCGCGTAAATCGTGCCGCAGTTGCCCGCCGTGTCGCACACCGTCACGTTCGTGGTGCCCATCGTCGCGGGAGTGACCGTCACCACGCTGCCGGAAAGCACCGCGGCGGCGACCGCCGGGTTCGAGTTATTCGTGACGGAGTAGGTACCGCTGCCGCCCGTCACCGTGACGGCCGTGCTCTGGCCTACGGGAATGGTAAAGTTGTTCTGACTGAAGGAGAGCGCGCCCGTCGCCGTAACGACGACGTAGAGGTTGGCGCAACTCGCGGCCGTGCCCGTATAGCAGATGGAAGCGTTCGTGCTTCCCGTCTGATTTGCGGTCACCGTGACCTGCGTTCCGTTCGCCTGGACGGCGGCGGCGGAGGGGTTGGAGTTGCTCGCGAGATACACCGGCGCGGAGCTCCCCTGCGAATAGACCGTTATTTTCTGGCCGAGGCCGACCGTCACGCTCGCCTGGCTCAGGGTCGGCGTTCCCGTGGGCGCGGGCCACGACTGGGAAGACGATTGCTGGCCGTTCACCACGACATACACCGCGTTTCCGGCGAGAATCCCGTAGGACGACGCCGTGACCGGAGCCGAGAAATATCCGTTCGCGTTCGTCGTGCCGAGCACGGCGCTCTGTATTCCCGCGGCGCCCGCGGCATAATAATAGAGCGCCACGCTCGCGTTCGGGTCCCCGTTTACGGTCACCTGCACCGTCGTGCCGCCGCTCGTCGAAAGAGAGAGGGCCGGCGTCATAGCATAGGCGGGCGCGGCGGGGAAAAACAGAACCCCTGCCGCAACCGCCGCTACTGCCACCGCGGCTACCGCCGTCAGAACTCCCGCAACCCACGTTCCGCGTATTTTCTTTTCCATACCCCTATTATACAACTTCCCGCGGTCCCCCTCTTAAAATGACAGGGTATAATGAAACCCATGTCCTCCCGCGCGAATCCCTGGTCGCTCCCCCGCCCCCTCATGGTCATGGCGCCGATGGCGAACGTGACCGACGAGGCATTCCGCCGCATGTTCGCGGAGTGCGGACCGCCGGATGTTTTCTGGACCGAATTCGTGTCGGTCGAAGGGCTCCTCTCCCCGAAGGGTCGCGGCGCGCTCCTGGTCGACCTGTGGCATTCGAAAGACGAGCACCCGATCGTCGCGCAGATATTCGGCGCGAAACCGGCGCAGTTCGAAGAAGCCGCGGCGCTCATCGCGGATCTCGGCTTCGACGGCATCGATATCAACATGGGATGCCCTGATGAGGCGGTGGGACGACAGGGTGCGGGTGCCGCGCTCGTCGCGGATCCCGCGCGGGCGGCGGAGATCATCCGCGCGGCGAAGCGCGGCGCGGGAGGCCTTCCCGTGTCCGTAAAGACGCGCATCGGCCTCGCGAAGGACCAACTCGACGAATGGATCCCGGCGCTCCTCGAGGAAGATATCGCCGCCCTGACCGTGCATCTCCGCACCAGGAAAGAAATGTCCGATGTCCCCGCGCACTGGGAGCTCGCGCCGCGTATCGCCGCGCTCCGCGCCCGCTACGCGCCGCACACGCTCGTGCTCGGCAACGGCGACGTGGCATCGCTCGCGGAAGCCCGCCGACGCGCGGCGGAAACGGGCATCGACGGCGTGATGATCGGGCGCGGCCTCTTCGGCAATCCGTGGTTCTTCTCCGGACGCGTGCCGGAGATCGAGGAGCGCCTCGAACGCATGGTGAGCCATGCCGCTCTCTTCGAGAAGTTATATGGCAACGGCACGTCGCCGCGCGGCGGGCGCCTCAAGAATTTTTCGGTGATGCGGAAACACTTCAAGGCCTATGCCGCCGGGTTCGACGGCGCGAAAGAACTTCGCGCGGAACTCATGGAAACGGAAACCGTGGACGCGGTGCGCGGAGTCGTGGCACGATGGATCAAGGCGCACCCTGAAGCGGCCGCGTAAGGCTATTTTATTTCCGCCGCGGCTCCCCGCGCCGCCTTCAGCGCTTTCGCCCACCACACGAGCTGATCGAGAAGATTGTTCGCCCCGCTCTCCATCGAAGCAAATGCTTCTTTCGCGGCATCGCCGCCGCCCGCGATCGCGAGATAGGCCGGCCACTGGATATACACGGCGTTCCGCATCGGCGCCATCTGCAGTTCGACGACCACCTGCCGCAGGTGCTCGATCGCTCTCGCGCCGCCGACCCCTCCCCACCCGACGAACGCGACCGGCTTCCGGTTCCACTCCCCGTAGACATAATCGAGCGCGTTCTTGATCGCCGCCGAGAAGCTGTGATTGTATTCGGGGCTCATCATGATATAGGCATCGGCCTCGCCGATCTTCTTCGCGAGCTTCGCCGCGATCTCGTTCGTGTATTTCCCGCCGGACATCGCGGGCGACACCGGCTCGTTGAAATACGGCAAGGGATAATCCCTGAGATCGACGAGCTCCGCCTCGACTCCTTCGCGCTTCTTCGCCATGTCGAGCACCCACTGTGCCGGTTTATCGCCGAAACGCCCGTCGCGCGTGCTTCCGAGCACCACCTGGATCTTTATTTTATTTTCCGCTGCGTTGTTCATCTTTTTAATGATAGATATTTTTATTTTTTTACCCTGCCAGCCCCCGCCCCCGACCGTCCCTTCGCCGGCCCTCCTCCCTTGTCCTTCCCCATGCTGTTCACGAGGCCCTTCAGAAGACGGAGCGTATACTCCGTATTCACGGTATGGAACACCTCCTGCCCCCGGCGTTCGTCGACCACGATGTTCGCCGCGCGCAAGGTGGCAAGGTGCTGGGACACGGCCGGCTGGGAAAGCTTCACGATCGTCACGAGTTCCCCCACTGTTTTGCGGCCGCCGAGCAGGGCCTCGATGATCCGGTAGCGGGCGGCGTTGCCGACCGCTTTCCCGAAACGATTCACTTCGTTGCAGAGATCAGACATGGCGGGGTTCCGTGGGGATATAGAGATATTAGCATATGCTTATATGCCGTCAAGGGCGGCTCTCCGCAACCCTTCGTAAATATTCCCAGGGCAGGTGCCGCGTAGGCAGGCGCGCCGCAAATGGAATATAATGGAGGCATGATCGCCATCATCGGGGCGGGAGAACTCGGCCGGGCAGTAGAAAAACTCCTTGCGGAAAACGGCACGGAGGTCCGCCTGTGGGATGCCGACCCCGCAAAAATTCCCGCGGGAGGACCATTCGTGGAAAAAGACGTCCTCGGCGGTGTCGAAGGCGTCCTGCTCTGCGTCCCTTCTGGAGCCGTGCGCGGCGCCCTCGCCGCCGCACTCCCCCTCCTTCTCACGGACGCCTTCATCGTCGCTTTCGCCAAAGGCCTGGAAAAAGGATCCGGCAAAACCACCAGCGAACTTCTGGACGAACTCGCCGGTCATGGCATGGGCGCCGGCGCGAACGGAACCGCGGCCGGGCGGCCCCATGCGGTCTGCGGCGGCCCTATGCTCGCGGAAGAAATCTTGAAAGGCGGCCGAGCCCTCGGCGTCTTCGCATCGCGGGACGGCGCCGTGCGCGACCGGCTCAAAGAACTTTTCACCTCGCCCGCATTCCGCGTCGAACTCTCCGACGACCCCCCGAGCATCGCCTGGGCGGGCGTTCTCAAGAATATCTACGCAGTGGCGCTCGGCATTACGGACGGCCTCGGGGGTTCGGGGAATGAAAAGGGGTGGATCGCCGCGCGGGCGCTCCGCGAGATGTCGGAAGTGGGCGCGGTGCTCGGCGCGGATCCCGCGGTCATCGCGGGTGCCGCGGGCGCGGGCGATTTTCTCGCCACCGGCTACAGCCCCTATTCGAGGAACCGCGAGGTGGGGGCGCTCGTCGCACGGGACGGGAAGTGTCCCCTCGCGAGCGAGGGCATCGCGTCGCTCCCGCCTCTCATGGCCCGTCTCGGCGCGAAGGCGCCTGACTTCCCCCTGCTGAACCTCGTAAAAGAGGTCGGCATCGACTGCGCGCCCGCAGGTCCGGCGTTCGCGCGCCTGCGCTGAAACCTCTTCCCGCCCCATGTACGAAACCATCCTCAGGCCCGTCCTCTTTCTCTTCGACCCGGAGCGCATCCACGAATTTTTCGTCTGGTTCGGCGAGAAGCTCGGGCAATTCCCGCCGTCGCGCGCGGCCGTCGCATTTTTCTGCGATTATGAACATCCCTCCCTCCGCACGCGCGTCGCGGGAATCAATTTCAAAAACCCGATCGGCCTCGGCGCGGGATTTGACAAAGATGTCCGGCTCACGGATATCATGCCCGCCGTCGGATTCGGATTCATCGAAGTGGGCGCCGTGACCCACCACCCCTACCGGGGGAATGAAGGGTCGCACCTTGCGCGCCTCCCCGAAGACCGGGCGCTCATCGTCAATTACGGCCTGAAAAACATCGGCGCGGAAGCGATCCTCGAAAAGCTCGACCGTCTGCCGTTCCGCATTCCCGTCGGGGTGAACATCGCAAAGACCAACCATGCGGATATCAAGGGGCCGCGCTCCATTGAGGACTACGCCGCAACCTACCGCATGCTCGGCCCCCGCTTTTCCTACGCCGCCCTGAACGTCTCATGCCCGAACGCGCAGGACGGCTGTATGTTCCAGGAACCGCACCTCCTCGACGGGTTGCTCGCCGCGCTCGCACGCGAAAAAAAGCCGTGCCCGGTATTCCTTAAAATCTCGAGCCACCTCACGGAAACCGAGGCGGACGGGATCATCGCCGTCGTCAAAAAATATCCGTTCGTCGACGGCTTCATCATCGGCAACCTTTCAAAGCGGCGCGGGGATCTCGCGCTCGCCTCGCCGCGTGCGGCGCTCGAGCAAATTCCTGACGGCGGCATTTCGGGAAGGCCCATCAGGGAAATTTCCACGAACCTTATCCGCCATTTTTACCGCGCAACCCGGGGCCGCTATGCGATCATCGGGCTCGGCGGCGTGATGACCGCCGAGGACGCCTATCAAAAGATCCGCGCGGGCGCGTCGCTCGTGGAAATAGTGACGGGACTCATCTATGGCGGTCCGGCCGTCGTCCGGAAAATCAACCGCGGACTCACCGCGCTTCTCGCGCGCGACGGCTTCACGACGGTCGCGGAAGCCGTCGGTGCGGATGCGCGCGGAGAAAACGCGGCGCGCGGCGGCGCGGGCGCCTGATCTCCGCCCATGGCCATCCGCATCCACCCCTCTCTCAAGAAGATCGTCGGCGCCATTCTCCTTGCCGCCGGCATCTTCGCGCTCCTCACGCCTCTCACTCCCGGATCAGGATTGATCTTCGTGGGGCTCGAATTCCTCGGCATCAGGATCCTTTTCATTGAGAACATGAAAGAGCGGCTCAGGAGAAGGCGTAGGGGCGTGCGGGACCCGGCGGCAACGGAAACGCTCGCGGGGAAGGAAGCGGAAAAGCCGCCGCACGAAAACGGCGAGAAAGAGAAGGAGCCGGGAAAGAAGGCGCAAAAAAAACAATAAAAAGACCCGCCGGAGCGGGTTCTTTTTATGAAACGGCAGAGGTGGACGGCGGGGCCGCGGGCTTCGCCCGGTACAATTCCTTCCGGTATTTCCTGAGCGCCCAGTGCACGATGAGGCCGCACGCGATGCCGATCAGCGCGCCGCCCGCGATGTCGTACGGCCAGTGGACGCCCACGTAAATGCGCGCGATCCCCACCGCCGCGGAGAGGGCAAGATACCACCATCCCCAGGTCCGGTTCGCGTACCAGATGACGACGGCAAGCGCGAAGAAGAATGTCATGTGTCCCGAAGGGAAGGACGAACCCGACTCGGCGATGAGCGGCGTAAAGTGATAAAAATCGAACGGGCGCGGATGATGATAGAAGAAACGGATGAGCTCCGTTACGATGCCGCGGGAAAGGATCGCCGCGAGCGCGCCTTCCGCGAAGAGATAGGCTTTCCGCCGCCATCCCTCCTGATACCACGCGAGCACCAGGAACGCGACGCCCATGAGGTACGGCAGATAGTCCGCCGTAAAGATACCGAGATAATCAAGGAAGAGACTCCTCCCCGCGAACTGGTGGACGAGCGTGAAAAGCGTCTGGTTCAAGGGTTCGGTACGGAAAAATTATTTCCTCACGTAGGCCAGAAGGCCCATGAACCGCGCGCGCTTGATGGCGAGGGCAAGTTTGCGCTGATGCTTGGCACAGATGCCCGTGTGGCGCGGATCGATGATCTTCGCCTGGCTCGAAACAAAGCGGCGCAAAAGGTCGACTTCCTTGTAATCGACGTTCGTAAGGTTCTGCGAGCAGAAGAAACACTGCTGGGGCATGGGCATAAAATGGATGGTTATATCTTTTTTACCTGGAGGGAATCGAGTTCGATGGCGGTGTCGCGGCCGAAGATGGGGACCAGCACCTTGACGCTCCCCCGCTCCGTGTTCACCTCGGCCACTTTGCCGTCGTATTCCTTGAAAGGTCCGTCGGTTATTTTTACCAGATCACCGACCACAAGGTCAAGGATCACCTTACTTTCCCCTTCTCCCGACCGCGAGAGCAGGGCGTCGACCTCCTCCTTCGAAAGCGGGGTTGGCGTCGTATTGTCGGGCCCCACGAATCCGGTCACGCGCGGCGTATTGCGCACCACGTACCAGGAATCCTCCGCGAGGATCATCTCCACGAGCACGTAGCCGGGATAGATCTTCTCCTCCACGGTCTGGCGCTTGCCGCCCTTCACGCGCACCGTCTTCTCCTTCGGCACGAGGATGTTGAAAATCTTGTCGCTCATCGCGAGCGATTCGACGCGCTGGGTAAGGTACCGCGCCACCGCTTCCTCGTACCCGGAATACGTCTGCACAGCATACCACTGCCGGGTCTCTGATTTCCCGCTTTGCGCGCCGGGACGGTTGGGGGTAAGGGCCATGGAAGTTAGTGGATGATAATGCTCTTGATCGCCTCGGTGAAAAAGTAATCAAAAAATCCTAGGAAGAGCGCGAGGCCGACCGAGATGCCGATCACGATGCTCGTGAGGCGGATCGCTTCACGGCGCGTCGGCCAGTTTACGTGCCGCAATTCTTGGCGTGATTCTTCGAAGAAATGCTTGATTTTTGCGAACATGATCGTCTAAATAAAACGCCGCTATACTCGCGGCACCGGAGGTATTCGGAGTATAACACCGCGGAATGATGGGCGTCAACCCCCGGCATTAGAAGCCACCGTGGATCATATCGGAAGACCGAATGAGTTTTTTGGAGCATGCCCTTGCAAACTCCATCTTCCCGCCCTTCAATCAGAGTGCTCACAATCCGGAATCAGCCGTGAACGTTCAGATAACAATGGCGCACTTCCTATCAGTCAACCGGGAAAGAAAATAATTCGGTATACCTCGTTGCCCGTGGACCCGCCGGGAGTTGCACCCGGTTCTCTGTTTGGCAAAAGCAGGATTCTAACTCCGTGAACTACGGGCCCGGATCCCCGGGCGAAACCATAATAGCAATCAGGCGATTAAAACTATCGAAAATATAAATGACCGCTCGTCGCGGCCATTTATACGCCAAACAGAGAATTGAGACCCGCAGTCGCGCAGGCTCCCGCTTCGTCTATTATGCTAGTCCACTGGAA
The DNA here is from genome assembly GCA_021780195.1 of bacterium. Classification (GTDB taxonomy): domain Bacteria; phylum Patescibacteriota; class Minisyncoccia; order UBA6257; family 2-01-FULL-56-20; genus JAJXZE01. The sequence goes on along the minus strand of JAJXZE010000001.1, from coordinate 33,128 downwards.
ATAAAAGTCAAAGGTTTTTTAATCTTTTTTTAACCTACTTCCCTCTAGTTCGTGGTGTCGGCGCTATACCGGGCGAAAAGGCCCGTACGCACGGCATGACGATATACCGCGACAAAAAGACGGTAGGCAAGAATGAGATAAGCAAACGAAAGGACAACGCTCCATACAAGCGGCCAAAGCGGAAATGGCGCTCCGTTCACGATGGCCCGGATACCTTCAAACACGTAAGTTGGCGGAAGTACATTCCCGAGGTACTGCATCCAAAGAGGCAGGACCGAGGTTGGATAAAAAACACCTACGAAGGGAGCAATGACGGTGGGAATGGGCCAGACGAACCATTCCGCAGAGGGACCGAGGCGCATCACGATGCTTACCCCAACAACCCCGAGCACGATGCCGAACACAAAGAGGATAAAGAGGAAAACGCCGAGGGACGTGCCGTACGCGAACACGGAGAAGCCGAAGATGAGCGTCGAAAGGACGATCATGAGCAAGAAGACGAGCACGGCTCTGGCGATGGATGCCAACACAAACCCCGCCAGATATTCTGAAATACGGAGCGGAGACGCGAAGATATTAAGGAAATTCCTCGCCCATACGTCCTCGAAGAATGACATAGTCACCCCTTGCATCACTTGGATCAAGAAATCCCAAAGTAAGACCGCCCCGAGGAGCAGTGCGGTGAAGTGAAGCGCCCCGTCGGTTGCCCCCGCAAGATACCTACTGATGAACCCCCATAGAGTGATATCGACGGTGACCCAGATGAACATCTGGAGAAATCGGGTCGATGAACCGCGGATAAGGTACCACTGCCTGAGGAAAACGGCGTAGATTCGTTTGAAATTCATGAGGGGGTGGCTTCGGTATCCAGCGATTCGCGCGCGAGGGATATAAAAAGTTCTTCAAGATCCTTCTTGTGATGCTCTTGGGGAAGAATCCTTGGATTCCCCTCAAGAAGTATCTCCCCATGGGAGAGGAAAAGAACACGGTCGCACACCTCGGCGACCTCGCGCATATTGTGCGAGGTCCATAATACTCCTCCTTTTCCCCGCGCCGCATAGTTCCTAATACGCCTCCGCACATCTTATGCTTATCGTGGTCGTCTTGCCCGCTCCGTTCGGCCCAAGCAAACCCACGACCTCTCCTCGTCGAACCCCAAAGGATATATTATTTACCGCCAATACTTCCCGATACCTTTTTGTCAGATTCTCCGCGCGAAGCACATCGTCGGCAGGCATGGTGGCGCTTCGACGGCGGCTTAGATGTCCAGGTTCTGGACCGCGGAGGCGTGCGCCTGGATGAAGTTTTTGCGGGGCTCCACCGCGTCTCCCATGAGCACCGAGAAAAGCTTGTCCGCTTTTTCGCCGTCTTCGATCATTACCTGCTTCATGAGGCGGTGCTCCGGATTCATGGTCGTGTCCCAGAGCTGTTCGGCATTCATCTCGCCGAGGCCCTTGTATCGCTGGACGTTCGGCGTGCGCTTGCCGTCACCTTCACCCTCCGTGATCGCACCGCCATCATCGCCCTCGCCTGCGGCTTCGCCTTCGCCGGCACCCGCTTCCGCGCGCGCCTCGGCCGCCGCGGCCTTCTTCTGCGCCGCTTTCTGCCCCGCCTTCGATGCCGGCGCCATCGCCTGAAGCTCGGCGATCGCCCGATCCTTCTCCGGATCGCTGAAAGCGTAGCGCACGGTCTTCCCGAGCTGGATACGGTAGAGCGGCGGCTGGGCGATATAGAGATAGCCGCCGTCCACGACCTCGCGGAAGTAGCGGTAGAAAAGCGTGAGAAGCAACGTCCTGATGTGCGCGCCGTCCACGTCCGCGTCCGTCATGATGACCACTTTGTGGTAGCGAAGCTTCTCCATGTTAAACTCCTCGCCGATCGCCGTGCCGATCGCGACAACAAGCGCGCGCACCTCGGCGTTCGCGAGCATCTTGTCGAGATGCGCCTTCTCCACGTTCAGGATTTTCCCGCGCAAAGGCAGGATCGCCTGCGTGCGGCGGTCCCTCCCCTGCTTCGCCGTGCCGCCCGCCGAATCGCCCTCCACGATGAAGAGCTCTGATTCCGCCGCGCTCCGCGAGGTGCAATCCGCGAGCTTGCCGGGAAGCGTGAGGCCTTCAAACGCGCCCTTGCGGAGCACGGTTTCGCGCGCGGCCTTCGCCGCGAGGCGCGCTCTCGCCGAGAGCATCACCTTCGCGATGATGGCCTTTGCCTCCTGCGGATGCTTCTCGAGAAACTCCTTGAGCGCTTCGTTCATCACGCTCTCAACGGCGGTCTTCGCTTCCGGATTGCCGAGCTTGGCCTTCGTCTGCCCTTCGAACTGCGGCTCGCGGAGCTTCACGGAAATCACGGCAATCATCCCCTCGCGCACATCGTCGCTCGTCAGATTCTCATCCTTGTCCTTCAGATATCCCTCACTCCGCGCATACGCGTTCAGGGAACGCGTGAACGCCGACTTGAAGCCCGTAAGGTGCATGCCGCCGTCCGGCGTGTAGATATTGTTCGCAAAGCTCATCTCCTGGACCTTCGTGTCGTCGACGTACAGGAATGCCACCTCGACGCCGACATGCTCCTGCTCTTTGTCGACGTAGAAGATGTCCTCGTGCAGTTTGTTCTTCCCCTGGCCGAGGAACCGCACAAAGGAAAGCAGGCCTCCCTCGAAGAAGAATCCGTAGAATGCGGGTACCTGGGGCCTGCGGTCGAACACGTTGATGCGCACGCCCTTCGTGAGATATGCCTGCTGGCGCAGGTGATCGATAACCGTCTTATCGCTGAACTCGAGCTCGGAAAAGATCTGCGGGTCGGGCGAGAACGTGACCTTCGTGCCGTGCCGCTTTGAAGCGCCCGCCTTCTTCACCTTGTACTTCGGCTTGCCGCGTTCGTACTCCTGGACAAAGAGGCCGCCGTCGCGCTCCACCTCAACCTTGAGCCATTCGGAAAGCGCGTTCACGACCGAGACGCCGACGCCGTGGAGTCCGCCGGAGACCTTGTACGATTCGCCGCCGAACTTGCCGCCGGCGTGGAGCGTCGTCAAGACCGTCTCAAGCGCGGACTTCTTGGTCTGCTTGTGGAGGTCGACGGGAATGCCGCGGCCGTCGTCCGTCACGCTCACTTTGTTTCCGGGGAGTAGCTCAACGGTCACCACCTTGGCGAATCCCGCCATCGCCTCGTCGATCGAGTTGTCCACGACCTCCCAGATCAGATGGTGGAGGCCCGTAGGACCCGTGGAGCCGATATACATTCCCGGCCGTTTGCGAACCGGCTCGAGCCCTTCAAGGACGTAAATATCCTTCGCGCCGTATGAGGCGCTCCCCTTGTTGCCGTCCTTATTTCCGTCTTTTTTCGCTTCTCTTTCGGCCATAGTGATGCCTCGACAGTAGCTCTATTTTACCAGAAAACGGCGCTCCTTGCCAGCCCGCACCTATGTCAAAGAAGCTCCCCACAGGCAACGGGCTTCGGGAACATTTACGAGGGAGGGATGTTCATGAGAAGCACGTCCTGCGGGAAGGCCTTACCACAAGTTCACACGCTCTTCCGGGGGACGCCACAGGGCGTCGCCCTCCTTTACACCGAAGGCCTCGTAGAACGGCCCGAAATTGGATACGGGAACATTCACACGGAAACGGCTCGGCGAGTGCGGATCGGTCTGCGCCCTCAAACGCTCGGCTTCCTCGCGCGCCACGCCGCATTCCGTGACGGCATACGCCATGAAAAATCTCTGCGCGGGCGTGAACTCGTCCGCGGCGGGCGCGGGACGAAAAGGCGCGCCGGGTGCCGCGGGTGCCGCGCCGCCAAGCGCATTTTCTTTTTGCGCGAGCACGAACCCGTCATACGCCACCGCAAGGCCGCCGAGATCGGCGATGTTTTCCCCAAGCGTCAGATGGCCGTTCACATGGAGGCCCGGCAATATCTCGCAGGCATCATACTGCGCCACAAGACGCTCCGCCTTTTCCGCGAAACGGGCGCGATCCTCCGCGGTCCACCAGTTTGCAAGGTTTCCATCGGCATCGAACTGGCTCCCCTCGTCGTCGAATCCGTGCGTAAGCTCGTGCCCGATTGTCTGGCCGACCGCGCCGTAGTTCACCGCATCGTCCGCCGCGGGATCAAAGAATGGCGGCTGGAGGAACGCCGCGGGGAAGACGATCTCATTCATCGGCGGTTGGTAATATGCATTCACGGTCTGCGGGGACATGAACCATTCCGTGCGATCGACGGGGCCGCCCATCTTCCTCATCTGCCGGTCAAATTCGAAGGCCTGCACCGTAAAATAATTCTCGGCATAGCCGGCGCCGAGCTTTGCGAGCGCGGAATAGTCCTTCCACGCATCCGGGTATCCGATCTTCCGCGAGAACGCGGCGAGTTTCGCAAAGGCCTTCTCCTTGGTTGCGGGGCCCATCCAGTCAAGGGCTTCGATACGCGCGCGGAAAGCGCGGATCAGATTGTCCACGATCCCGGCCACGCGCCGCTTTGCTTCCGGGCTGAAATGGCGCGTCACGTAAAGCTGGCCCACCGCCTCGTCGAGCATCCCGCTCGTCACGAGGAGCGCGCGGCGCCATAACGGCTTCATCTCCGCTATCCCGCTCACGGTCCGTCCGTAAAAATCGAAGTGCGCCCTTTCAATTTCTTCGTCGAGGAGCGACGCCGCATCGTTCAACACCGCCCACCGGAGATACTGCCTGATCGCGGCGATAGGCAGGGAGCCGACCTGACGATCGACCGCAGTCATAAATGCAAGCTGGGGCACGATGAAATATTCCGGCGGAGCCGCGCCGAGTTCCTCGAAGTACGCCCGCCACGCGAAGTGCGGCGTAAGCGCCGCGACCTCCGCGAACGTCCGCTTGTTATACTGCGGCTCCGGATCCCGAAGCTCGACGCGCGTCATCGACGCCGCCGCGAGTTCCGTTTCAATTTTCATAATTTCCGCGGCGGCGGCTTCCGCGGCGGCACTTGCCGGTACAGCGACACCCTTCGCGCCGTCGAGGCGCGCAAGCATACCCTCCATATAGGTGAGATATTTCGCACGGATTTCGCGGCTCCGGTCGTCGTCCTTTAGGTAATAATCGCGGTCGGGAAGCCCAAGGCCGCCCTGGTACGGATGGAACGCCATCACTTCCACGTTCTTTTCGTCCTGCAGAACTGCCGGCGCAAACCAGGCGCCGATGCCCGCGCGATGCAGGCGCGCGAGAAGGCGCACAAGCGCTTCGGGTCCTTCCGCCGCATCGATCGCACGGAGTAGGGGTTCGATCGGCGCGAGGCCCGCACGGTTGCGTGCCTCCATATCCACCGCGGAAGCATAGAAGGCCTTCACCTGCGCCGCAATCGCCTCCGGCTCCATCAGCTTCCCCGCACCAAGGTCGTCGAAGATCGCCTTGAGCTCTTCCTGCACGTTCACGCGCAGAGCATAAAAGGAACCCCACCGCGCTTCATCGGCGGGGATCGGATTCTCCGCGAGCCATGTGCCGTTCACGAAACGAAAAAAATCGTCGGCGGGGCGTGCCGAACGGTCGAAGTCCGCGGCGTCTATTGAGGGGATGTTGGCCATGGGCTTATTCTACCCCGCCGTGGAACGCGCGCAAAGGCGCAAAGGCGCGCGGCCACACGGCCCGCGCACAAGCTTGCGCGCCGCGCAATGAAACAAATCATCGCGCATTCTTGTATAATAGGGGCATATGAAAAAATATTTGCTCTCCTTTGCGTTGATCGTCGTTTTCGCGTTCTACGTGATGCTCGAGAATCAGAACTCCGTCCAGGTCGGGCCGGGCGCGGGCGGCACCGGCGCGAATACCGGCGCAGGTTTTGGCGCGGGTGCGGGAGCGGGAGCCGGCGTAAGCGCCGGCCAGGGCGCGAACCAGCCGATTTCCCAGGCGCCTTCCGTCGCGGGCGCATCTCCCTCGGGCGCCGGCGCGGGAAACGGCATGGGCATGAGTGCCGGCGCGGGGATGGGTCCAGGCATGATGAGCGGCCAATATAAGGACGGCGCCTACATCGGCCCGGTCGCCGACGCCTATTTCGGTAGCGTGCAGGTAAGGACGGTGGTCATAAACGGCAAAGTAACCGACGTCGAGTTCCTGCAGTATCCGAACGACCGCGGCACCTCGCGCGCGATCAACGGCATGGCCATGCCCCAGCTCACGCAGGAAGCGATCCAGGCGCAGAGCGCGAACGTGGACGTCGTGTCGGGAGCCACGCAGACAAGCGAGGCCTTCATGCAGTCGCTCGCCGCGACGCTCCAGGCCGCCAAGGCATAACATCCCGCGCGATGAAAGAGACGCGGATCATCATGGGCATGCCGGTCACGGTCGAAATCCCGAACGGCGCGGGCGGCGCGGCGGCGGTACACGCGGTGGCCGACGCCGTTTTTGATTATTTCCGCTCGGTGGACGAAAAGTTCAGCACCTACAAAACGACGAGCGAGATCTCGGCGATCAACCGCCGCGATCTTTCGCCCGAGGACGCGAGCGAAGAGATGAAGCAGGTCCTTAAGCTTTCCGAAGAGACCAAAAAGAAAACGAAAGGATACTTCGACATCGTGACGCCCGCAGGGACGCTCGATCCTTCCGGCCTCGTGAAGGGATGGGCCATTTGGAACGCGGCGCAGATCCTTCTCGCGAAGGGCTTCTCCGATTTTTACGTGGACGCCGGCGGCGACATCCAGCCGCACGGCAGGAACGCGGAGGGGAAAAAGTGGCGCATCGGCATCAAGAATCCCTGGAACGAGGCCGAGCACGTGAAGGTGATCCAGGCGAGCGGCCAGGGCGTCGCGACCTCCGGCACGTATATCCGCGGGCCGCACATTTATGACCCGAAAAACGGCCGCAGGCCCGCAGAGGAGATCGTGAGCCTGACGGTCGTCGGCCCCAATATCTACGAAGCGGATCGTTTTGCGACGGCCGCGTTCGCGATGGGCAAAAAGGGGCTTCTTTTCATCGAGCGCCTCGCGGGGTTCGAGGCATATATGATCGGACATGATAAAATAGCCACGATGACCAGAGGATTCTCGCACTACGTCGTCGAATAATCCACCCACATGCTTAGCTTCATTGATTCGTTCCTCAACCGGATCACCATGTACCGCCTCGTGCTGTACTACCTGATCTTCCTCGCCGCGCTCGCCGCCGTTTTCGGCGCATTCGGCATCCTCCCCATCAGCCCCGCCGCGCTCGCCTTCTCGATCGCACTCCTCATCTTCGTCTCCTGGGTCACGAACCGGCTCTTCGCGCGCGCCTTCGACGCGCACGCGAACGTAGAGTCCGTCTATATCACCGCGCTCATTTTGGCCCTCATCATCGCACCGGCGACGCCCGCGAACGCCGCGGGCGTCGCCTTCCTCGTCTGGGCCGCGATCTGGGCAATGGCGTCGAAATATATCTTTGCGATCGGCAAAAAACATCTCTTCAATCCGGCCGCCTTCGCGGTGGCCCTGACCGCCTTCACGATCGGCGCGTCCGCGAACTGGTGGGTAGGCGGCAACCTCCCGATGCTCGCGTTCGTCGTCCTGGGCGGCCTTCTCATCGTACGGAAGATCCAGCGCTTCGACCTTATCGCCGCATTCTTCGTCGCCGCACTCGCGACGATCGCCCTCACCTCGCCCGCGGGCGATCCCCTGTCCTCGATCGAAAAGGCGCTCGTTCACGCGCCGCTCTTCTTCTTCGCATTCGTGATGCTCACGGAGCCCCTGACCACGCCCCCTACGCGGCGGCGGCGCGTGATCTACGGCGCACTCGTCGGCGTCCTCTTCGCGCCCGCGGTGCACCTCGGCTCGATCTATTCCACGCCCGAGCTCGCGCTTCTCGTCGGCAACGTCTTCGCCTATTTCGCGAGCCCCAAAGGGCGCTATCTCCTCACGCTTAAGCGGCGCGAAGAGACCGGCACGGACACCTACGACTTCGCGTTCGCCGGCGCGCAGGGCCTGCGTTTCCGGCCCGGCCAGTATCTCGAATGGACGCTCGAGCATGAGAAGAGCGACCGCCGCGGCAACCGCCGGTATTTCACGATCGCTTCATCCCCCACCGAGCGCGAACTGCATCTCGGCGTAAAATTCTACGAACCGTCGAGCAGTTTCAAAAAAGCGCTCCTCCGCATGGGACACGGCGACCGGATCGCCGCGGGCCAGCTCGCCGGCGACTTCACGCTCCCGCGCGAGAAAAACCGCAAGCTCGCCTTCATCGCCGGCGGCATCGGCATCACGCCTTTCCGCAGTATGCTGAAATACCTCGCGGATCGCGGTGAGAAGCGCGACGTCGCCCTCTTCTATTCCAACCGCACGTTCGCCGAGATCTCCTACCGCGACGTAATCGAGGAAGCCGAGCGCGCGATCGGCCTCCGCACCGTCTATGCAATCACGGACGCCGTGGAAGCACTTCCCGACGTGCCCGAAGGCGGCGCGCATCGGTACCACCACGGGCGCATCGATGCCGCGCTTATCCGCCGCACGATCCCCGATTACCGCGACCGCATGTTCTATCTCTCCGGCACGCACGCCATGACGGATGCCTTCACGCACACCCTGCGGAAGATGGGCGTCCCGCGCACGCAGATCAAGACCGACTTCTTCCCGGGATTCGCATAGACGGGGAAAGGGTGATCATCGCCCCTATTCATCCGACTTCACCACCAAGTCGCCAAGTAAGCGCAAAAGATCCTCCCGCCGCCTCTCGATACCAATCGCTTTTTGATGCCACACCGGATGCGCCTCCGGAGTGTATTCATAATGTCCCCTCACTTCGCCGTCCCCAAAAATGCGGAGATGATACTGATGTTCAAAACCGTCGAGCTTGCGAAGACTGAGCACCTGATCCTCCTCGGTCCATGCAATAAAGTGATTCCCCACCCCTTCCGCCTCAAGGCGCCGCACAAAGAGAGAAGCATCGATGCCCGGCGCGAGATGTCCTAGGAGGTAGCGCCCGCGTCCCCCGGGATGCTGAATGACGCCGAGGCGGAGAAAGCCGCCCTGGATCGCGGGGAACCACGGCGTGAGTAGGCGCCAAAAAAAATATTTGACACGGTTCCAAGAGCCGTCCGGATAAGGCAGAACCGAATCCGGTATTGATTCAGCGAGAGCGATGCCGTCCATGTAGGATAAATGTTGATTCATTATACCATGCCGCGCGGCACGACGGCTGGCAACGGCGCAGAAATAGACAAATGTTATTTTTTGTGATAAAATCGCGGACAGTACCCTGGGAGGGGTACTAGTATGAGAATAAAACCAGGAGGCGTCCGCGCGACAGCGTGGATATTGTTTGCGGTGGGCTTGTGTTCGTCCGCACCGCATGCCCTTGCCCAAGTCCAGTATCAGACAAACAGGTACGTGAACCTTCGGCCGCGGGAGGAGTCGGGCAAGACCGATCTTCTCTTCAAGGCCTCGAGGTGGTACCTGATTGCGGGGACGTCGTTAGACGGAGTAACGACGGCCATGGTACTGGATCATCCGCCCATAGCGCGCCAAGGAACAGACGGTAAGTTCCTCGGTCGTTACCGCGGTACGGAAACCGGCTGGGCCAGTTTCGTCGGAGACAGGAGCGCGAGCAAGGTCGTACTTGCCAACGCGCTCCTGAACCTCGCGGTGGACTGGTCTGCCAGGCGACTGTATCGTCGCGGAGGCAAGTGGAAGTATCTCGCGATTGGGCTCAACCTGTGCAAGGGCACGGCGAGCTTCGTAGGCGGGGTACACAATGTCCGCGTCAACGCGGACGCGAATGGCGTTGTAAGGCGTACCACGGGCTATACGGGGAGGATCGTTTGGTCTTCCCGTTAGCAGTATAGCCCGGGGTTGGCTGGCGGCGCTTTTTTACGGCCGCCAGCCGTTCTTGACAAATTACCAGCACCTGCTATCATAGACTCAGAGAGTCGGATGAATGCTCCGTTCGGAAGGGGCTCCTAGGCCCTTTGATACCCCTCCCAAGTACGAGGAGCCCCTTCCCAAAATCCTGCGCCTGCGGCAGGATCTTTTTTATTTCACGGAGTGCCGCGTGGCTCCGCGCGACAAAGGGCCGATTTAAAATTGATCGCCCCGCTTTTCAGAATGAGCACCCATCGCCGCGGTCCCCGCCGTTGCCGATTCGGTATATAATCCGCCGAGCCGAGTCCCCTGATAATACCAAACCTTCACATAATCAACGGCAAGGAAGTAGAGCAACATGAGTATCATAATGGTGCCGATCGCCGTTGCGGAGATCGGTACGAATGAGAACCATGCCTGGAACTGCGGGATGAAGATAATGCCGAGAGAAAGAACGAACGCCAGGAAAAATGAGATGTTGAGTGCGGCGGACGACATTTTTGCCTTCCAAAAATGTTTTTTATTGCGAATGGCATAGAAGATGATGAGCGCCTGGAACGTAAGGAAGACATAGAGGCTGGTTTGCGCAACCGAGCTTGTTTGGGCCCTGATGGTGGCGAAGTAAAGTATCTCGAAGAGCGCGGTCGGAACGCCGAGAATGAGCGATATGAACATGAGTTCACGCATGTTGTGTCGTTCCGGCTGTACCACCTCGTCGTCTTCGACGGTGTCGGTCGAGACCATGATGAGCGGGATGTCGCCGAACAGGTTATTGAGCAGTACCTGCACCGGAAGAATCGGCAGATTGACGGAGAGCAGATACAGCGTCGAAAGCCCGACGAACGCTCCGAAATTATTACTCATCGTATAACGGATATATTTATTGATATTTACGAAAATCGAGCGGCCATACCTGATGCCGTTGATGATGACCTCCAGGCTTTTGTTTAAAAGCACGATGTCCGCATTCTCTTTCGCGATGTCGGTTGCGGAATTCACGGCGATCGCCACGTCCGCAAGCTTCAGGGCGGGAGCGTCATTGATGCCGTCGCCCTGATATCCGACGACATTCGTCTCCTTGAGGGCTTTGATGATATTGAACTTCTGGGTCGGGGAAACTCTTGCAAAAATGGTCGAGCGCTGGACCGCGGCCTTGAACTCGTCCTGTGTCATCGCTTCCAGTTCGTCTCCAAGGTAGACCTTAGAGCCCTCCTTCAAAAGTCCGATCTGTTTCCCGACGTATTCGGCGACTTCGCGGCCGTCTCCCGTAAGGATCTTTATCGTGATGCAGAGACGTTCTGCGCGCTCGATGGTTTTTTTTGCGGAGGGGCGCAGCGGATCTTCCATGCTCGCATAGCCAAGAAATGCCAGATCATGTTCGTTCTTCAAAATGTCGAAGTTGTCTGAATATGAAATCTCTTTATAGGCAATGGCAAGATGGTGCAATCCCTCTCCGCCCTCTTTGGCGATGTCGCGGAGATACTCCGCCTTATGTCCTGCGCCGCTTATCGCCAATAAGGTTTCCGGCGCGCCGATCGAAAGCAGATAGCATCTTTTGTGCTCCGTATTTTCAACGACCAACCGGCTCCTCCGGTCTTCGGGATCGAACGGCAATTCTTTAAGGATCCTGAAATGTCCCGCCTCCTTCTTTATTTCTTCGGACGCGTACTGTAAAAAGGCCTCGTCATATGAATTCTGCGTCCGTTTCTTGCGCCCCTTGAGCGGCGTGATACCCGCATAGGCAAAAACCTGAAAAAGCTTCTCGTCAGTTGCCGTAACTTTCTTTACCACCATTTTATTCTCGGTGATGGTACCCGTCTTGTCGGTGCAAAGAAGATTGATATTCCCGAAATCTTCCATGGCGGACAGGCGTCGCACCACAACGTGCTGTTTGGCAAGCTTGAGCGCCCCCGCCGAAAGCGTCACCGTTGCGATCACGGGCAACACCTCCGGCACCGTTCCCACGGCGAGCGCGATGACGAAGAGAAGAAGGTCGGTGGTGCCTGAGCCGTGCGCGAGGAAAAATTTGGCGATAAAGATGATGGCAAGGCCGATTAGGACAATTTTTATGAGGAACGAGCTGAATGACTGAAGCGATTTTTCGTATTGCGTCTGCTTCTTCGTCTCCGTGGAAAGCTTTGCGATCACGCCAAGCTCCGTATCATTTCCTGTCGCATAAATAATCCCCACGCCTTCGCCCTTCTCAACGACACTGCCGGTGAAAAGCATGTTTTCCGGTTTCGCGCCCGCACCTGTCGAATCCTGTTTTGCGACCGGCGCCGACTCGCCCGTAAGCTGCGACTCGTTGACCCGCAGGTCCTCGGTATCGATGAGCCGCATGTCAGCTGAAGCGATGTCGCCCTCGCGGACGATGAGGATGTCGCCTACGACGACTTGCGATTCGTCAACCAATGAAATCTGCCCATTGCGCCTTACCCTGACCTGCCTCGTGATAAAACGTGAGAGTTTTTCGACGATTTTTTCTGATTTATATTCCTGATAAAAACCGAGAGAGGTGTTGATCAGGAGAATGACGAGGATGATCGTGCCATCCCGAAAATCATGGATACTGTACGCCAAGAGGCTTGCCCCAATGAGAAGATAAATGAGCGAACTTTTCAATTGGCGGCCGAGGATGTCCAGAGCGTTCACGCTTTTTCGCTTGAGAACGTTCGGCCCCGAGGATGCGAGGCGGCTTCCGGCTTCTTTCTCGGTAAGGCCCTGTTCAGACGTGCCGAGCTTGGCATAAAGATCGGCGAGCGAGAATTTCAGTGCGTCGGTTTTGGCAAGGCCGTTCATTTTAATACGGATTGGTAATTTTTGAGCAGAAAGATAACCTCTTTTCTTAAGTGAGTTTTTACCCACGCCTTTGCTTTTTCGTCCGGCAAAAGCTCAGCCAATCCTCTCAAAATTTCATTATCTTTGATTGCCTCAACAACCGGAAGGCAATCAGCCATGTATTCTTTGATAGTCTTGCCAGTTCTTGCCTTGATCACATCAACGTTTATATCCCAGTGATTTGTGCCAAAAAACCAAACGTCATACACATCACGCATTGCCGTTTCGCTTCTTGTGGTCAATGCGGCCAGCTTACTCGCAAAAAGATAATCTTTTTTGCCCGCAAGCATAGAAATGCCCAGATATTCTTTTACTTCGTAGTGCTCCTTGATATCCGGCATAAGAATTCTCATGTTCACTTCAATTTTCACATTGTGGTCGGCATCGCCATAAGAAAGCAGGAAGAATATGGTGTTTCGTTTTATGTAATTATCTTTGACCTCTCCGTATTTTTCCAACATACCACCGATTCTTTCGTACACGAGCTTTTGCGTAGCTTCATCAGTGGAAAACAGGTCGAAGTCGAGGTCTATAGAAAATCTTGTCAGGCCATAGAAAAAATAAGCACAGGTGCCGCCCTTGAATCCGATCAGGGAAGATATGGAGGTATCGGAATAAATATCTCTCAAAATCTGCCCCATAACGAGTTGGTGTTTTTCTTTATTCAGCATGTTTTTTATATTTAGTTATCCGCTTGATCAATTGTTTGTTATCGTATATTTTTGCCAGTTCAAAACATTGATCCCAATTGATGGATCGCAAGTTATCGAAATAAAACTTAGGGGATAGATATATGGTGTCGAGGAATGCTCGCTCCGGCGTAGCGATGCTATAGCTCTTTTCTTTTTTTACGCCGAGCCCGTTGTATAAAACGCTGTCTTTCAGTTTGCGAAAGACGATCGTGTGATCGTCGATTTTCTTGGTCATCGGATAGGGACCGGCTACAAAAATCGCATCGTGATGTTGAAAAATAATGCCGGTCTCACGGAGCACGGTTTCAAAACTGATATAAGAAGGAGTATAGATACTTCCTGCTAATTCTTTCAGATCATACTCTTTGTTTTTGGCAAATACGCCACGAGTCAGTCGAATCAGCGATCCTTGCTTCGCGTAGTATTTTATCTTCGTGAGAAGATTGACGGTGTTTGTTTCTCCCCAAATCAAAGCAATGTCCTTAATGGTCAGGATTGTCTTGGGGGATTCGTATAATTTGGCAATAAGGTTGTCAGTGGCCATATATCAATATGTTTAATGGAAGGGTGATATTTCCACCTCTCCATTGTATATTATTAAATAATGAGGGGCAAATTGCCGAAAGTGGACAAAAGAAAAGGCATGTTTTTGTGGAAAACGTGCCAGAAACCCCCTTATATAAATCGACAGGATTCCGTCGCTCGCTACGCTCGCTCCTCGAATCTTGCGCGCCGCCCCGACCCCCGTTTCGGGAACCCTCGGTTCCCGACCCGCCGCGTAAGAACGCGGCTCCCTCCTACCCGGGGCGGCGCTCCGGTTCGAGTCATCGCACCCGCCAAAAGAATGCCGAAAGGGCCTTGAAGAGGATCCCGCAGGCCCGTTTGGCACGGTCCGAAAACATTCGTTTGTTTTCGGCAAATGGGCCGAGGGACAAGAAAAAATCCCCGCTGGGGGATTTTATTCTGGCTCTTCAAAGCCCTTTCGGCATTCTCCGCGGAGGCGACAGGATTCGAACCTGTGATGCCTTTCGACATACTCGCTTTCCAAGCGAGCGCACTAGACCACTATGCGACGCCTCCTGCATGGCCGGTATTCCGGCCTCCGGAACGTTCTCTATGCTACCCTAAACCGCGATCGCTTTCAATGCCGCGATGCGCTGCTCAATCGGGGGATGCGTCATGAAGAGCTTGTGCCACCACGAGGTTCCCTTGCCCTTGAAAGGCGTATCGAGCCACAGGTGCGCGGTCGAATCCTTCGCACTCCGCATGGGTGTCGTGTCGGCGGCGATCTTCCGGAGCGCCGAGATGAGACCCTCGGGATAGCGCGTAAGGAGGACTCCCGACGCGTCGGCCAGCGCTTCGCGCCGGCGCGAGATCGCGAGCTGGATGAGCATGGTGCCGATGGGTGCGAGGATCGAGAGTCCGATCCCGATAAGCATGAAGATCATGTTCCCCTCCCCATCGCCACGGCGGCCGCCGCCGAACCCGCCGAAGAAGAGCGACCGGAGGAAAAGATCCGCGATGAGCGAGATGATGCCCGCGAGGATCGCGGCGACGGTTGAGACCAGGATATCGCGATTCCCGACGTGCGAGAGTTCGTGCGCAAGGACGCCCTCGAGCTCCGTCTTGTTGAGGCGCTCGCGCGCGCCAAGGGTCACCGCGACCGCGGCGTGCTGAGGGTCGCGGCCCGTGGCGAACGCGTTGATCTGCATCTCGGGCGTGAGATAAAGCTTCGGCATCGGGAGGCCAGAGGCGATGCAGAGATTTTCGACAAGATTATACAGTTCCGGGTCATCCTTCTTTTCGATCGGCTTCGCACGCGCAAAAGAAAGCGCGATCGACGCCGACGAATAATAGCTGATGAGCGAATAGACGACACTGAAGACGAGCGCGAAGATCACGAAGCTCGGGTCGCCGTACGCCATGCTGAATACATACCCGACGCCGACCACGACAACGAAAAACACGGCAAAGAGGAGCCATGTCCGCCGCACATTCGCCGACCGGTACTGGTAGAGATTCGCCATGGAAAATGCCCGGAGAAAGCGCCGCCTAGAACTTCACCGCCACGGGGGCCTTCTCCGCATCCGTCAGGTTGCCGAAAAAGTCCATCGCCTTGAAGCCAAGCATGCTCGCAAAGAGGTTCGTCGGGAAGACCTGGATTTTTGTGTTCAGGTCGCGCACCATGCCGTTGTAGAAACGGCGGGCGGCCTGGATCTTGTCCTCGGTGTCCGTGAGCTGGTTCTGGAGGTCGAGGAAATTCTCGTTCGCCTTGAGCTGGGGGTAGTTCTCTGCGACCGCGAAGAGCGATTTCAGAGCGCCGGAGAGCGCGTCCTCCGCGCCGGCCTTCGCCATGCCCGTCGCCTGCATCGCCTGCGATCGTGCCCGTGTCACCTTCTCAAAGACGCCGGCCTCGTGCGCCATGTAGCCCTTCACCGACTCCACGAGGTTCGGGATGAGGTCGTAGCGCCGCTTGAGCTGAACGTCGATATCCGAATACGCTTCCTGGGTACGGTTCCGCGTCCGGACGAGGCCGTTATAGGCCAGGATGAGCCAAAGCACAATGAGCGCGAGAACGATATAGGCGTAGATCATAGGTTTGTTATTACGAGCATTATACCGCGGTTCCGCCGCCGCCGCAACGAGCTTTTAATAGTCCTCCCCCATGCCGGGCATGCCGCCGCCCATGCCGGGGTTCGCGCCCTTCTTTTCCGGGAGGTTCGTGATTGCGGCGCCCACCGTGAGGTAATTCGCCGCCACGGACACCGCGTTCGTGAATGCGGCGCGGGTGACCTTCAAAGGATCGATGATGCCCGCGTCCTTCAGGTCGCCGATTTCGTTCGTGACCGCGTTGAATCCTTTCCAGGGTTCGTTCTTGCGCTTGCGGAGTTCTCCCACGATGCGGTCGCCCGCTTCGCCACTGTTCGCGATGATCGCGCGGAGCGGCGCTTCGAGCGCGCGCATAAGGATCGCCCCCAC
Source organism: bacterium (assembly GCA_021780195.1). Classification (GTDB taxonomy): domain Bacteria; phylum Patescibacteriota; class Minisyncoccia; order UBA6257; family 2-01-FULL-56-20; genus JAJXZE01. Next base: position 16,841 of record JAJXZE010000001.1, on the reverse strand, counting down.
CGCGGCGCCCACCGAGTTGGCGTCGGCCGATTTCGGGGCCGCGTCCTGCGCCACGTTGAAGAGCGCAATCCCGCCGCCGGGGACGATGCCCTCCTCCATGGCCGCGCGGGTCGCGGCGACCGCGTCCTCCACGCGCTGTTTGAGCTCCTTCTGCGCCGATTCCGTGGGCGCGCCGATCTTGATCACCGCGACGCCGCCCGAGAGCTTGCCCAGGCGCTCCTGCAGTTTTTCGCGGTCGAAATCCGACTCGGTCTTTTTGATCTGCGCCTTGATCTGCGCCACGCGCGCGTCGATGTCCGCCTTTTCTCCCTTGCCTCCCACGATCGTCGTCGCATCCTTCGTCGAGACCACGCGGTGCGCGCGGCCAAGCTGGTCGAGCTCCACGTTCTCGAACTTCGTGCCGAGGTCCTCGGAAATGTACGTGGCACCCGTCACGGTGGCGATGTCCTGGAGCATCTCCTTCTTCCGGTCGCCGAAGCCCGGTGCCTTCACGGCGAGCACGTTGAAAATGCCGCGGAGCTTGTTCACGATGAGGGTGGCGAGTGCCTCCCCTTCCACGTCGTCCGCGACGATCAGGAGTTCCTTCTTCCCGCTCGCCACGATCTTCTCGAGCAGGCCGAGGATCTCCTGAATGGACGAAATTTTCTTGTCCGTCACGAGCACGTACGGGTCCTCGAGCGACGCCTCCATTTTTTCCTGGTTCGAGACCATGTACTGCGAAACGTAGCCGCGGTCGAACTGCATCCCCTCGACGACCTCGAACGAATTGCCGATCGTGTTCGAGTCCTCGACGGACACGACCCCTTCCTTGCCGATCTTCTCCATCACGGTCGCAATGAGTGCCCCCACCTCGGCGTCCTTCGCCGACAGCGTCGCCACCTCCTTCACCTTTTTGTTATCGTTGATGAGCTCGCGCTGTTCCTCGAGTCCCTTCACCACCCCTTCGCTCGCGCGCTTGAGCTCCTCCGCAAGATGGATCACATTGAAGCCCTTCTCGCGGATCACCTTCTCGCCTTCGTCGATCATCGCGTGCGCGAGCACCGTCGCCGTCGTCGTGCCGTCGCCCGCGCCGTCATTCGTTTTCTCCGCCGCCTGCTTGATGAACTCCGCGCCGACGTTCTCCCATTTGTCCTCGAGCTCGATCTCTTTCGCCACCGTGACGCCGTCGAACGTTACCTGCGGCGCACCGTAGCCCTTCTCGATGACGACCGCGCGGCCGCGGGGGCCGAGGGTCATCGTGACCGCCTGCGCGAGCTTGTCGATGCCGCGCTTGATCGACGCGCGCGCATCCTCATTGAATTTGATCTGTTTTGCCATGGTTCGTAAATGATGAAATGATTTTTCCAGGTTTTCTATCCGATGATTCCCAGAATGTCTTCCTCCTCGACCAGGAAGTACTTCTTGTCGCCGTCCTCGATCTTGTTATCTTCGGACCAGGGCTCCTTGAAGAGCACTTGGTCGCCCGCTTTCACTGCCATCGGGACGGGCACGCCGGCGTCGTTCGCCTTGCCGGGGCCCACCGCGACGATCGTGCCGCGGCTCTGTTTTTTCTTGTCGGCGCTGTCCGGCAGGACGATGCCCGACTTCGTGGTTTTCGACGCTTCCTCCGCGGGTTCGATAAGCGCGTGGTTGGATAACGGCTTAAGATTCATTGTTATATACAAAAAATTTATTTTTTTGTTTTGGCACTCACGACCATTGAGTGCCAATACGAATTGTAGTCGTGCCGCGGGGCGGCGTCAAGCGGGTACTTTTTATGATTTTTTAATCTGGTCGTAGATGTTGAGCACCGCCTTCACGGCGTCGCCCACGGAGATGTTGTTCTGCCGGTACGGCCCGTCCGTCACGTCCCCCACCGCCCAGATGCCGGGGACGGAAGTCGATTGCGTCCGGGGATCCGTCACGATGTCGCCGCGCGGATCGAGATCCACGAGCCCTTTCACGAAATCCGAATTCGGTAAAAGGCCGATCTCCACGAAAACGCCCTCCACGGTGAGCTCCTTCGCCTCATTCGTCTTCGCGTCGTGATACTTGAGGCCCGTCACAAAATCCCCTCCCGCGATCTCGTCGGCCACCGCATTCCAGACGATCTCCACTTTCGGGTTCGCGCGGATCTTGTCCTGCGATACGGGGTCGCCACGAAGCGCCTCGGAACGCACCATGAGATAGATCTTCAACGCATACGGGATAAGATCCATCACCGATTCAAGCGCGGAATTGCCGCCGCCCACCACGACCGTCGCCTTGTCCTTGAAGATCGGCGCGTCGCACGTGGAGCAATAGACCACGCCCTTGCCGTCGTACTGCGCTTCGCCCGCGATGCCGAGCTTCTTTCTCCGGCTCCCGGAGGCAATCAGGACGTATTTCGTTTCGTAGGTCTTACCGTTCTTCGTGGCCACCGTAAAGCCGCCCGCGCTCTTCGCGACGCCCGTCACGAGATCATCGTCCACGATTTCGATGTCCTCCTGCGCACGAAGGTGCTCCTCGAGCGACTTCGCGAGGTCGTAGCCTGAGATCGATTTCGTCCCGATCCAGTTCTGGATGTCGCCCGAAACCGCCGACTGGCCGCCAAAGCTGTCGGTGATGAGGAGGGTCTTTATTTTCTTCCGCGCGGCATATACGCCGGCGGCGACCCCGCCCGGCCCCGCGCCCACGATGATAAGGTCGTACATAGGGATATAAGGATGATCGCCCGGCCTATTTCTTTCCCGCCGCAAGGAGGTCCTCCAGGGTCTTCTTATCGAAGCCCACGATGATCTTCCCGTCGATGTCGATCACGGGCACGCCCATCTGATGGGATTTCGCAAACATCTCCGCGCGCGCGTTCTGATCCGCCGCCACATTGAAATCCTCGTAGCTCACGTTATTCGCCGCGAAGAAATCCTTCGCCATTTTGCAGTAGACGCACGTCGGCGTGCTGTATATTTTTACGCTGGCCATGATAGTGAAATTTATTTTTGTTTTTATTTTTGATTGACCTTTTTGTCCTCCGGTTGCGTTCTGCCCTCGTCCGCCGGAGCGACGCCGAACAGTCCCCACACGCTCATCACGACGAGCGCGAGCCCGAGGAGGACATTACTCCATCGCGCGAGCGCGACGTTCGCGAAGCCGAGCGTCCACGGCGAGAGCATGATCCATGCGCCGATGATTCCCGTCGCGGAACGTTCCTTCATGCCTCAATTGTAGGGGCGCGGCGCGGGGCCGTCAAACCGCGCGTCAAACCGCGCGCCCGGCCCGCACTGTACCGCGCGCCTATTTCGCGAGCGCGGCGTCGATTGCCGCCGTAATGGCGCTCAGATCCGCCCCCACGCTGTTACCCGAAGTATCCGTCACCATCACCCCATTTACGAACGTGGTCGGCGTGGAATCCACGCCCGCCGCCACGGCATTCGCGTAGTCGGCGTTGACCGCCGCCGTGTATTTCCCGCTTGTCAGGCAGGACGAGAAAGTCGCCGTGTTCATCCCCTCCTTTCCGGCGAGCGAGGTCAGGAACGCCGGAGTGAAAAGGCCGTCGTTCTCGCCGCCGCCCTTGGCCTCGTCGGCGGACTTCGCCGTGTAGAGCGCGTCGTGATATTGCCAGAACTTGTTCTGATCCTTCGCGCATTCCGCCGCGGCGCCCGCCACGTGCGACTCGTTCGACCCCGCCGGAAGGCCGGGGAAGCGGTCGAGGAACGGGAAATCACGGAAGACCAATTTAATCTTCCCGGGGTTCACGTAATTCTGGATGAGGATCGGCTCGATCTGCTCAAAATACCGCGTACAGAACGGGCACTGGTAGTCGCCGTATTCGACGACCGTGACGGTCGCGCTCGCATTGCCGAGCGCCACGTCGCGCGGCGTGAGCGCGAGTGCCGCCGCGACGGCCGCCGCCGAAGGCACGCCCGGAGCCGCCGCCGTGCTCGTGGGAGCCGTCCCCGCACCCGCGCCGGGCGCCGGGGGCGCTCCCGCGCTTGGTCGGTAGAAGACCGAAAAGAGGATCGCGCCGCCGATCACGACCGCCGCCGCGAGAATGCTGATGGGTAAAAGCTTGTCGCCGTTCGGGGTTTCCATGTTCGGGGTTTCCATGCGTCCCAGTATATCAGATGCGCGAACTTACCGAAAGCGCGAAGTCATCCGGGAAAAAGCGCGCGGCGAGCGTGTAGATGCCGTAGACGATGAAGGGCGCCGCAAAGACGTCGATCGAATAATGCACGTGCGCGAGGAGCACCGCGGCGGCGAACACCACCGTCGCGCCGACGTAGAAACGGCGCCAGAAGACGTTATTCCAGAAGATGAGCGCGATAAGGAAGGGATACCCGGTGTGCCCGGAGAAAAAGAGGTTTCCCTGGAAGTTCACGAGCTCGTAAAAACTGTAGCCGAGGTTCGCGGCCGAAGGCATCGCGCCGTCGGGATAGATGCCGATGTGGGTGAGGGTCGTGAAGAACGCGCGAATGATGACGAAGAGCGCGATCGCCTTGACCGCAAAGAGGAGATAGCGCGGCCGGACGGCGAAGAGGATGACCGGGATGATCCAGAAGAAAATGATGTTTCCGCCGACGATCAGAAAATCGAGATTCACGACCGGGAGATTGTCCAGGAAAAGGTCGTGGACCGAGGGAGCGATGGCCGCCTTGTCCGCGGAATAGAAGCCCGCCGCGAGATGCACGACGAGCGCGATGAGGATCAGCATGATCCCGAAATAAAGCGACCGCTTGTGCTCGGGGGTCCAGAATCCCCGGTGTTCTTTGAAGATGGCCAGCATGAACAATACTATATTATAATAAATAGCATCCTTATGCCAACCGCATCCCCCATCCTCGCGTGGCTCGTGAGCTACCGCTACGCGATCGCCTTCCCCTTGGCCATCGTCGAGGGACCCGTCGTCATGATAGTCGCCGGATTCCTCGTGCACACGGGATTTTTCGAATTCTGGCCGATCTACCTCGTCCTCGTCGCAGGCGATCTGACGGCGGACATCGGATGGTATTTCGCGGGAAAGTACGGCGGGAGGCCGCTCATTGAAAAGTACGGCCATTTCTTCGACGTCACCGAGGCGAATGTAGAGCGGGCCGAAACCTTTTTCCATAAGCACCAGACGAAGATCCTTTTCATCTCCAAGCTCACGACGGGCTTCGGTATGGCCATTGCGGTTCTGATCGCCGCCGGCGCGGCGCGCGTGCCCTTTAAAAAATACTTCACCGTCAATTTCTTCGGCGAGTTTGTCTGGGCAGGATTCCTCTTTTCCATCGGCTATTTCTTCGGGCAGCTGTACTCACTGGTTAATAAGGGGTTCCAGTGGATGTTCCTCGCGGCGCTCATCACGCTTGCCGGCCTCGCCATGTACGGGTTCACCAAGGCAATGCGCAAGAAATTCAGAAACCGCGTCCCCCTTTCCTGATCCGCCATGCCGGCCCCTCTTCTCTCCATCATCATCCCGGTCTATAACGAGGAAAAGACCGTCGAAGCGACGGTGCGCCAGTTTGCCGCTCTCACGATCCCCCACGAGGTGATCGTTTCGGACAGCCGGAGCAAGGATGGGACCTTTGCGATTGCAAAGCGCTGTGCCGACAAAGCGATCCAGACCGCACGTTGGGACACGCCTGGAGTTTCCCACGGCCGCAATAACGGCGCGAAGGCCGCCGTGGGAGAATATCTGGTATTCCTCGACTCCGGCGACGAGATCCTCGATCCCGACGCTTTTTTCACAACGGCGCTATCTTTTTTTGAAAAAAATCCCCGCCTCGTGGGCCTCACGGTGCGCATCGAGGTAGATCCCCGATTCCGTACCGCCAGCGACTGGTTCATCTTCGAACTTATGAATATCTGGTTCGTGCTCCTGAACAACGTCTTCCGTGTTGGCATCGCGGCAGGGAAATTCCAAATGGTAAAAGCGGATGCGTTTCGCAGGGTGGGCGGTTTCAGCGAGCGCCTGCCCGCCGGTGAGGACATTGATTTCTTCCGCCGCCTCGGCACGACGGGGAAGACGCATATTACATGGAAGCTACGCGTGCTCCATTCGGGGCGGCGATTTCACCAGCTTGGAGCGTGGAAAACGCTCTATCGCTGGATTAAGAACGGTCTTTCCGTCTGGATATTCAAAAAGTCCGCCGATGCCGGATGGCAGCCTATCCGCTGATGACCATCAGTTTCGTCATTCCGGCTTATAACGAAGAGGGGTACATCGAGGCCTGCATCGAAAGCATCCGGAAGCACTGGACGTCCGACTTCCTCGAAATAATCGTGGTGGACAATGCCTCGACGGACGGAACCGCCGCAAAAGCGGCCGTCATCCCCGGTGTGCGGGTGGTCAAAGAAACGCGGCGCGGGACGAACTGGGCGCGCGAGCGCGGCTTCCGGGAATCCCGCGGCGAGCTCGTCGCCTATCTCGATGCCGACGCAAGGATCCCCCACGGCTGGGCCGCCAAAGTCCAGAAGGAATTCGCGGCGAACCCCAAGCTCGTCTGCCTGAGCGGCCCCTTCCGCTATTATGACCTCTCCCTCCGCACGCGGATCCTCGCCGAAGGCCTTTGGTGGATATTTGCGCCGATCACGTACCGTATCCTCGGGTACGCCGCGCTCGGCGCAAACCTCGTCGCCCGCCGCGACGCCCTCACGGAAATCGGCGGCCTCGACACGACGCTTGTGTTCCACGGCGACGACACGGACACCGCGCGGCGCCTGAGCAAGGTCGGCAAGGTAAAATTCGACATGGGATTCTTCGTGCTCGGCTCGGGGAGGCGCCTCGCGAAGGACGGCATCTTCAAATTGTATATTACCTACGGACTCAACTTCCTCTGGATCATCCGCACGCACCGTCCCTATACCGAAGGATATGTTCCGCCGGGACCGCCGGAAAAGAATTCCCCCGGGCGGTAAAATATGATACAAAGAGGGCACCATGAACCGCGGCAGTAAATTGAAGGTTTTCCTCCTCTTTGCGGGCGACGCCGTACTCCTTTACGCCGCGCTCCTCGCCACGCTCTTCATCCGCTATGATGGCGCCTTCTGGCGCCAGTTCGTGGACATCCATGCGGCGCCCTTCACCATCGTCTTCATTCCCTGGCTCCTTGTGTTCTACATCGCCGGCCTCTACGACCTCCGCCGCCTCCGCAACAATCTCGACTTCCTGAAAACACTCTCCCTCGCGCTCGTCGCGAACGCGCTCATCGCCTCGCTCCTCTTTTATCTCGTGCCGTCGTTCGGCATCGCGCCGAAAACGAACCTTTTCATCTTCCTCGTGCTCTTCGCCGTCATTGAGGCGCTCTGGCGGCGCTTCTTCAACCGCATGACGGCGTCGGGAGAGGCGCCGAACCGCCTGCTCCTCGTGGGCGACGGCGGCGCGGCGGCGGAAATCGAGGATACCCTCACGGCGAATGTCCAGCTCGGCTACGCGGTCGTCGCACGGCTCGCCGAGGATGAAGCCGCGCGCGATCCGAAGCGCCTCGCGGCGCTCGTCGCGGAAACACGGGCGAATCTCATTGCGGTTCCCGCGGCGCTCAAGCGCCGCCGCGCGCTCGCCCCCGCACTCTACGCCCTTTTCGGCCGCGGCATCTCCGTCACGGACGTGGAAACGCTCTACGAAACCGTCATGCGGAAAGTACCGCTCGACGAAGTCGAAGAGACCTGGTTCCTCGAGAACATCGAAGGCGCCGCACGCTTCTATGACCAGTTCAAGCGCGGCATCGAATTCGCGGCCGCGCTCGCGATCGGCGTTGCGCTTCTCCCCATCGAGCTCGCGATCGCGCTTCTCGTCGCGGTCACCTCCCGCGGCCCCGCGATCTACCGCCAGACGCGCGTGGGCGCGCACGGACGCCGTTTCACGCTCTACAAGTTCCGTACCATGCGCACGGATGCCGAAGCGGGCACCGGCGCCCGGTGGGCGGACGGCGCACACGACCCGCGCATCACGGCCTTCGGACGCTTCCTCCGCACCTCGCATCTCGACGAGCTCCCCCAACTCTGGAACATCGTGCGCGGCGATCTCTCCTTCGTCGGCCCGCGCCCCGAGCGCCCCGAGTTCGTGGAAAAGCTCCGCGCCGAAGTCCCCTTCTACGAAGTGCGCCTCCTCGCGCTCCCGGGCGTGACCGGCTGGGCGCAGATCAACCACCGCGCCGACCGCACGACGGACGACGTGCGCGAAAAGCTCCGGTACGACATCTATTATCTCAAGCACCGCTCGCCGATCCTCGACCTCGCGATCGTTCTCCGGACGCTGAAATCGCTTTTCGTGAATCCGGAATAGGCGCGGCGGCGCGGCTGGGATTTCCCCGCGCTTCATCGTACTATTATATCGCATGATACGCCGGATAAAATCATTCCTCTTCGAGAACAAGACCGCAAAGCAGACCGTAGCCAAGAACAGCTTCTGGCTCGCCGTCACGAACTTCGGCGGGCGGGCGCTCAAGGCTGTGATCATCATTTACGCCGCCCGCGTCCTCGGTACCGCGGGATACGGCGTGTTTTCGTATGCCCTCACGCTTGCGGGATTCCTCACGCTCTTCATCGACCCGGGCGTGAACGCCATGGTGATGAGAGAAACCCCCAAGGCGCAAAACGAGCAGGAAGAGCGACGCATCCTTGCAACAACGCTTGTAATGAAACTCGTCCTCGTCGCCGTTATCGTTCTCCTCGTAATCTTCGTCGGCCCATACTTCAGCACCTTGCCCGGCGCCGACGCCCTCCTCCCCATTGTGGCACTCATCATCGCCTTCGACAGCACGCGCGACTTCCTGTCCGCCTTCCTCCGCGGGCGCGAAAAGATGGAGTGGGAAACCGCAATTTTCCTTTTCACGAATCTTATGATCGTGGTCTTCGGCTTCGCCTTCCTTGCCGTATCGCCCTCGCCGCTTTCCCTCGGCTGGGCATATACGCTGGGCACCGTGGCGGGCGCGCTCGCGGCGGCGGCCGTGCTCCGTAAATATCTCAAGAATATCTTCGCTTCGTTTTCGAAGGCGCTCGTAAAGCCCATCCTCACCTCGGCATGGCCATTTGCCGTCACGGGCGCGCTGGGACTCCTCCTCACGAACATGGACATCCTTATCCTGAGCTGGATGCGGGACGCTTCCGAGGTCGGCATCTATTCCGCCGCGATCCGCATTGTGCAGATTCTCTATCTTCTCCCCGTCATTTTCCAATTCAGCACCATGCCGCTCCTCGCGCGTCTCGTTCATGGCGGGGAAAAAGCGAGATTCCGCACAGTCCTTGAGCGTACCGTGGGATTTACCTTTGTCTTTTCAATACCGATGGCCCTTGGCGGGGCGATACTCGCCGCCCCGATTCTCGGTCTTATCTTTGGCGGAGCATATCTCCCCGGAACTTTCCCGTTTCAGATCCTTGTGATTACCATGCTCGTCGACTTTCCCGCAACTATCGTGAGCGGCGCGATCTTCGCCTATGACCACCAGAAAAGCCTCATCAAAACCTCCCTTCTTGCAGGCGTGATGAACGTCGGCCTCGACCTCATCCTTATTCCCCGCTTCGGGATGGCGGGGTCCGCGTTCGGCACGCTCGCCACTCAGATCGCCGTCAACTGGTACCTCTGGCACATCATGAAAAAAATCAATTACTTTTCCGTGATGCCGCAACTCAAGAAGGTCGTCGTGGCGGGCGTCGTGATGGCCGGGACGACCACGCTCCTTGCCGCGCTCGGCGCCAATGTTGCAGTGAATATTGCCGCTTCCGCGCTGATTTATGTCGCGCTCCTCGCGGCCTTCCGGGAGCCCCTGCTCGCGGAGATAAAGCACACGCTGATGCCCGCCCGTATAATATCGGCCGACTAGGAGAGATAGTGCTCCATCTCGGCAAAAAATTTCTCCTTCGTAAATCTCGCCGCAACTTCCCTTGTGGCATTCGCGGAAAAGCGGTCATACTCGTCTTTATTGGATAAAATCTCCCGTAGCGCTTCCGCAAGTGCGGGGGCATCTTTCGGCGGGACGGTCTTTCCGGTTCTCCCGTCAACGCTTACTTCGGGTACGCCCGTCGGAAGTGCGGTGTTCACGACCGGCTTGCCGCACGCCATGGCCTCAATCTGCACGATGCCGAACATCTCGGAAGGTTCGCACGAGGGCAACGCAAAGACGTCGCATGCGTGATAATACGGGACAAGGTCGTCGACGGATCCCACGATAAATACCTTATCGCCCATGCCATTACGCCTGATTTGAGCGTTAAGGGCGGCACGTAAGGGCCCGCTCCCGACGATCAGCAGGTGCGCCGGAACGTCCTTTATCGCATCGATCAAATAAGAGTAGCCCTTATAATAGACAAGGCGACCCACGGAGAGAATGAGCGGCGATCCATACTCATTCCTTATTTCGTCCTCCGCTTTTTCTATCGCGCCTGTCTCCCGAAATCTCGCAGGGTCAACACCGAAACGGACGACGCGGCATTTATCGGAAAACTTTTTTAGGACGGCGGAATGCTTAATGATGGCTTCATTCGACACGAGGATGTGTTCCGCGGCGGCAAGCACGGCGCGGATGAATGGCATAAACGGTGCCTTCGCGATATTTTGCCTCACGATATCGGAGTGATACCATACGATCACTCTTTTCCCCTTCCCGAAGAGGCGGTACGCGATGAAAGCGATCGGAAACGGGTGGTGTAGAATAATCACATCGGCGTCCGCGGAAAGTTTTTTGAACAAACGGAAAAAATCGAGAGAGAGCGGCATGCCGAACGCCATTCCAAAACTCGCCGCGCGATACGTCGGCACCCCGTTCACTCCCCCGATTTTTCGCGCACCGCTCGGCTGGCACACAAGATTCACCACCCTCGCACCATCCCTGCCGTGAAAATGTTCGGCGATATCCTGCGCCACCGTCTCAATCCCGCCGATCCAGGGAGAATAGAGTTTATTGACCTGAAGAATTTTCATTACCTATCCGAAGAACACAATATTTTTGCATATAACGCATCATAGTTTTTTGCCATTATTTCTAATGCGTATTGCGCTTTCACGAGATGGTAACCATTCTCTCCAAGCCTCACCCCTAGATCTCTATTTTTCAAAATCGATATTATTTTTTCTGATAAATCGCGTGGGGCACTCTCATCAAATAGCAGACCATTATCTCCATCATTAATGAGGTCCTTTACCCCGTGTACCTTGGAAGCTATAACCGGTTTTTTGTGTGCCCAGGCTTCTAGAACAACGAGAGGGAGGCCTTCCCAGTGAGTCGACAATACAAAAATGTCTGTTATGGAAAGAATTTGATCAACGTCACTTCTATTCCCGAGAAAATTGATGCGGCCATCCAAGCAAAGACTGGCACTGAGCATCTCCAACTGAGACCGCTCTGGGCCATCACCAACTATCAAAAGCATTACTCCATTTTCCCTAAGCATGGAAACTGCCTCGATAAGACTCCCGACATCTTTTTGATGGTGGAGCCGGCAGACCGTGGTGATGACAACTTGATCTTCCTTGCAAGAGCCCGTCTCTACATGCCCACTACGAGTGTTTTTTACGTCTCTCAAATTTATACCATTCCTTATCAAGAACAGCTTTTCACTACTGACCAAATGCAGGGTCTTCGCCAATTCAAAATCATCCCTCCCGACACAAACTAGGGCGTCAACCAGTTTATTGGTAACCTTCTCAAAAAGGAGAAATGCGACTCGGGCCGGCAGTTGCTTGCGTATAAAATGAATTCCATGCAGGGTATAGATAAATTTCCCTTTTTTCCCCGAGAGATAATAAGCCACCTTTACTAGTGCCGCCGCTCGTAAGCCTTGTGCATGAACAATATCAGGTTTTTCTTTGCGCATCACCTCAATCAGACGCCTTATCAGTCGAACTAGACCACGGCGATAGGGATAATAGACGCCGAATGTCAGGAAGAGATTTTCGTCCCCTGGCTTCCCTGGGAGAAAAAAAACAAAGTTATGTTTCCCCAACGTCTTCGCAATCCCAAGGGAAACCGCCTCTCCACCCGACACCAAATTCGTTCCATGAACCAATAAAACTTTCATCAGTATTGAGATAAAATGGCCCGGGCTTCTGTGTAGCTTTTTCGATACTTTAACCATTTTATAAAAACGTTCGCGCGCCACACCACGCTTCTTTGAAATTTTCTCAAGAGGGCCTCAGTTCGTCTATAATGCCGTGGAGCAAAAGTAGACATTAACAATAATCCAAATGCAAAAAATGTGAATCGCAATCTTAAGGACTCCCTAAAATATCCCTTTCCTTGCTTAACGTCGCCCGACAAGCATAAAAAATTGCCAATGCGCGACTTGAGAGAAGAAACAAAGGCGAATACTTCCCCGTTTCCTTCACCATAGTATGCACCAATAATCATCTTGAGCTTCTCTGCTAGTTCTTTAAAGTCCTTACTCTCCACGTCCGAACCTTGCCCAGCATAGCGTGCATATAGTGTCAACGGAGCCAACTCCACATAAGCACTTGCACGCGAGCCATAATGCACCAGATAACGGTACCACATACCCGAATCATCGACACCGGTCTCTCTGGGATCGAAATAATTAATAGTTTTTAAAATCTCTGCGCGAATCATGGTGTTAACTGGTCCGCCATATTCACAATTGATGATTTTTTTTGAATCAGGATCAAACGTCCAAGCCCAGCTTGCCAGAAAATTTATATTTGGGTGATTTCTAAAAAAATCAAACTTCGCCTCCAAATAATGTGGGTAAAAAATATCATCTTGATCGATAAATGCAATCAGTTCTCCGCGCGCCGCCTTGCATCCTAACGTTCGCGGCGATGCTGGACCACCCGTATTTTTGTTTAATCCTATTAAGTTGATCCTAGCGTCTTTCTTCTGTAATCTCCGTACCTCGTCCCGGGTGCCATCCGTCGAACAATCATCTACTACGAGAACCTCAAAATCTTGGAAGGTCTGATTGAGAACACTGCGAATTGCCTTGCCTATGAATGCCTCCCCGTTGTAAGAAGGAATGACGACGGAAATTTTTGGCATATTTAGGAGGTTATCTTTCCATAAAAGGCGAGTGCGTCTCGATATGATGCGGGATATTTCTTCACCATACTATTAAGCCTCCATCGTTTTATAAATATTTTTTTTATCCATTTGGCCGCCTTGTCGACCGCGACATAGAGAGGCCTGCTTCTTACGAGGCCGACGAGGAGAAATGTCCGAGCAACAAGAGACGCTCCATTGTCCAGCGATTTCTCTAAATATCGTCTTGAGTGATCAAACTCTCCAAGAAGCCCATATCGGTAACCAATCCAAAAATAAATCCAAGCCAGATCGACTCGAAAGTCGTTTCCGCCCATTTCCGCCCATTTTAAAACCACGAAATCTCTTCTAAGAAAATCCTTGATTGATTTTTCTGAATAGTGACTTTCCGACATCTGCCCTGGATGCCTAGCGTAAAGCACCGCGGGTTCCTCAAAATAACGAATTCTTTCTCCTCCATTTTTCAATCTATATCTCAGCGACCATTCATATTCATCTATGCCGGATGCCTCTTCGCTCAGCAACCCGATTTCACCCTTATCAAACATTTTTCTAGAAATAATAAAGCTGGAAAAGTTTGAGTTGAGGTAATCGATAAACTTATTGCTCCGCAAATCCACGACCCACATGTTAGCGATCAGCACGTCGGTCTTGGCTCCCTGCAAGACGCGCCATCTTTTTTCGAGACTGTCTGGGAGATATATATCATCCTGATCAAGATATGATACATACTCTCCTCGGCTTTTCCCTATACCAAGATTGCTCGGACTAGCTGGGCCGCCGGAGTTTTTTTTAAGGGTAAATAGGCGCACTCTTTTATCGATTGCCTCAAATCTCCGTACCTCGTCCCGGGTGCCATCCGTCGAACAATCATCTACTACGAGAACCTCAAAATCCTGGAAGGTCTGATTGAGAACACTGCGAATTGCCTTGCCTATGAATGCCTCCCCGTTGTAAGAAGGAATGACGACGGAAATTTTTGGCACCTGCACGTTATTTTCTCGCAAATGTTTCTCTTCCTGAGAAGCCGACATATCTTAATAGTACCTCCAATCCACGCCTATTGGAACGGAGGCTCGGCTCTTGGCACATCATTTATCCGCGCTACACTGACAAAATGCCAATGCCATAGCCGCCCTGCTCCCAATCCTGAACAAATTCTTCATAGTCACAACCAACCTTCAGCTCTCGCCAAAATCTAGGCACGCCGCCAACATACTCCTCAAAACCATCCACGATATCATGAAAAGCGACCACGCCTCCTTTTTTGACCAATGGGCGGTACATGTCAAAGTCCTGTTTCACTCCACTATAGGTATGATCGCCATCAATAAAGAGGAAGTCGAGCTGCCGCCCTCCCAAAATTTCTTTCACGCGTTCTAACGTTGCGGGTGCGTGGGAATCCTCTCTTAGAAGAAATATCTTCTGCCCGTTTCTGCGAAACGCTCCAAAGAATGGCGCGCGCCATTTCTCGTAGCCTCCTCCAAATTTACCCTCCGGCAAATCGATGCTGATCACCACGGCATCATCTGACGCAAGTTTGGCGAAGCAGAAAAGGGCTCCGCCATTGGCCGTTCCCACCTCAAGTACGTATTTTGGGTGCTTGCGTTCAATTCTCTTGAGCAATTTTATAAACTCATTCTTGATTTGCATGGCACTAAATATCCCAAAATATTTTTTAGTGATGAAAGTGAAAACGGCGTCACAGTCTCTCGCATCAAACTCACTAAGTTCTTTTATCATACCCATCTCTCTGCCTGAGATAAAAAATTTTATATAGATAGGGCGGAACGCTAATCGTAGCCGATTAATAATCTTATCAAAAAAGACCCGTACGCCTCTTTCTCTCAAAATTCTTATCGCCTTCTTAATGCTCCCCATTTTAGCTACCTCTGAAAAATTTTATCGCCGACGCAGCTCGACGGTATGTCTTTATCCCAAGACTCGAGATGAGGAGGGTGACATATGCTTTCCAGTTGGCTCTATCCAGAACTATTGCTTGCTTCAGTATACTTTGCGCCCGCGTCAGCTCTCCATCGTCGGCATAAAGCTTCCCAAGATATGCCATCATTCTTGATCTGGCGCGAGGATATCTGCTATAAAGAGATTCGTGCTTTATCGCTAAATACTCCAGGTCTTTTATCATCTTTCCCGTAGCTATGGTTTTAGTTATATTGGTGCCATGAATATGATATTTAAAAAGGGGCTCATGGATTGAGGCGAACGATACGCCTTGCGCCGCGAGGCGTATCCACATCTCCCAATCATCGGCCATATTAAACTCCTCATCAAAGTAACCGAAGTTCTCAAATACACGCTTCCGTATTAGCATAGCACTCGGGTAAGGTAAAATATTGGAAGACAAAAGAGCGTATAAAAAATCCTCTCGTCGCTCTGGCACGCACAAGATACTTCTCGCCTCGCTTTTTTTTGTATCATTGACGATAAATGCATCGCATCCAATAAAATCGGCGTCTTTCCCGGTAGCGGTATTCATCAGTATTATCTGCTTTTCCAATTTCTCAGGGAGCCATTCGTCATCGTGCTGTAATATGGCAATGTAATCTCCCCTTCCTTCTCGAATGCCTCGGTTGGTAGGCCGGGAAGGAGCCCCGAAATTATCCTGGGAAAAATATTTTATGCGCTTATTCGTGACACACAAGGATCTCACAATCTCCTCAGTATTGTCTTGAGATCCATCGTCGACCACAACAAGCTCCCAGTCCTCATATGTCTGATTTATGACGCTCTCTATCGTCTTTTTTATAAAACGAGAGCTGTTATGGGCAGGAATGATAACCGAGACCGTCGGCCGTTGCTCAGTCATAATCCACCATTCACTTTAAATATCTCCCTAAGCAGAGGGAGCTGTGAATCCCTGCTTGATACTATAGGATCCTTTTGGGGCCATTCGACCCCTATTTCCGGATCGTTCCACCTTATACCCGCATCGTAGTCCTTATAGAAATATTCACTAGTTTTATAAGCAACGTCTGCCTCGGCGCTCACGACACAAAATCCGTGCGCAAATCCAAATGGCACATAAAGCGATTTTTTATTATTCTCTGAAAGGTTAAAGCCGCTCCACTGCTTAAAGGTCGGCGACATGGCACGAAGATCGACCACGATGTCTAAGATTTCTCCCTTGATACATCGGACTAATTTACTCGTTGGGTGGGGCTGCCGCTGAAAATGAAGCCCCCTTACTACCCCACCCATCGAATGGGATTGATTGTCTTGAAGAAAGACGTCTTTAATACCGATCTCTGCCATCTCTTTGGCGTTATACGTCTCCATGAAAAAACCACGCTCGTCAGAAAAAACCGTGGGCTCTATGAGCAATACTTCCCCGAATTTCCTTTCGACGATCTTTATCTTACCCATTACCCCTCATGAACTCAGAAAACTTCTCGAAGAGATAATCCAATTGTCCGTCAGTGAGAGCATGATGGTTGGGCAGGAGGAAGGTCTTCTTCATGATGAACGTAGCCCCGCTCAGGTCACCAATTTTGCGATGAGAAATTTTACTGAACGCAGGGTGAAATAGTGCGTTGCCGGTAAAGAGCAGTCTTGTTTGGATCTTGTTTAACTCTAAGAATGTCAGGAGTTTTTTTCTGTTTATTTTAGATTCAGTCCTGATGGACAACGGGAATGCTAAGAGGCTGTGTTCGCTGTTCGGCAAAAACTCTGGAAGGAGAAAATCATCGTTGAATTTTCCGAAGAAGGCCATAAGCTTCTTGGTAACCGATCTCCTCTTTCGATTAAATGTGTCTATTTTTTTTAGCTGCTCCAAACCAAAGGCCGCTTGCATGTCGGTAGCCCTTAAATTGAAGCCAAGCTCGTCCCAAACGAATTTACCATCGTAATCAATGCCCCGAAGTTTTACTTTAAACCTCTCTGCGGCGTCCTCGTTATAAC
>JAJXZE010000011.1 GCA_021780195.1 bacterium | reverse complement strand
GACTCCTTCCTCCTTGATCCGACGCAGGATCTGCTCCTTCACTTCCGGAGCGACCCGATGATATTTCTTCATGTATTTATCTTTGGACAATCCGACCTTTCTGTCCAATATATGGGGTCAAGGCCACACGGTAATACTATCTAAGTCGTAGCTGTAATGTCGGAAAGCCTCGCGTGCGTCACCGTCGAATCTTTTTTCCCAATCCAGATCTAGTATGTTGCAAGCTTTTTTGAGAGACTCCACCGACGGTCCTTCTATTTCTGCGTAGGCGGGAATCTTTGGCCAGGTATCGATATCAACGGTTACATCGCCGAGTTCAAATGTATGCCGATATTTTTCCAGCCGCCTTATGAGTTGTAACCCAATCCTACTTAAAAACTCTGAACACTTGTCCAGGTCGGATACTTCTAATTCGACTTCCCGCGCGCTATCTACCGTTTGCTCCACGTTTTCCTTATAGGTCAGCTTTATTTTATTTTCAGCCTTCCGAAGCCGTATAAATTTATGTTTTCCAACCCATGACATATCTGCTGCGTGGAAAATCATTTCTTCCAGTTTTTCTTCACCCTTATCGAGGGCACCGACCTGGGCGAGCTTTTTCACAAGCTCATCTTTGTCTACGTCAAGGAATCTCGTTTCTATCTCTTGTTGCATGATTTAAATTATAACGACTTTTAGCGTTTAATACAGTTTGATTTTATTGGCAGATTTTCGCGGCGGGGGCACTAGGAATCGAACCCAGGTTAGCGGTTTTGGAGACCGCCGTCCTACCACTGAACGATGCCCCCTTGCGATGCGTTTCGCGCTCGCTCCTTATTTATAAAACGGGCTTGCCTTGGCGGCAAGCTCGTTTCAATATCCCTCCCCTACTTCCCCGTGATCCTTGCCTCTTTGTGGATGGTCGATTTGCGGCACCAGTTGCAGAACCGCTTGTATTCGATCTTCCGCTCCACGAGCTTTTTGTTCTTGTTCGTATAATAATTCCGCCGTTTGCAGACGGTGCACCGGAGCGTGATCAGTTTGTCGGCCCGTTTTGCCTTTGCCATATGGAAAGGAGTATATCGCGTTTTTGGCGGCTTGTCGAGTCCCCTCGAGTCCCCGGCCGCGCCTTACGAAGCGGCGCCCGCGCCCGCGATCCTCCCAAAAAGCGCGCCGGTGTCGAGCGAGGGATTCCGCACGATCCACCGATAGACCAGCGGACTCACGACGAGCGAGAAGACGGCCGTCCCCGCAAGGTGCATGAGCGTGAACGGGACCTGGCCGAAGAACGCGGCCGCGAGCGGCTGGCCGAAAAGGAGCGGCCCCACCGTGAGGCCCGTGAGTGCGTCGTACGCGATCGTGCCCATGATGCCGTACGCGAGGAAGTTGAGCGTCTTCGCTTCCCGCTTCCTGAAGAACCATGCCGCACCCGCACCCACGAGGCCGTAGGCGAGCGCCGTGATCACGGTCCACCAACCCGCCGAGCCCATGGCGACATCAAAAAGAGCGATGCTCAGGAGGCCGAAAAGAAATCCCGCCCACGCGCCGTATTTTTTTGAAAATGGCATGGCGACCGCAAGCACCGGCTCCACGTTCGGCACGCGGAACGGCATGAGGCGGTACGCGAACACGAGCGCCCAACCGATGATGAATTTGAACCAGTTCTTCCTGTCCATGGGGACTTCATCGTACCACACGCGCCCCGCGGACTTATCCACAATGAGCCGATGGCCGGATTTGAACCGGCGACCTACTCCTTCATTGCTACCCCAGCTTCGCCGTATCCGGCTTATATGAGGATTAGACTGTATCTTGCGCATACCGCGGTCGCGCGGCTTAGCGTCCCTTGTCAGTCGTTCGGGCGAACCGTTTCGCCACGGTCTCGGCCCCTGGGGCTATTAACCGTAATTCGGGCTTCACGAGCGGGTTTCCCCGCCCGCGGGCATGACCCTTCGGGTCTACCATGGAGTTGCTCTACCAGCTGAGCTACATCGGCACTGCCCACAATATACCCTAAAGCCAGCGTTGTCTCAAGCCTATTGCGAAAATCCCACCGTGCCGTTATGCTATCGCCAGTAGTATCTCATCTTGCAGGAGGAACGCTATGTGCGTCTTTTGCCAAGAATTCAACGAGGGTAGCGATCGGATCATCTGGGAAGACGATGATTGGGTTGTCATTCCGGGCAGAGGAGCGTTCGTGGAGGGATACTGTCTCCTGCTCCCACGAACCTGCTGTTCTGCATTCTCTCGCCTTGAGGCGACCGAGTCATCGAGCGTCGACAAGGTCGCCGAAGCAGTTCGTGGGGCGATCGAAAAATGTTTTGGTCCGACCGCAATCGCGGAGCACGGCGTCGGGAAGACGCCGGGAGACCTCGGCTCCTGTTGTTGTGCCGATCATGCGCACCTTCACTTTCTCCCGGTACCGAAACCGGAGGATATGGTGCAGGAATACCAGCTCGTGGGAGGCAATCCCGTCGTCATCCCATCCCTGGCGGCGCTTGGGACGTACGACGCCTCTTACCTCTTCCTTTCCCCTGCGCCGCATATTTACCTTGTGTGGCCATGGGAAAAAGGCTTCCTGAAACAATTCGCCCGGCGCGTAGCCGCCGCACAGTGGGGCGAGACGCGCTGGAATTGGCAGAGGGACACTTTCGAGGGCAACATGCAGCGAACCCTCGAAATCCTCCACACAATTCCCCGCCCTTGGTGCGGACGAAACCCCGACTGACCGAGCTCGAAAGACGAGCAAGGTCCTGTCGGGGTTTTTTTTATGCACCCTCCTTCCGCCCGATGAAATTCAGATAATTCTTGGTATGCATGGGGAATTCGCCGAAGTAAATCTCTTCAATATGGTGTTTTTTGAAGAGCGTCCTCACCTCCTCCTTGGTATAAAACGAAAACCATCGCGGTCGGTCCATACCGGAGCTCAGCCGATAGAGTTCTCCCTCTCCCTCGATAAGCCCCAGCCCGAAAACGCCCCCAGTTTTCAGCACGCGAAAAATCTCCGACAGCGGCTTGTCGATTTTCGCCTTCGGCACGTGGAGAAGGGACGTATATGCCCACACGCCATCAAACGATGCATCGGGAAACGGAAGATTATTGAAATCTCCCTGCACCGATTCTAGGCCGCGGGATGCAGAGAGCTTCACCATCGCTTCCGCGGCATCGAGACACACCACCGTCGCGCCATGATCCTTCAGGATCGCACCGTCCCTCCCCGATCCGCTTCCCACGTCGAGCACTCTTCCTCCCCCCACAAGCTCGATGAAGCGGTCAAAAACCTCCGAAGGAAACCGCTTCCAGAAATCGGCTACCTCGGCGTCGTACTCCGCTGCCAGTTTGTTATAAGTATCTACCGTCTTTTGATCCATTTTCGACAATTGACCGGAGTTTCTCAAGCGCCTTCCGACGCATGGCTATCGGCACCTGTTCCTCGCGCGTCAACTCGGCATAAGTCCTTTCCATTCCCTCCGGAATAAAAACATTTGCCCAGCCGAAACTATTCGCACCACGAGGAGATAGAGCCACAGTACCCTCCATGGATCCATCGACCACCAGCATGGTTTCCCCATCATACAACCCGTAGGTGACGGTTGCTGTGCATGCCCTATCTTTACCGTCCAGCAACCGACAGAGCCCTTCTGATCCGAGTTCTTTTTCAAACCATTTGATGAACGTGCCCGGCAACCGACCCAGGACGTGGAAAGCAAAGGAGACGTCTTCGACGAGGACGGACCCGCCAATTTCTCCGTGCGCACGAATTGCTTTCTCGCGAACAATTTCTTCCGGACGGAGCGATTGTATTTCAGGAAGATCGAGTTCTTTGTGCTCAAACGGCATTCCCAGATAACGGGACACCTCTTCCACCTTTCCCGGATTGCCGCTTATAAAGACGATTTTCTTCATATCAAGAATACTATCACAATCCATGAGCCGGAGAGAGGAATCGAACCTCCGTCCTTGCTTTACAAAAGCATCGCTCTACCATTGAGCTACTCCGGCACCGCCCAACCCCGCACCATCAAAGATACTCCTACCTTATAGGAAAAAGAATGTTCAGTAAATAAGGGGCCGGCGCTTTTTCCGGCGTGCTTTTGAGGGAGCTCTCGGAGGCCCGCCAGCTCGGTCTTTTTGCGCAGCAAAAAGTGGCGGGCCGAGAGAGCAGCGGTGCGGCGGGCCGCAGGAGCCCGCCGACACCCGTGCCCGAAAAAGCATGCCGGGAAAAGCGCACGTATGTCATTTTAATGATTTTTTTAGTATTATTGAGGAGCAATTTAATGTTCTGCATCCTCGCTTGCGGGGGCCAACGCCAAGAACACCATGTCAAAATTCGTCCACCTTCATACGCACTCCCACTATTCCCTCCTTGACGGCCTCACGAAGGTCGATCAGCTCGTAAAGCGCGCCAAGGAGCACGGCATGGATTCGATCGCCCTGACCGATCACGGCGTCCTCTACGGCGCCGTCGAATTTTACAAGGCAGCGCGGAAAGCGGGCGTAAAGCCCATCCTCGGCGTCGAGGCGTACGTCGCGCCGCGCGACCGCTTCTCTAAGGAATCGACCGAAAAGTATTACCACCTCATTCTCCTCGCGGAGAACGCGGCCGGATGGAAGAATCTCATCATGCTCGTTTCGAAGGCCCACCTCGAGGGCTTCTATTACCGTCCCCGCGTGGACAAGGATCTCCTCCGCGAACATCACGAGGGGCTCATCGCGCTCTCCGGATGCCTCGGCGGTGAGATCGGCCAGGCGCTCCTTGCGGGAAAATCCGACGAAGCGAAGCGGGTCGCGCTCGAATATCAGGAACTTTTCGGAAAAGGAAACTACTTCATCGAGATCCAGAAGCATCCGCACGTCGCGGATTCCGAAACGATCGAGTCGCTCATCGTGAAGCTTTCCGAAGCGACCGGGATCCCCATGGTCGCCACGCAGGACAGCCACTATGTGCGCACGGAGGACGCGCCGTACCACGACGTACTCCTTGCCGTGCAGACCGGGAACAAGCTTTCGGACGATGACCGCATGACGATGAAAGAGGACGACTTCTCGATCCTTTCGGGCGAGGCGATGGCGGAGAAGTTCGCCGCGATCAAGGGCGGCCCGGAGGCAGTCGCGCGCACGGCCGAGATCGCCGCGCGGTGCACCGTGGAACTCGAGCTCGGCAAGGTGCTCCTCCCCGACTTCCCGAAGCCCGAGGGCGTGACCGCGAACGCCTATCTCCGCGATCTCATTGAGGAACTCCTGCCGAAGAAGTTCCCGAAGGAGGCGCAGACGCAGGAGGTGCGCGACCGGCTTGAATACGAGATCGGCGTGATCGAAAAAACCGGCTTCGCCGACTACTTCCTCATCGTGCAGGACCTCATCCACTGGGCGAAAATGCACGGGATCGCGGTCGGCCCGGGCCGCGGCTCGGCCGCGGGGAGCCTGGTCTCCTACGTGCTCGATATCACGGATCTGAATCCCCTCACCTACGGCCTGCTCTTCGAACGCTTCCTGAACCCCGAACGCATCCAGATGCCGGACATCGACATCGACTTCGCCGATAAGCGCCGCGACGAGGTGCTGGCCTATGCGCGTCAGAAATACGGCGAGGACCGCGTGGCGCGCATCATCACCTTCGGCACCATGGCCGCACGCGCCGCGATCCGCGACGCCGGCCGTGCCATGGGATACTCGTACGCCTTCTGCGACCAGATCGCGAAGCTCATCCCCTTCAATCCGACGCAGGGCATGAAGGAAGGATGGCTCGACGAGTGCCTCCGGAAAGTTGCCGAACTCCGCACGCGGTACGACGCGAATCCCGAAGCGAAGAAGCTCATCGACACCGCGCGCCACCTTGAAGGCGTCGCGCGCCACGCGTCCGTCCATGCGTGCGGCACCGTGATCGCGAAGGAACCGCTCATGGAGCGCGTGCCCCTGCAATTCGCGCCGCAGGAGAAGGACATCATCATCACGCAGTTCGACATGCACGCGGTCGAGGACCTGGGGCTTCTGAAGATCGACTTCCTCGGCCTCAAGAATCTCACGATCATCGAGGACACGATCCGGCTCGTGAAAGAAATGACGGGAAAGACGATCGACATCTCGCGCATCCCCCTGGACGACAAGAAGACCTTCGCGCTCCTCCAGAAGGCGGACACCACGGGCGTTTTCCAGTTCGAATCGTCGGGCATGCGCCGCTATATGAAGGAGATCGCGCCGAACGAGCTCGAGGACCTGATTGCGCTCGTGGCGCTGTTCCGCCCGGGGCCTATGGAACTGATCCCCTCGTTCATCAAACGCAAATTCGGCAAGGAAAAGATCACCTACCTCCACCCGAAACTCGAACCGATCCTCAAGAATACCTACGGCATCGGCGTCTACCAGGAGCAGATGATGCAGATCGCCCGCGACCTTGCGGGCTACACGCTCCCCGAAGCGGACACCCTGCGCAAAGCGATCGGCAAGAAGATCAAATCGCTCCTCGACGAACAGGCGGTGAAGCTCACGGAAGGCATGATCAAGAACGGCATCCCGCCGAAAACCGCGAAGGCGATCTGGGAACTCTTCCCGCCCTTCGCACGCTACGGCTTCAACAAATCGCACGCCGCGTGCTACGCCATGATCGGCTACCAGACGGCGTACCTCAAGGCGCACTATCCGGAAGAGTTCATGGCCGCGCTCCTGAACGCCGAAGTACACGATATCGAGCGCATCTCCTTCCTCATCCAGGAAGCGAAGCAGTCCGGCCTCGAGATCCTTCCGCCCGACATCAATCGGAGCTTCGTCGACTTCACGCCGGAAGGCGAGCGCATCCGCTTTGGCCTCGAAGCAGTGAAGAACGTGGGCAGTGAGATCACGAAGGCCATCATCGAGGAACGGACGCGGCGCGGACCGTTCCGGAATTTCGAAGAGGTGCTCATGCGGATCCAGCACAAGGACCTGAACAAGAAATCGCTCGAGAGTTTGGTGAAGGCGGGGGCGTTCGACGGCATGGGCATCGAGCGCAACCAGGCGCTCGCGAACATGGACGACATCGTGCGCTTCGCCTCCGCCGCACGTCGGAACGGCGGCGTCGCGGCCGGCGGCTCGCTTTTCGGAGAAACAATGCCGGCCGCGGCGCTCAAACTCAAGCCCGCGCCGCCCGCCACGAACCAGGAGCGGCTCCTCTGGGAAAAGGAGCTCATCGGATTCTATCTTTCGGAACATCCCCTGACCTCCCTCGCCGCGCGCCTCACGGCCGCGGGAGTGAAACCGATCGCCGAGCTCGAGACGATCACCGACGAACGCGCCATCGTGCGCGCCGCGGGCGTCGTGACGAAGATCAAGAAGATCAACACGAAATCCGGCCAGCCGATGATCTTCGCCACGATCGAGGATATGGCCCAGAAATCGATCGAGGTCGTCATCTTCAACAGCGTGCTCGAAAAGACCGCGCCCGTCTGGATTGAGAACAATCCGGTCATCGTCCAGGGCCGCATCTCCCGCCGCGACAGCGAGGTCAAGATCCTCTGCGACAACGCGAAAAAGCTGACAGGGCAGTAGCGGCCCATTGACGACAAGCCCGGGAAGCGGTAAAACAAGAGAGGTGTAAAATTTTGTGAGGAGACGAGATCATGGCGGTACGTGCGTATAGTCGAGTTCCCTTCCCGACGCTGGATATCGACGTAATATCGAGTATCCAGCTTCACGAAATCGAGAAGCTCGATTTAAATCCGGAAGAGATCCCTTCCGACAGCGACCTTGAACCGATAAGCGATCAACTTTCTCCCGTCGAGATGGCCGAGTATGATGAGAGGATTGATTTCATAAATCATGCTACGGCACAACTCGCGCGAAAAGAAGCGATGGCTATCGCCTTGGCACGCCGCATCGACGGCAGTCCCATCCTTGCTATCGCTTCTACCCTTGAGATCTCTGCTGAGAAAGCCAAACATGTCCACGCACGCGCGATGCGGAGAATCCGTGCACTTGCAAAGAAACATGGGCTTCTCGCATAGTCGCCCCCTCCCCCAGCTCGAACGACCGCGTATCATCGCACGCGGCCGTTTTTTTATCTTTTTTTCTCCCGCATCAGCGGGAAGAACACGGTCTCGCGGATGGGGCGGTCCATGAGGATCGCGAAGAGGCGCTCGGACACACCGAAGCCCGTTGCGGGCGGCATACCGTACTCCATCGCCTCAAGAAAATCCTCGTCGAGGTACTGCGCTTCGAGATCCCCCGCTTCGCGCATGCGCGCCTGCTCTTCGAACCGCGCGCGTTGGTCCTGCGGGTCGTTGAGCTCCGAATAACCGTTGCCGAGCTCCGTGCCACAGGCGATGGGCTGCATCCGCTCCACGCGGCGCGGGTCCGCGGCCGAGCGCTTGGCGAGCGGCACGACCTCCACCGGCGGATCCATGATGAATGCCGGCTGGACGATCGTCGGCCGCACCGTTTTTTTGTAAATAAGGTCGATAAGGCGCCCCTTGCCCTGGTGCTTCTCGGGATCGAACCCCTGCTTCTTCGCATAAGCAAAAAGCTCCTTTTCGTCCGCCTCGAGGGGATCAATGCCGGTCGCTTTCACGAACGCCTCCACATAATCGATGCGCGGCCACGCGCCGCCCCAGTCGATCGTCACGCCGCCGGAGACCGTCGTGAGGCCGCCGCACGTCCGGCGGATCACCTCCTTGTACATCCGTTCCACGAGATCCATAAGATCGCGGTAGTCGTGGTATGCCCAGTAGAATTCGAGGAAGGTGAAATCCTGCAGGTGCTCGCGGTCGATGCCCTCGTTCCTAAAGACGCGGCCGATCTCGAAGACCTTGTCGAACCCGCCCACGAGGAGCTTCTTGAGCGATAGTTCGAGCGCGATGCGGAGATAGAACTCGGTGTCGAGGGCGTTGTGGTGCGTCTTAAATGGCTCCGCATCCGCGCCGCCGGGCAGGGGCTGGAGCACCGGCGTCTCCACCTCGAGGAAGCCCTCGTTCACGAGCGCCTCGCGGAACGCGGCCCAGAAGACGGTCTTCTTCCTGAAAAGCTCGCGGAGTTCGGGCGTCGCAATGAGGTCGAGGTACCGTTTGCGGAGACGGAGCTCCTGATCTTCGATGCCCTCCCACTTGTCGGGCAGGGGCAATAAGCTCTTGGCCGCCATCGCGAACCCGCGCACGTCCACGCTCTTCTCGCCGCGTTTCGTCTCAAACATGACGCCCGTCGCCGAAACAAAATCGCCGAGATCGATCGCGGAACGCCAGAAGTCAAACTTCGGCACCGCGTCCTCCTTCATCACGATCTGCACCTTTCCCGTCCCGTCCTCGAGGTCGGCGAAAATGATCTTTCCCTGGTCGCGCACGCTCCGCAGGCGCCCCGCCAGGGAAACTTCCTTTCCCGCCTTCGCGAGCGCGTCGAAGTCATCGAGCGCCTTCCGTATCGAAAACGACCTCGGCACGCGGGCCGGGTACGGGTCGATGCCCGCATCGCGGATGAGGTCGAGCTTTCTCTGCCGTTCGCGGATCAGATCGTCGAGCATCGTGCTCTATGCCACTCTGAGAATCTCGTACGTTGCGCTTCCCGCGGGAGTCGCCACGGTCACCGTATCGCCTTCCTTGTGCTTGAGGAATGCTTTTCCGAGGGGCGATTCGTCGGAGATCCTTCCCTCCTCCGGCTTTGCCTCATAGGAACCCACGACGGTATAGCTCATGGTCTTTTCGCCGCGCTTCACGGTCACCGTGGAACCTACGTGCACTGCGCCGCCACCGTCCACCTTTTCGATCGTCACCGCCTTCTTCACAAGATCCTCGAGCTCCGCAATGCGCGATTCGACGGATGCCTGCTCTTCGCGCGCTTCCGAGTACTCAGAATTTTCCGAAAGGTCGCCGTACTCCTTCGCCTGCTTCAGACGCTCCGCGACCTCCACCCGCTTCTTGCTCTTCAGCGTTTCAAGCTCGGCTTTGAACTCTTCGAGCCGTTCTTTTGTAAGATATTGTTTGGCCATTGGTTTATAGGTTATATTCCCCCCTCCACAACCGCCACCGAATTGTAAGGGTTTCGGCGAGAAACTTCAAGTAGCTCGACGCCTTGACGTGCGAGCGCGCGTCGTTCACCCAGTGCACCGGCACCTCCTTGATGCGGTACCCCATGCGCCGGGCGAGCGCGAGCACTTCGACGTCGAAGGCCCACCCCTTCACGCGGGACACGGCGAAGATCTTCCGCGACGCCTCCTCGGTGAACGCCTTGAATCCGCACTGCGTGTCCCAGATGCCCGGCAGGAGCAGAGCCTGGATTTCAAGGTTCCCGAGCTTGCCGGGGATCTGGCGGAAGAGGGGTTCCGGCGGATCGAGCTTCGCCCCGCGCACCGTGCGCGATCCGATCACCACGCCGTAGCCATCCTTGAAGTACGGGATCATCTGATCGAACTGGTCGATGGAGGTCGAGTTGTCTGCGTCGGTAAAAAGGCGTACCGCGCCCGCCGCGGCGAGCATCCCTTCGCGCACCGTGCCTCCCTTGCCCAGATTCTCGCGCCGGTCGATGAGCTTCAGGTGCCGCAAGGCCTTCATCATGCGCGTGACGACCTCGGCCGTGCCGTCGGTCGAGCCGTCATTCACCACAATGATCTCGTAGGAATATTCCGCGTGTTCAAGGCGGCGATCCATATCGAGCAGGGTCTGCGGAATACGCTCCGCTTCGTTGTACGCCGGGACGATGATGGAAAGATAGGGCTGGGCCATTTCCTTGCTTCAATTATACCATGGGCGACATACGCGCCGCATGCGCCGCACGCTATCCGTCCATCCGCCTTACGCCACCGTGAGGATCTCGGGGCCGTCTTCCGTTATGGCGACCGTATGCTCGAAGTGCGCCGAAAGCGATCCGTCCGCCGTCGCCCAGCTCTCGTCCCTGATCTGCGCGATGGCGCCCTTGCCGAGCGTGAACATCGGTTCGATTGCGATCACGAGTCCTTCCACGATCGGCTCCCCTTTGCCCGCGCGGCCCGTATTCCACACGGTCGGTTCTTCGTGCAGTTCGCGCCCCACGCCGTGGCCCGTGAGCCCTTCCGCGACGGCGCACCTGTTCTTCTTCGCCGTCTTCTCGATCGCCGCGCCCACGTCGCCGAGCGTATTCCCGGCGTGCGCCTCGAGGATGCCCGCATCGAGCGCCTCCTCCGTCGCGCGCATCAGGCGCTTCGCGTCGCGGCTAACCGCGCCGATCGGCACCGTGATCGCGGAATCGGTATGGAATCCTTTATAGACAAGGCCGAGATCGAGCTTCAAAAGGTCGCCGTCGCGCAAAACATAATCCGACGGCTGGCCGTGGACGACAACGCGGTTCATGGACGCGCAGAGAGTGTAGGGATAGGCCTTCCTCGCGCCAGCCGGCCGGTAATTCAGAAACGACGGCTTCGCGCCAAGCGCGTGGATCATCTGATAGGCGCGTCGGTCGAGCGCGCGCGTCGTCATGCCTTCGCGCGCCTCACGCGCGAGGGTTGCCAAAACCTCCGCCAACCGGCGTCCTCCCTCCCTCATGATCTTTATCTCCTCAGGCGTTTTGAGATTCATGGAATTTTTTGATCGCCGCTTCAAGGCGCCGTGCGACCTCTTCTTCCGTCCCCATGCCCGAGATCATCCGCGCGGCGTAGCGCTTCCTGAAAAACGCCCATGTCCGCGACACCTGCTCGCGGTAATATTTTTTCCGGTTCCGAAGCGCGCGGAGCGCGTCGTCATCGCGCTTTACGAGCTTCCCGTTCACGTACTCGCGCCGTTTCCGGGTGCGCCGGATCACCTCCTTCGTCGAGATATGGAGGTAGACGACGAAAGGATCTGCCCTTCGGCTTTCGCGGAGCCACTTTTCGACGAGCTTCGCTTCGCCGATCATCTTCGGCGTGCCATTGAAAAGAATGCCTTTACGGGCAGGGGTCGTCCGGATGACATGGTGAAATATTTCCCTCACGACGCCCGTCGGCGTCAGATGCCCGATCGCCGTCGTCCGGGCGTAATCGAATTTTTTTCTCACGGAAGGCCTCCGCACTTCGCGTCCCATATCGAGATCGCGCATACCGTGCCGCTTTGAAAGGCGGGCCGCCTGGGTCGCTTTTCCGGACGCCGGATCGCCGAGCAGGATAAGGTTGAACGGCTTCGGGGCGGCGCGCATGCCTATTGGATGCCGATCGCGGCGTCGATGCTCTTTTCGACCTCGTCCATCGAGGGGCGGCCATCAATCTCGACGAAGGTCGTCTTGTCCTTCAGGTATTCGATGGTCGGACGGATCACCTCGTCATAGGCGCGGAGGCGCGCCTCGATCCCTTCCGGCGTGTCGTCGGCGCGCCCTTCTATCTTCTCGCGGGCCAGCAGGCGCTTCTTCGCCTCCTCGCGTGGCAGGTCGAGGAAGATGGCGAGGGGCCGCTTCCTTCCCTCGCGCCGCGCGAATTCGAGCATGAAATCCGCCTGGGCGACGCGGCGCGGAATGCCGTCGAAGACGACGCCCGTCCCCGCGGGAATGGCGTCGAGCTTCTGCTCCGCCACGCGGAGCATGAGTTCGTCGGAGAGAAGCGCGCCTTTCCCCATCTCGCTCGCGAGCTCGCGCCCGAGCGGCGTATCCTCATGGCTCGCCGCACGGAGAATGTCGCCCGTGCCCCAGTACAAAAAGCCGAGCTTCGCGGCCAGCCGTTTACCCTGCGTCCCCTTCCCCGATCCCTGCGGTCCCACGAGAAACACCGTATCGAAGTCAATCATGGCGTAATGATACCAAAAAAAACCGCCGGACGAAAGCCGGCGTTTTCCGCGAAGCGCGCACGAAGCGCGGCCGCGTCATTCTATCCCTTCGTATTCGCGGACGGTGAGCTGGGAATCGATCTGGCGCATGGTCTCAAGCGCCACAGCAACGACGATGAGAAGCGCGGTACCGCTGATCGTGAGCACCGCGACGCCCGTGATCGACTGAACGATGATCGGCATGATCGCGACGAAGCCGAGGAAGATCGCACCCCAGAACGTGACGCGGTTCACGACGGTCGCGAAGAATCTCTCCGTGCTCTCGCCCGGACGGATGCCCGGCACGAACCCGCCGCTCCGTTGGAGGTTCTTGGCAACCTCCTCCGGGTTGAAGGTGATCGAGGTGTAGAAATACGTAAAGACGAAGACCAGCATGAAGTAGAAGATGCCATACCAGAGCTGGTTCGCGACGAAGGCCGCCGCGAAGGCGTTGATCCTGAGCCCCCACGCCGCCGAGAAGATAGAAACGATCCACGCGAGGAACTGCGGGAAGAGCAGAACGGAGATCGCGAAAATGAGCGGGATCATACCCGCCTGGTTTACCTTGAGCGGCAGATAGCTCTGCGCACCGCCGTACATCTTGTTACCGCGGACGCGGCGCGCGTAGGCGACCGGGACCTTCCGCTCGCCCTCGTTCAGATACACAACCCCCGCAATGAGGAGAATGCCAACGACCGCGAAGCCGAGATACGTGGTGAGGAGCGCGGGCGTGTAGGACACGAAGAGCGTGCCCACGAAGGACGGCAGACCCGCCACAATGCCGGCGAGGATGATGAGCGAGATGCCGTTCCCCACCTTCTGCTCGGTGATGAGCTCGCCGAGCCAGAGCGCAATCATGGAACCCGTCGTGATCACGGCGATGTTCGTGATGAACGCGAAGGCGGACGGCCGGTCGATGACTCCCTGCGAAATGAGCAGGGTGAGGAACCCGTACGCGTTCACGATCGCGAGCGGCACGGTAAGTAGGCGCGAGTACTGATTGAACTTCGCCTGGCCGCGGGCGCCGTCTTCGTAGTACATCTCCTTGAATTTGGGAAAGATGATGGTGAGGAGCTGCATGATGATTGTGGCCGTGATGTAGGGGCCGACGCCGAGCATCATAACGGAAAGGTTTGAAAGGCCGCCGCCGGAGAAGAAGTTCAAAAAGCCGAATAGCTGGTTGGAGTTGAAATAGTTCGCGAGGCGCGCGGCGTCGACTCCCGGAACCGGGATGACGGCGAAGACGCGGTACGCGACCAAAAGACCCGCCACGATAAGGATCTTATTGCGGAGGTCCTTGATTTTGAATATCTGGAGGAACCGTTCCATGCGCGCGTTAGATGACGGCGCCGCCCGCCTTTTCTATCTTCGCCTTGGCGGCCTCGGAGACCATGAGCCCTTTTACCCTGACCGGGAAATCAATCTCTCCGTCCGCAAGGATCTTCACCCGTCCCGCGCCGCGCGCCCGCACGAGGCCCGCCGCCGCGAGGAGCGCCGGATCCACGGCGAGCGGCTCGCCCGCCTTGGCGAACGACTTGAGTCCCTTCGCGAACTCGCCGAGTCCGATGACGGCCGCCGCAGGGCGCTTCGGATGATTCTTAAAACCGCGCTTCTTCGGAATGCGGAGGATGAGATCGCGCTCGGCGGGGCGGAGCCGGCGTCCGGCGCGGGACTTCTGCCCCTTCACGCCGCGGCCCGAATAACTGCCGCGCTTTCCGCTACGGCCGATGCGCTGAACCCTTTTCTTGATGGACGGCAATTCGTTGATCTGCATGGTTACGCTTTTAAGGTTTGGAGCGCCGCGAGGGCGGCCATCGCGTTCGTCAGCTTGTTCGGGGTGCGGCCGAGCACTTTCGCCGTCGCGTCCTTCACGCCCGCGAGGGCGAGGACGAAGCGGACGGAGCCGCCGGCGCGGAGCCCGTGACCCTGGCTGGCCGGCTTCACGAGCACTTTTGCGGCGCTGTACTTCGCCGTCACTTCGTGCGCGATCGTGCGGCCTTCTTTCAGATTCACGACCACCATGCGCTTCTTGGCCTCCGTCTTCGCTTTGGCGATCGCTTGCTGGACATCGAGACCCTTCGCGACGCCGATGCCGATGCGGCCCTTCTCGTCGCCGAGGACGATGGTGCAGCGGAAGCGGAAACGCTTGCCCCCCGCGACCACGCGGGTGACGCGGCGCATGTCAAGCACGCGCTCTTTGAATTCTTCCTTTTGCCGTGCGGGACGGTCGGGTCTTCGTGATGGTTGCGGCATGTACGTAGTATATATCGTCTTATATCTTTAGTCCTCCTTTCGCGGCACCGTCCGCAAAACTCTTGATCCTTCCGTGGAACCTCGAGGAGCGCCGGTCGAAGACCGCCGCCGCGACTCCCGCGGCGAGCGCTTTCTTGGCGAGCGCCTCGCCCGCGGCATAGGCCGCCGCGCTCTTGGTCGCCTTCTCGCCGGCCGGCTTCACACCGCGGCTCCATACGGCGGCCAGCGTGTGCATCTTGTCGTCATCGATGAGCTGGGCGTACAGGTGCCGGTTGCTCCGATTCACGACAAGCCTAGGCCGCTCCGCCGTGCCGTGCATCCTCATGCCGGTTCTCGCGGCGCGCCGCGTTCTCTTCTGATTGAGTTTCTTTCGTGCGTTCATGGAAATGAATATGGTTTTCCCCGGTCTACGCGGCGCCTCCCGCGGCGCCCGCTTTCTTGCCGACCTTCCTCCGGATCACCTCGCCCCGGTAATGGATGCCCTTTCCCTTGTAGGGTTCCGGTTTCTTCATGGCCCGTATCTCCGCCGCCGTGCGGCCCACGAGATCCTTGTCGATTCCCGCAAGCGTGATGAGGTTCTTGTCCACGGTGAGCGCGACGCCTTCGGGCACCTTCATGCGCACCGGGTTCGCGTAGCCGATGAAAAGCACCAGTTCCTTGCCTTCGGCGGCGGCGCGGTATCCCACGCCCTCGATCTCGAGCACCTTCACGAATCCCTGCGCGACTCCCTCGACGGCATTCCTTGCAAGCGCCCATGTCGTACCGGAATTTATCCAGAGATTTCCTCCTTCAATCCGCACCTCCGTCCCTTGTGCCACGCGGACCCGGAGCTCACCCTTTGGCCCCTTCACCGTCAAAACATCGGACGCCGCGGTCGCGGAGACATCTTTCGGAAGGAGAATCGGTTTCTTGGTCAGTCGGCTCGTGTTCATGGATCGGAATTATTTACCAGATTTCAAAAAGGTATTCGCCGCCGACTTTTTTCTTCCTCGCTTCGCGGGTGGTCATGACTCCCGCGGGGGTCGAAATGACGCCGATGCCGTGGCCCTGCTTCACCTGGCGCAGACTGCGGTAATCGATGTACTGGCGGCGGCTCGGCTTGCTCACGAGGGAAAAATCATTCACCGCGCTCACCTTCTCCTTATAGATGAGGCGCATGACGATCACGCTTTTCTTCCCCGTAGCATCTTTCTCCGCGCTCTTCAGATATCCGCCGGCAACGAGCGCCTGCGCGACCGCGAAATCCATCTTCGAGAAAGGAACGACAAGCCGGTCCTTGTGGACCCGCGCCGCATTCTTCAGTTTCGCCAGAATATCGTAGTACATGATGATGATTACCAGCTCGCTTTCTTCACGCCCGGGATTTCCTGATTCGTCGCCATTTCGCGGAAACAGATGCGGCAGATCCCGAAGTCGCGCATGAACCCGTGTTTTCTCCCACAGCGGAAACAGCGCCGCACGATCCGGCTGGAGTACTTCGGCGTCTTCTTACTGCGCGCAATGACGGATGCTTTTGCCATGTGATTATTTCTTGAGGGGGACGCCCATTTTCCTGAACATGGCGACCGCCGCTTCGCGATCCCGTTTCCGCGGCACCACGTTTACGCCGATCCCGAAGGACACGGGCGACGCCTCCGGGGAAATTTCCGGAAACACCAACTGGTCCCTTACGCCGAGGTTGAGTACGCCGTGAGCATCGATGTTCTTCGTATCAAGGCCGTTAAAGTCCCTTACGCGCGGCAATACTATTGTAATCAGACGCTCGAAAAAATCAACCATTTTGTCGCGCCGCAGGGTGACGCGGAGGCCGACGATCTGCCCTTCGCGCACCTTGAACCCGGCGATGGACTTCGTCGCCTTTCGGATCTGCGGGGCCTGTCCCGTGAACGCCGCAAGATCGCGCTTCACCTGGGGGAGCGCTTTTTCCTCGAAGTTGGGGGTCTGACCGAGCCTGCCGACACCGGCGTCGATCACGATCTTCTCCAAAAATCCCCTTATTTCCTTCCGTGCGGTGGTTTCCTGTTTCATGGTTAGGTGGTGGCTTTACACTTCTTGCAGTAGCGGACCTTGCGCGGCCCCTCCATCCGGAATCCGGCGCGCGTCGTTTTCTTGCAGTTGCCGCAGACGAGCATGACCTTTGATGCGGGCAAAGGGCGCGGCACTTCGACCATCTGCCCCTTTTCCCCCTGCTTTTTCGGACGGGAGCGCTTCTTGAAAAGATTCAATCCTTCCACCATGATCTTCCCGTCCTCCGGATAGGCGCGGACGACGAGCCCGGTCTTGCCGCGGTCTTTCCCCTTCATGATCTTCACCGTATCTCCTTTTTTGATCTTCATGGTCTTCGTGATGGATGGTTATACGATCTCTTCCGCCATCGTCATGAGCTTTTCGTATCCACGGCTCTTGAGCTCACGGGGCAGAGGACCGAACACGCGCGTGGCCGTGGGCTCTTTCTTCGCGTCGACGAGCACCACCGCGTTCTCGTCGAAGCGCACATAGGAACCGTCCGTCCGGCGGAGCGCATTCTTCGTCCGGACAACGAGCACCTTCACGATGTCCTTCTTCTTCACGTTCTTGCGGGGCTCGGCCGTCTGCACGGACGCGACCACGATATCGCCGACGTTCGCATAGCGGTGGCGCGTGCCGCCGAGGATGCGGAAACACCGCACGGTCTTCGCGCCGCTGTTATCCGCCACCTTCAATACTGAGCGTTCCTGTATCATGGGGGTTTACTTTGATCCGTTACCGACGATCGTCCACCGTTTCTCGCGGGATAACGGGCGCGTCTCCTCGATCACGACCTTGTCGCCTTTTCTGGAACGGTTCTCTTCGTCGTGCGCCTTGAACTTCGTGGTCACCTTGTAGTACTTCAGGTATTTGGGGTGCTTCTTGAGGCGCAGAACCGCCACCACGCGCGTTTTCTGCATCACGTCCGAAACAACCACGCCGGTGATCCTCCGCTTTTTAATTTCCTTGGGCTTTCCGTTCATGGATGAAAGTTTTTATTCGTGCAACCTTTTTTCTGGTCTCGCGTATCTCGCTGATGTCCTTCACTTTCCCCGCGGCAAGATCGAACCGGAGTGCGCGGAGCTTCTCGTTCCCCTCCTCCGCGAGGCGCGCGAGTTCTTCGGCCGGCCGTTGTTTCAGTTCCTGGATGTCTTTCTTTTTCATGGCGGCGTTATTTCTTCATGATCCGGGTCGAAACCGGAAGCTTGTAGGACGCAAGGCGGAGGGCTTCGTTCGCCGCTTTCTCATCGACGCCCGCGATCTCGAAGAGCACCCTGCCGGGGCGCACCGGGAACACGTAATGGTCCACGTTTCCCTTGCCGCCGCCCATCGTGGTCTCCGGAGGACGGATTGTCACCGGCTTGTCGGGGAAAATGCGGATCCAGAGGCGGCCCGTGCGCTTCAGATAGTTCGTGATCGTCTTCCTCGCCGCTTCGATTTGCCGGCCCGTGACCCATGCCGCGCTCGTCGCCTTAAGGCCGTACTCGCCGTAGGACAGCGCGAGGCCGCGCGTCTCCACCGTCCGCGTGCGCGAACGTCCCTTGTGCCACTTGCGGTGTTTTACTTTTTTGGGAATAAGCATGGCGGCGGATTATGATTCCTTCTCTTTACTGAAAATTTCCCCGCGGTAGACCCATACCCGGATGCCGATCGTGCCGTACGTCGTGTGGGCCGTCGCGGTGCCGTAATCGATGTCCGCGCGGAGCGTCTGCAGGGGGAGCGACCCTCGGACGAGCCATTCTCGGCGCGCGATCTCGTTCCCGTCAAGGCGTCCCGCAAGCAGGATCTTCGCCCCCTTCACTTCCTTGTTCTGGGCCACCTGTTCGAGGTACTTCTTCATGGTGCGGCGGAAGGGCATGCGCTTCTCGAGATCCCAGGCGATCTGCTGGGCAAGATACGCGGAGGACACCTCAGACCGCTTGAGCTCTTCGATGTTCACGCTCATCACGACGGGCGCCTTCGTGCCGCGCACTTTGCGCACCGCATCCGCGATCGCCGTGTTGAGTTCCTCGACGCCCTTCCCCCCGCGGCCGATCACGAGGCCCGGACGCGCGGCGCGGAGCAGGATGCGCAGATTTCCCTGCGTCCGCTCGATCTCGATCGCCGCGATGCCCGCCAGGGACACCTTCTTACGAATGACGCTGCGGATCGCTTCGTCCTCGGCGAGGAACCGGGGGTAGCCGCCCTTCATGAACCAGCGCACCGGCCAGTTCTTGGTCACTCCGAGACGGTATGAATTTGGATTGATCTTATTTCCCATGGCGTGCGTTTACTTGGATGCTCTCGATTTCGGGCTGAACATGCGCTTGAAAAGCCCCTGCTTCTTTTTCGGCTCGAAATAGTTTCCGTCGTCCTTCGGCGGCGCGGCGCGTTTCTCCTTCGACGGCCTCGCCTTCGCTTCGCCGGAAGGCGACTTCACCTTCTTCGGCACCACGATCGTGTATTTGGCCGTGAGCGCCTCGTTCACGCCGAGGACGAGCGTCACATTGCTCATCTTCTTCTGGATGGGCGACGCGGAACCCCGCGCGCGCGGCAACATGCGTTTCAGCATCGGCCCGCCGTCGACGCGGAAACTTTCGATGAAAAGGTGCCCGGGATCCAGCTTGTTGTTTTTAGCATTCGCGACGGCCGAGCGCAAGAGCTTGAGAAGCGCTTTCGCCGGACGGCGGCGCTGGGCCATAAGCTGTGCCTCCGCATCGTTCACGGACATCCCCTTCACGAGGTCCGCCACGCTCCGCACCTTGCGCGGCGCCATCTTCAGGTAATTAAGTTTTGCGGTCGTGGACTTCATTTCCGTGGTGCGTCTTTATTTCTTGGCGGGCGCCGCTTTCGCCGCGACGGCCTGGGCCTTCTGCGTTTCCGCGGCCTTGATCTCGAGTTCCTTCTGCATCTTTCCGCCGTGCTTCGTGAACTTGCGGGTGGGCGAAAATTCGCCGAGGCGGTGGCCCACCATTTCCTCCGTGACCCTCACGTCGATGAACGCCTTTCCGTTGTGCACGCCGAACGTGTATCCCACCATTTCCGGCGCGATCTCCGACGCCCGCGACCACGTTTTGATGGAACCCTCTCCCGGTTTTACCCTGGAGACCTTTACGAGCAGTTTCGGGTCGACGAACGGTCCTTTCTTGAGTGAACGTGACATGTTTTTTGTATTATACGCGGCTCGGGCGGCGTTTGACGATGAATTTACCCGACTTCTTCTTCTTGTTGCGCGTGCGATGGCCTCCGGTCACCTTGCCCCACATGGTCTTCGGCTTCCGCGTACCGCGCGGCTGACTGCCTTCGCCGCCGCCGTACGGGTGGTCGACGGGGTTCATCGCCTTGCCGCGGACGGTCGGCCGGATGCCGAGCCACCGCGAACGCCCTGCCTTGCCGATTGAAACCAAGCTCCACTCCGCATTCGATACCTGGCCGATCGAGGCGAGCCCCTCCCATTGCACGCGCCGCACCTCGCCCGAACCGAGCTTGAGGTCGGTGTAGCCATCCGCGTTCGCAAGGATCTCCGCATACGAACCGGCGGAACGCGCAAGCTGGCCGCCGCGCCCGGGCGCGAGTTCCACGTTGTGCACCTGGTACCCGACCGGAATGTTCTTCAGCTTCATACGGTTGCCGACGGTGAAAGGCGCCGCCTCCGCCGTCACGATCTCCGCTCCCGCGGCGAGTCCTTCCGGAGCCAGGATATATGCCTTACGTCCATCCGCGCGCGATACGAGCGCGATGAACGCGGTGCGGTACGGATCGTATTCGATGGTCAGGACGGACGACTTCGCGTTCATTTCGTTCTGCTTGAAATCGATCACGCGGTAGAGCTTTTTGTTGCCGCCTCCCTGGTGGCGGACCGTGATGCGGCCCTGCGAATTGCGTCCGGAATTTGCCTTGAGGCGCTTCAAAAGCGGCTTCCACGGGCGCACCTTGGAAAGCCCGGAGTAATCGGACCCCGTCATGTTGCGCCGCGAAGGGCTGGTGGGTTTGTAGTGTTTCATACTATTGAAGATCGATCTTTTGTCCCTCCTTCAGCGTAACGATCGCCTTGCGGTATTCTCCTTCGGCGCCGCGGAACGCGTTGCCGAACCGCTTCCGTTTTGCCGGACGGTTCACCATGTTCACCGCGATCGCATCCACTTTATAGATCGCCTTGATCGCCTTCTTCACCTCGGGCTTCGTCGCGCCAGGCTTCACGATGAAAACGTACTGCCCGAGCTTCGCGAGGTTCGTGGATTTTTCGGTCACCCAAGGTTTCTTGATGAGAAGATGGTCGGTCATGGCGTTCGTTATTTCGAAATGCGGTAATGCCTGTCGATCAGCGCCACCGCCTCCTTGTCGAGGAAAAGGTGCCGGTGATTTAAAAGATCCTCGAGATTGAGGGACGCCGCATCGATCGTCTTTGCCTTCGCGAGATTCGTCGAAGCGCGGAAAAGATTCTTCTCCCCGGCCGCGGGAACGAGCAATACGTCGTAGCGCTTCATGTTCTTCTTCATCTCGAGCATGGGCGCGAGCGCGGAGGCGAGTGCTTTGGTTTTGGGCGCTTCGAGGCGCAGGCCGTCGAACACCTTCACCTCGCCGTCCGCGAGCTTGCGCGAGAGCACGGTGAAGAGCGCGAGGCGCTTCATTTTTTTGTTCACCTTCTGCGAATAGTCGCGCTCGTTCCGCGGGCCGTGGGCCTTGCCGCCGCCCACCCACAGAGGCGAACGGGTCGAACCGTGCCGCGCACGGCCGGTTCCCTTCTGTCGCCACGGCTTCTTGCCGCCGCCGCGCACTTCGCTCCGATCCTTCGCGTGCGCCCACGGATCGCGGGCGTTCGCCTGCTGGGCTATCAGCACCTGCTTCACAAGCACCGCGTTCCACCGCGCGCCGAACACGCGCTCCGGGAGTTCCACCGTTCCCACCTTTTCATTCTTCAGATTATAGAGGTCGGCCGTCATGAGAGTGCGTTATTTCCGTATCTCGAGGATGCCGCCGCGGGCGCCGGGAACCGCGCCGCGGAGGAGGATCAGATTCTTTTCCGCGTCGACCGCGGCGACCACCATGTTCTTGATCGTCCGCCGCGTGTCACCCATGTGGCCCGCCATACGGCGGCCCGGCACGACGCGCTGGAACGCGGTCGAGCCGATGGAGCCCGGCGCGCGGTGCCGGTTCTTCTGGCCGTGCGTCTTGGGGCCTCCGGCGAAACCGTGCCGCTTCACGACACCCTGGAACCCGCGCCCCTTCACCGTACCGCTCACGCGCACCTTCTCTCCGGGCGCGAACGCGCCGACGGTCACCTCGTCCCCCAAAGAAAATTCCGCCATGGCGATGGGATTCGCCGGGCGGTTCCGGAATTCGATCTTCTTCCTGCCGTTCCTGCCTCCCGCGAGCTGGATCGCCTCATAGCCATCCTTCTCCTTCGTGCGCACGCACGAAACCTTGTTCGGTTCCGCGTAAACCACGGTGACGGGGACGACTTTCCCCTCATTCCATACCTGCGTCATTTTCAGTTTCTTTCCTATGATGAATGACATCGCTTTGAATAATGCCGAAAAAGAAAACTCCCGGCTGATCCCCGGAGTTTTTGCGCAATTCAAGCCCGTTTCCCGCCCTTTTCAGAACGGAACGCTCAAGAAAACGGAACTCGTCTTCCGAGGGTGAATGATATTCGCATAAAACATCCGAGGAAACCTTGTTGGAAAGTATAGCAGAACCGGGAAAGGTGTCAACCTTCACCATCCTTCTCGAGGCGCACCATGGCTTCGTGCGCCTCATCAAGCGCCGCGTAGAGTCCTTTTTCTCTTGCAATTCCCATGCCGATCTCAAGATCCCAGTTGAGATAATTCTTCATGATGCGGAGGGTATAGAACCAGTCCTCGACCCTCCGCGGATCTTCTGTTTCGAGCTTTCCCTTAATCCGGAGCGCCTCGAGACGCGGCAGATCCTCCTCGATGCGCCGAAGCAGGGCCAACGCCCGCTCTCGCTCCTCGATCTCGGGCGTTGAAGGCATTTTAGCGACCGGCGGCAGATCTCCCTCGCGTTTCATGGCGTCATTTCTCCGCGTTATAGAGGGCCGCTATCT
Source organism: bacterium (assembly GCA_021780195.1). GTDB lineage: Bacteria > Patescibacteriota > Minisyncoccia > UBA6257 > 2-01-FULL-56-20 > JAJXZE01. The sequence goes on along the minus strand of JAJXZE010000011.1, from coordinate 676 downwards.
CCGCGGGCGAGAGGGCGCGGTTGTAGAGGCGGACGTCATCGATCGCGCCCGTGAAAACCGTCGATGCACCTGTTGCATACCCCGCGCCGATCCAAAGAGGGTCGGTGGTGGAAGCGAATCCCGCAGCGGCGGTCGCGGTCAAGTTTCCGTTGGTGTAGATGCTGAGCATTCCGGATGAACTGATATACGACCAGGAAAGAAAGGTCCATTGAGCCAATGGCGAGGCGGCAAAGTTCTGAGGGGTGCCACTTGATGCCACGAACTGAAATCCAGTGGCCGTGCCATGAACTCTGAAACCGCCGAAATTACCAACGTATAATTTATCCCCTATAGGATCGCCATCGGTGCGGAAAAGCGTCGGATTGATCCAGAGCACTCCCGAGAAATCCGTCGACCCAAGATTCTGGAAATTTGTTCCCGCGGTCACATAATTGTTGCTCCCATTGAAACTCCCTGCATAGCTCCCCACCTTGCCGGCGGCATAGTAGGTGCCGCCCGTCCCCGCGGGCGTCCCCGCCCACGTCCCCGTGTTCCCGTTCCCGCTCAGATCTCTTGTCGTGCTCCCGTTCCCCTCGTCCATCGGCCAGTAGCCCACGAGGCCCGAAGCATTGAAGAGGTTCGACAGGGTGAGGTTGTTCCCCTGGGCCGCCACCTCGGGATAGCTCTGGATCGGGGG
>JAJXZE010000002.1 GCA_021780195.1 bacterium | reverse complement strand
GTCCTAAGATTGGGGTCATTGACACGTCGACGAAACAACTCTTTGAGGCGTTGAAGCGGCAGCACTGTGTTAGCCATTGGCTTCCATGGGAAAAAAGGTTCGTAGAGAACATCACTCTCGCGGAGAACAAGGACGAAATCGAGCTCGTGAATGTCTGCGGTTACGATCTCGGCCTCAGGGAAGCGTTCCTACTCGATGAGATCTATGGTCGCGCGAGAAAGCTGGGACTCGATTGTATTCCAGCCGAAGCTGTTTTTCAGCTCAGGCTACAATACTCGAACCCAACAAGATATGAATCTCTCAACTTGGCTACGGATCCTCCTGTCGATGCCAGAGGAGAACGTGCAATTTTCGCATTGTGCGGCGATATGGATGGAATGCCATTTCTCAGTATTGCGAATGGTATCAGCGACGTCGATACCTGCGCCTGGGACCTTGGTGAACGCTGGATTTTCACTCGTCGAAAACTGAACCAGCCCGCGAATGGTAACCGCTAGGCGAATACTGCTTGATGGGAACTACTTGCCCGCGCGAACACGTTTCGCGCGGGATTTTTATTCGCCGTTGCCGCTACGCCAGGCGCCATTCTCCCTTTGCCGCCGCTCAAACATCCGCAGGAGTAGCCCGCAGTATTTCTCCCAAAACTCCTTGATGGCCTGCCGGTCCTCATCCGAAAGACCTGGATACATTTTTCTCATCATCTCGTCCTTTTGAGCCTCCCACACAGACTCGCATTCATTGAAGTCCATCATATTGGCATTGTCTTTGTGGCGACCTTTCCCAGAAGCAAAGCAGAGGACTTGCACCACACGCACATACTCCCACCTTTTCAGGGAGAGTATGTGCGCTATGCTGAACGTCGAGGGTCCTAGACAGCGGCCCTGACGATTGGAGAGGAAGCGCGAGATTCTTTCGCGGACATCATGTATTGAGCCCGAAGCTGCCGCAAGAGCTCGTCCCAGGTTCGATGTACGCCTCTATCTGGGGCACAACGCAGTGAGACCAGACCGAGGTGCTATAGATGCTACTTTTTTGAGATGAGTCAAACCGATTCCGAACAGCTTTAATTCACCTTAAAAGTCCCGTATAATTTAGTATGGTCATCATCCTCAACTTCGGTAGCCAATTTGCTCATCTCATTGCTCGGAGAGTTCGTGAACTCGGCGTCAAAGCCGAGATTTTGCCTTTTAATGCATCGCTTGCTCAGATAAAATCTTTTAATCCTTCAGGGATCATCCTTTCCGGAAGCCCCGCCTCGGTACTAGAAAAAGGAAGTCCACGCCCGAACAGGGGCATTTTTGATTTAGGAGTTCCCGTGCTTGGTATTTGCTACGGCGAGCAGGTCATGGCGCATATGCTTGGCGGGAAAGTGAAGGGAAAGAAGAACGGGGAATTCGGTAAAGAAATTTTGAGTGCGTCTCGAACCCCGCTCTTTCGTGGTTTGAAAAATAAAGAAGTCGTCTGGTTTTCGCACGGCGACCAGGTCGTTAAAATGCCGCCCGGCTTTACGCCGATCGCTTCAACGAGCGGATGTCGCTATGCAGGGATGATGAACACGAGAAAACGGCTCTTTGCGATCCAGTTTCATCCCGAAGTCACCCACACCGAGCGCGGCATGAAGGTACTTTCGAATTTTCTCTTTCAGATATGTACAGCAGAAAAAGACTGGAAGTTCAGCAGGGTATTGCCGGAGCTCGAATCCTCGCTTCGCAGAACAGTAGGCAAAGAGCATGTTGTTATAGGCATTTCTGGCGGTGTTGATTCGCTCGTTGCGGCCACCATTCTATATAAAGCGATCGGACGGCAACTGCATGCGGTGTTTGTCGATACCGGTCTCTTGCGGAAGAATGAGGTTGAAGCGGTCTCGAAATCATTGCGCAAGCAGGGGTTCAAAAATCTTCACGTCGTTGATGCGCAAAAAGTATTTCTCGGTAAGCTAAAAGGCATCACCGATCCGGAAGAGAAGCGGAAGATCATCGGTCATGCTTTTGTGGACGTGTTTCAGGCGACCATCAAAAAACAACCGAAGAAATATCCGATAACATTCTTGGCGCAAGGCACGATCTATCCTGACCGTATCGAATCGGCCGAAGCGTCCAAGCATGCGTCAAAGATAAAGAGCCATCACAATCTGACCCTCCCTGAAACGCTCCATTTAAAGATTCTCGAACCGCTGAGAGATTTTTACAAAGACGAAGTGCGCGAGTTAGGAGCATCATTGGAACTGCCGAAAGAATTATTGTGGAGACACCCATTTCCAGGACCTGGACTTGCCGTACGTATCGTCGGAGAAATAACGCCCGAACGTCTGAATATTCTCCGAGAAGCCGATGCAGTATTTATCGATGAACTCAAGCGCACGAATGAATACGATAAAATCTGGCAGGCATTTGCGGTACTCCTACCACTGCGTAGTGTGGGCGTCATGGGTGATGCAAGAACCTATGATTATATGGTCGCGTTGCGTGCCGTAGATTCTATCGATGGCATGACCGCTGATTGGCATAAGATTCCTCCACAGATTTTGGAGCGAATATCGACCCGGATCGTTGGAAAAGTGAGGGGCGTGAATCGGGTGCTGTACGACATTACACAAAAACCTCCGGCGACGATTGAATATGAATAAACCATCTTCACTCTTAATCGTGGTTGGCAGCAAGAGCGACATTGTATTCCTTGCGGAGGCAAAACGTTTATTACGGAAATCCGACATCAATTTTGAGGTTGCCGTTATTTCTTCGCATCGCAATGTGAAAGGTCTTATTACTCGTCTTGATCCAATGCGACTCAGGAAGGAGCGCGTAGTTGTCATCCTAGCCGTTGCGCATTCGGTGGCAAATCTCCCCGCCATCATCGCCGGGTATCTTAGGGATGCTCCCATTCACGTGATTGGCGTGGGGCGCGTAGAAAAAGATGCCGACACTATTGAAAGCTTGCTTTCCGTCATTTCCATCCCAAAAGGCGTCCCACTCCTTAACGCAGGAATAGGAAATGCGGGATTGTACAATGCGATCTTGGCTGTGATAAAAATATTGAAGGCAAAATAATTAGGGCGCGGCCATGCGCATTTCAACCCCGGCTGAACGCGGAAGCATTTTAAAGAAAAGCCCCGGACACGAATCCAGGGCTCGATAATTTTTCCTCCTATTCTTCATTCGCTTCGTCGGGTCGGCATTGCTTCCTAGCGGCACGAGACAGAGGGCAATCATCCCCCCTCGCCTCAGCAACGCGCCGCGGGAGATCCTCGTCCACATGCTGGGCGACCTCAAGAATCCAAATTATTTCTCCCCACGTCTTTACTCCAAAGATCTGATGGAGGGCGTCATGGCGCGCAACCCGAAGGAGTAAAAGGTTCTGGGGCGCACTGCTCCCATGGCGACTCCTCGGGATCATGTGATGCCGGTTTCTCCCTTTACGTCGCCCATGAGCAGTCACCATGCCCGACCGTTTTGCGCGCTCCACGCGCTTTGCGACACGGAGAACGTGCGTGAACGAATCAGATCCGAACACTTTCTCCAGCGCATCGGTTCTCAATACCTGAGCGATGACGTGATGTTCCGATATTGAAACTTTTCTCCGCAAACGTTTTCCCAAGCGAAAAAATCTCGCATGGGTTGTTCGCGAGCGATGGACTTCCCGTTGATACCTCAATGCACTCCAACTCATTTCATCCCCTTTCGGAGAAATTAAATTCCTACCTCCAGTATATCTGCATTTCCTCTGGAAAAGATGTGCATAACTGGCGAATTTCTGTGGAAGAGATTGCAAAACGTCGCCGCCTTCGCTAGGATAACGGAGCACGAAGGCGCAAAAGGCGCGCTTAGCTCAGTGGTAGAGCAACTCCTTTACACGGAGTGGGTCCGGGGTTCGATCCCTCGAGCGCGCACTGCAGGTTTTGATCGGCAAAGAATAACGGCGTAGTAGTTTTGCTCCGCAGGCATGCGTTGCGGGGAGGACCGCGCAGGCCCGCTCGGCTTGGTCCGGAAATACATAGTTTGCATTTCCGGCGAGCGGGCCGAGCGACAAGAAAAAATCTCCGCAGGAGAGATTTTATTCTGGCTCCCCGCAACGCATGCCTGCGGAGCGAAGCTACTCTACGCGGCGCGGTTCAGCTCGTAGAAATTCTCGAAAAGCTTCTCGACGAGGATCGGCCCCGTGCCGCCGGGCGTCCTCGTATAATGGATCCCCTTCTCCTCCGCGCCCGCGGGGTCGAAGTCGCCCGCGATCTTCCCGTCCGCGCCGCGGCCGTAGCCGAAGTCGATGACGACCGCGCCTTCCTTCAGATGTTCCACGCCAAAGAGTCCCGCGCGGCCGGCGCCCGCGATCACGATATCGGCGTCACGCAGGCGCGCGTGGACATCTTTCACGGTGACGTCAACCACGGTAAGTTCGCCCACGCGGTTCTGCATCCAGAAGCCGACCGGCTTCCCGATAAGGAACCCCGCGCCCACCATGACCACGGTGAGATCCCGCAAATCGCGCTTTTCGAGTTTCAAAATTTCCTCGACGACCCCGACGGACGGCGGCGCCACGCGGCTACGTCCGGTGTAGAACGCGCCGAGCGCCGCTTCGCCGAGAAGATCGGCGTCCTTTTCACGAGGGATCGCGTTCAACGCGTAATGTCGGTTGATCTTTTCCGGCAAGGGAAGCTGAACGATGAACCCTCCGCACTTTTTAGGCCCGGCAAGTTTCCCGATCTCCCCGCGGAGATCGTCCGTCGTAATATGCTCCGGTAGCTCATAGAGGCGGAAGTCGATGCCGAGCTCGCGCGCGGCTTTTTCCTTCTGTTTCAAAAAATTGAGCGAGGCGGGATCCCGGCCCACGAGCGCCGCGCCGAAGAACGCGTCCGGTCGTGGCATGGCCGCGAGGCGCTCCCTGATCCCCGCCGCGATGATTTTGCCATCGATGATCATTTCGGGCCTCAGACCTTGAAACGCGCGCACAATTTCCGCACGTCTTTCCGAACATCGCGGTTCTCGCGGAGCACGGCGTCAATGAGACGCGCGACCTCCTTCATTTCCTTTTCTTTCATGCCGCGCGTCGTGAGTGCCGGCGTGCCGAGACGGATGCCCGAAGGATCCATGGGCGGCCTCGGGTCGTACGGGATCGTGTTCATGTTCGCGATGATGCCATTCTTCTCAAGCCGCACGGAGGCCTCCTTGCCGGAGAGCCCCTGCGAGGCAACGTCCATGAGGATAAGGTGCGTGTCGCTCCCGCCCGCAACGAGGCGCCACCCGAGGCGCGCGAGCTCGGCCGAAAGCGCCTTGGCATTCCTCACGATCTGGCGCGCATACGCGCGGAACGCGGGAGCGGCGTCCTCGCGCAGGGCGACCGCGGCGGCCGCGATCTGGTTCAGGTGCGGCCCCCCCTGAAGTCCGGGGAAGACGGCGCGGTCTACCGCCTTCGCGATGTCGACGCCGTTCCGCTTGGCGATCTTCGACGCACGGTTCATGAATATCATCGCGCCGCGCGGCCCGCGGAGGGTTTTGTGCGTCGTCGTCGTCACAATGTCCGCGTAATCAAAGGGTGTGGGATACGCGCCGCCGGCCACGAGACCCGCAAAGTGAGACATGTCGACCATGAGATAGGCGTGCACCGCGTCCGCGATGCGCCGGAATTTCCTGAAATCGATCATGCGCGGATACGCCGTGTAGCCGGCCACGATGAGACGCGGCTTCTCGCGGCGCGCGAGCTTCATGAGCGCGGCGTAATCAAGGAGCTCCGTCTTCTTGTCCACGCCGTAGCGAACCGCCGTCCAGAATTTTCCGGTCGCGCTCACCGTGTGGCCGTGTGTCAGGTGTCCGCCCATCGCGAGTTGCATGCCCATGATCTTTTCTCCCGGCGGCACGAGGCCGAGATACACCGCAAGGTTCGCGGGCGAACCGGAATACGGCTGGACGTTCACGTGCCACTTCGCGGGCGAGAGGCGGAATGCGGCGAGTGCCCGCGCCCGGCAGAGCTCCTCGAGCTCGTCCGCATATTCGTTGCCGCCGTAGTAGCGCGCGCGGGGGTATCCCTCCGCGTATTTGTTGGTGAACTCCGAACCGAGGACGCGGAGCACCTCTTTCGAGACAATGTTTTCCGAGGGAATGAGATCGAGCGAATACTTTTGCCGCTCGGCTTCCTTCTTTAAGAGCTTTTCGATCGCAGGGTCTTTCATTGGAGTAGGTTGATTTGAAATATATTTACCATTTTCTCCCGAGCCGTGAATGCCGCAGGAGAACCTCACCCGCAGATGAAAGACGCTAAACCATAATGCATATATGCTAAACCCTCCGGCCGCAAAATGGAAGCGGCGCGTGGTGCCGGCCGCGCGGTAGCTCGCGCAGAACGAAGCACCCCGCCCTTACGGGCGGGGTGTCCACTCACTCGAACATTAAAAAATCATTAAAAATACTTTGACTTTTGTGCCAGGGGCGGTATCCTAAAATGGATTTTTGGGATTACCCACCGCACCCCGCCCCATGGCGGGGTGAAGATTTTACGAGGTATAAAACGAGGTGAATGCCCCATGAACCCTTCTCAAGCTGCCGCCCCCCAGGACCCCGATCTTCCTTACCAAGCGCCGGGCGTCCAGTGTTCTAGCCTGCGAAAGAATCGCTATTCTCTCCTCCCCGGAAAATAGAATGGGGACGTACCAGCTCCCGCGCTTCTTCTGGGTGGTCAATGGGATTGCGAGAAACGACTCTTCGCTGAATTTCTTGAATATCAGAACCGGGCGGACAAACCCGCTCCCCTTGCCATAGATCTCAACCCCTATGTTTACTCCCACCCTACACCACCAGAGTTCGCCCTCCTTAAAAAGGACCCTGGCGCCATTCAGGCGCATGATCATTTCCTGCCGCCACCAGGCGAGGATGTCGAGGATCGACTCCATGAGGCCCACCCTAGCACGGAGGCCATTAAGCCGCGGTTAAAAAGGCCTTGCGGCGTGCGCCCGCGGGGCGGTACAATGTCCGTACCATGATTCTTTCCGACCGCGATATCAAGAAAGCGATTGCGGACGGCCGCGTCAAGATCACGCCCGCGCCGGACTTCGAGACCCAGCTCGGTTCGTGCTCCATCGACCTCCGGCTCGGCAACGAATTCCGCACGTTCCGCCGCTCGAAGATCGCCTCGATTGACGTGCGCCACATGCCGACCACGGACGAGCTGATGGATACCGTGACGGTGAAGGACGGCGAACCCTTCGTGCTCCAGCCCGGCGACCTCGCGCTCGCGACGACGCTCGAGTGGCTCGAAATCGCGGACGACCTCGTGGGCCGCATCGAGGGACGGAGTTCGCTCGGCCGCCTCGGCATCATTGTACACGGCACGGCATCCGTCTTCGATCCCGGCTGGCGCGGCAAGCCCGTGATGGAACTCGGCAACCTCGGCATCGTCCCCGTGCTCCTTTACCCGGGCATGCGCGCGTGCGCCTTCACCTTCGAAGAAGTATCGAGCAAGGTGGAAGTTCCGTATTACAAGAAAGTAAACAACAAATACGCGGGCCAGCAGACGCCGCTCTCCTCCAAGCTCTCCGAGGATCATGAAAAATAACGAGGCGTACGAGATAGAGATCAAATGTCTTCTTGGTGCGCCCGAACGGGCGCGCGCGCTGGAAGCGCGCATGCGCGAACTCGACCCCTCGCTCGCCGCACTCGGCACGCACCGCCAGCGGAATCACTACTTCGAGAGCAAAGGCGACTTTCGCAGGGCGGCCCAGGTACTCGCGGACGAAGGCGATCGCGCGGAGTTCATCGCCCTCGCGGAGAAGGCAAAGGATGTCTCGCTCCGCACGCGCGACGCCGACGGCAAAGTGCTTCTCGTCCTCAAAGCGTCGATCGACGATACGACGAGCGCGAACGGCACCGCGCGACGCGAGTTCGAACGCGAAGTCGCGCTCCCGATCGAGAAGCTCGACGAGGCCCTGCTCGGCGCGGGATTCGAATACCAGGCAAAATGGTCGCGCGAGCGGACGGAATACAAGTTCAACGGCGCGAACGTGACGATCGACAAGAACGCCGGCTACGGCTACCTCGCCGAATTTGAAATGGTGGAACAAGATCCTTCAAAAGCCGACGAAACCAAGGCGCGCCTCCGCACGCTCATCGAGGACGTAGGCCTCCAAGAACTCGACCAGGCCCGCCTCGCGCGCATGTTCGCGCACTACAACGCCCACTGGCGCGAGTACTATGGCACCGAAAAAATCTTCGTGATAGAGTAGGCGGAAAGGCCTGCCGCGGCGACGCCGCCGCCGCGTCCCTGCGCCACCTCCGCACCGAACCCCGCCGACCACCACGTCCATGCCGAACGCCCCGCGCCACCCCGAATACCAGTATCTCGACCTGATGCAGGACATCCTGGATCACGGGAAGCGCCAGGAGGACAAGGGCACAGGCGCGGTCACGCAAAGCGTCTTCGGTCGCCAGATCCGCTTCGACCTCGCGGAAGGATTCCCCCTCCTCACGACGAAAAAAGTTTTCTGGAAGGGCGTCGTAGAGGAACTTGCCTGGTTTCTGTCCGGCCAGTCGAACATAAAATATCTCGTGGACCGGAAAGTCCACATCTGGGACGATTACCCCTACCGCATCTACCGCGAGCGCGCCGAGAAGGGCGAACTGTCGCCTCTCGGGAAGGACGAGTTCGTCGCAAAGATCGCCGCGGACGACGTCTTTGCAAAAGAGCACGGCGAACTCCCCCGCATCTACGGCGAACTCTGGCGCCGATGGCCCGCGAGGGACGGGCGCACCGTAGACCAGGTCCGCTGGCTCGTGAACGACCTCAGGAAGGATCCCGACGCGCACAATGCGATCGTCACCTCCTGGAACCCGGAATATCTCTATGAGATGGCGAAGCCCGAGGAGGCCTGCCGCTTCCCCATTTGCCACAACATGTATCAGGCGAACGTGAAGGAGGGCCGCCTTTCGCTCCAGCTCTACCAGCGCTCCGCGGACATCTTCCTCGGCGTGCCGTTCAACATCGCGAGCTACGCGCTCCTCACGATCATCCTCGCGCGCGCGACCGGCAACGAGCCGGGCGAATTCGTGCACACATTCGGCGACGTCCACATTTACGAAAATCATGCCGCGGCGGTGAAGGAACAGCTCGCGCGCGAACCCCGCCCGTTCCCCACGCTCGCCCTCGACCCCGCCGTCACGGACATCGACCACTTCAGGCCCGAGCACGCAGTACTCGCGGGCTACGATCCCCACCCCGCGATCAAAGCGGAACTCACGGCCGCGGGCGGCATCGTGACGGACTCCTGGAAGAAGTTTGTGAAAGGGGAGGATCGCGGCGGCACGCCGCAGGCATAACGGGACGGCAGAATACTCCCTTTCGCAACGCGACCATCCCTCATAAGCGCCGCGAAAGGGAGCGTTCTGCCGTCCTTCCCGTGCGCGGGGCCCGCCGCGCTATTTCCGCTCGTACGTCAGGAAGGTATACGCGTGCGGATTTTTTTCATCCTTCCCGTGCGGTTCGGAAGAAACGAGTTCCCATTCTTTTTCATCCATCGCCGGGAAATACGTATCGCCCGCGAATTCGCCGTGCACGCGCGTGAGATAGACGCGCGTCGCGTGCGGCATGGCGATGCGGTAAAGTTCGCCGCCGCCGATCACGAAGGACTCCTGCGCCTGCTCCGCAAGTTCAAGCGCACGCTCGAGTGAATCCGCCATGAGGCACCCTTCCGCCGCGTAGCCGCGGTCGCGGGTCACGACGATGTTCGTCCTGCCCGGGAGCGGTTTGCCGATCGATTCAAACGTCTTCCTCCCCATGATAACCGGGTGGCCCGTAGTGACCACTTTGAAGTGTGCGAAGTCGGCGGGAAGGTGCCACGGGATCTTCCCATGGTCGCCGATCACGCCCTGTTCGTCCGCCGCCGCGATGAGGGAGAGGAACATGAAAATGATATCCACCCTATTATAAAGGCGAGGATAGCAACTTGACAAACTTTTATGAAATGTTATCATATACAGCAGTTCCGCTCGTGGGGCGGTTAATCCCACGGAAAGGAGACTACTATGATAGGAGTAGTTATTTTGCTCGCCGTCGGCGGGGCCGTGGCCCTCGGCTTTGGAGTGGTGAAGCTGAAAGATGAGGAATCCATTGCAGGGTTCCCCCTCGGTGCGGGGATAGCCGCAATTGCGACAGCACTTGCAATTGCAACCTCCATTCAGCTGGGAAGACCAGCAGGGGTGGATAACCTACAGGAGCAGACCATCTATTGCGTCGCGGCAACGCTTGACGGAGACAAGCATCTTGTCCGCGACGTAGGCGCGAACAAGATGTTATTTGTCCAAGGGGCACTCCCGTCTGGATGTTTCGTCATCCAGGACGAGAAGGTGATTCCCCGCACCCCCGCCCCATGATGGGGCGGCGGAAAGAAATAGGCGCTATCCTGCGGAGGAGGAAGCGCCTTTTAATTTTCATATTTTGCCCCGGAATGATCCCTTCCGTGGCGCAGATCGGACGCGCGCGGCGGAGCGCCTCTTCGTCATGGAGGACTGGCACAATTTCGGCGCCGACTATGACCGGACGCTCATGGCATGGTTCCGGAATTTCGACCGCCGCTGGCCCGAGATCGCCCCAAAGTACGGCGACACCTTCTACCGCATGTGAAAGTACTACCTTCTCGCCTGCGCCGGTTCCTTCCGCGCGCGCAAAAACCAGCTGTGGCAGATCGTCCTCTCAACGGAGGGCGTCCCGGGCGGGTACAGGAGCGTGAGGTAAATGGCGAGAGGATCCCTGTGATAATCGCCTCCACCAAGAATGCGCGGGCAATGAGAGTGTTTTCTGTGAATTTCATTCTTTGCAAGGCAAGATTGTTATGCGTCATTTTGTTTCAAGAATCGGCTATTGTCTCATAAATTTAATTTTGAAAATCCATTCAACTAAACAAAAAAGGGCCGCCTTAAGAAGGCGGACTTTGTATATTAAAGGATGAAAAGTTGCGCCTTTCATCCTCTCCTCGTGACGGGCTGATGTCCATCACGAGGCCGCGCGCCAGCTTACCTGAAATTATACAGACCGAGGAACGGTGTTTTAGAGGAGAGAGATTTTTGTCCCTTCTCTATTTACACAGAGCGGGGACGATCTCACACTGCTGCCCCGATCCGATTCCGTTAAGCTGACGCATCGGCCTCTTGATGGCCATTTATATTATATCACTTTTTTAATGTTCTGTCTCTTTTCGTCCTTTCGGACTCATCAGCTCGGATACACATCCGAGAAAGAGAGGGAGCAAGCAAGTGCATTACTTGCTCCCTTGATTGTAAACCTTTTAACCCTTTGAGCCATTATCCACTCCCCTGACTCACTTTGAATTCGTACCTCGGGTGGACGAGGTGGCGTGGTTCTACTGCTTTGCGACTCGGAGCATGAACCACTTGTAATTGCTCCGATCCGAGCGATACAGCTCCTCGCCGTGATGGCGGAGAACCGTATGCTGCGCCCAATCACCGTAAATCAGATGGTAACTGGCACCCGCGTCCGTGTAGAACGGAGCGGGGGTTGGCTTGGCCTCCAGCTCGCACTCCTTGCCTTCGTGGTCAAGTTACGCAATCTGGTAGCCGTTGATCTCCCCTTTCTGGATCGCGAAATCGTGAAGATCGTTGCGACCCAAATCGATGGAGATGAGCAAGGAGGTTCCGTTTCTCCACACTGGGTTGCTCAAACCCTGTGCAATCGCCTCCGCGATCTTCGCCTCTGACAGGAATCTGTCATTGGGATTTTCGCTGTTGTAGCTGCGGTCTGTCGGACCGGTGCCCATGTAGCCGCTAATCTGACGACCTTCGGCGTACTTGGTTTTGAACTCCGCCATCGTGCGCGGGATGAATCCGTTGTAGCGGAACATCCACACTTCACGAGTGCGATCGTTTAGAAGAAGCACCGACCGGCGAATGAATCCTTCCTTCCTTCGAACATAGACGACTTCGTACGCATTGTACTCGCCGTCTTTCAGCCGAAGGGTAGAAGAAAGCAGATTGTCGCCGTTCCAGCTGAACCACTCGGGGAACGAGTCCGATTTCTCCACTACGCTCTTGCAAGCGCGGCGGAAATAAGGACACGTATCCGCGCGATTCCTGGTCATGAACTCTTCCCACCGCACTCCGCGCATCCGACAGGATTTGCAGAGGTAGAGGGAGACCTTGTTGGGATCGGCGGTCACGATGTGCGCTCGTACGTTACTGTTGTGTCTGCACACCGTCTCCTTGCCGATGTTGCCGGAAAGCATTGTCTCGATCAGGTTGTCCAATGCGTCGCCAATGATTGGCGTAGCGTCAGAATCCAATGTCCCGATCCCGAAGCCCGTCCAGTTTGCGCGGTACTGCGCCGGATGATTGACGAACTCCGCCCAAATCTTACCTCCCTTGGGCAATGTTCGTGTTTCATCTTTGCAATCGCCGCGGAAAGAATCAACCTCCACGTGTCGCTTGTAAGAGACGATCCTTGTGGAGTCGGCCGTAAGGCCTGTGTTTGATCGATAGTCACTGACCAACTTGAGGCAGATCGCCTCATCATCGAACCAGTGCTCGTTGGCCCCGTTCCCACTCCATCCCCAGCCGAACTGGTCGATGTTGTGGGTCTTGCCCTCGTCCGTGCGACTGACGGTGAACTGCCCCCCTTCGCGGCCAAAAGTGATTTTCACACTCTGGTCGCAACCGTTGCAGCCCTCGCACCGCTCATCGCTGTGATCCTTGCATCTCCACTTGATTTCCCCTTGGATTACGACCTCGGGGAAGAACTTGGAGAACGCAGATCGATTGAGAATGATGGATTCACCTTCGACCGGCTGACGCCAGTCGTCCTTGTTCTGATCGCGGTTATCATAACCGCAATGTCTGCTGTAATAGATCCCTTTCATTTCGATCTCCTTTCATTTCAGTTGCGTTTGCCTGAGGCAAACAGGTTTGGAATTGCTACAGCTTCAGTCCACCTCGACGCTGAGACGATCCCTGCGTCAGTTCTGGAATAACTTGATTCCTCTCAGCGGATTCCATGATCCGCTTGATCGTCCATATCCTCGGTTTCCCGGGGTTGGAAACGATCACGAGATTCTTCTCGCGAAGAACTCTGAGCCCAACCAGTGAGACCAGCACCTTGCCGGCACCAATCTCGACACCGCTGACCTTCTGGCTATTTCTCTGCCAGAAAATCCTCCGCTGATCTGCATTCAGCTTCTTGCCGCCTTGGCTTACGCCGCGGTGAACAATGAAAGCCTCCTGCAAACTCAGCTGATACAGGAAATTGCCGTTTCTCATTTTATTTCTCCTTTCCTTTTGCTTTTTGCTTTGGGTCTCAGTCGAGACTCCATACCCATCGTTCCTCCCAGACAAGCCGGGGGGTGATAGGAAAGTTCAGCATCTTCGCTGCGTCCTGAACTGACCGCTCGAGTGCCTTCAAGTCCTTTCTCTGATTGAACTTCAATCGAGGCAAAGACTCAAAGTAGATAGCCAATTTTCGGATTTGGTCATCCACGCCCACTCCGTTTGCCTCTAAAGCTGCAAACAGATCAGGCGTATTGACATGATGCCGATTCCTCTCAGCCTGGTATTGAGCCAGACCAAGAACTGTTTCGGGTGACTGCAGAACACGCCACTCCTGCGCTTGGACGATTGCTACCATCCCTTGTGCAAAAGTATTGTGATCCTCGTTTGTGAGCTCTGGCCAGTGGGCGAAACGAAGATCGTTCACCCAAATGTCTACATGACTCCACGCGTAGTAGAGCATGCGAGCAAGCTGACCGAACCGAGCCTCATCTTCTCGACTGATTTCATTCCATTTGTTGGAAAAGAAAACCGTCGAGAAAGCCGGATCGATTCGTTCTGCCAAACTACAATGGCAGAGCTCATGAATCACATCAGCGAACATGAGTTCTGGATTTCGGTACGTGGTACCGTTGATCCAAATCTCACACTTTCGCTCGCGACCGTCGCAGACCACTTGGCACGTATGCGCTTCTGGCATCAAGTAATATGATACCGACCAGCGCAGACCAAGTGTCCGCTCGTACTCTCCGAGCCCTTGCGGGTAGATTTGGACCTTGTCCATTCTGCTTTCCTCCTTTCGTATTTGGTTGTCAATGAACCCTCTCTCCGAACTCATCATCACCATGATGATGAGTTCGGAAGAAGGGGCGAGTTGAGTGCGTCAACTCGCCCGGACTGTAAACCCTAAACCCTTCTTGCTTTCCTCGAGCTAACTTGCGATTAGCCCGAGGTTACGGCAAAGCAAGTGCCGCCAAGACTTGGCCAAAGTCAAGAATTTTATAGAACCCCTCATCGAACCCTAGGCCGAATTTGAAGTTTCGCGGATGAGCGCGTTCAATCTTCGCCTAGTCCAACTGCAATGTTGCTCGCAACTGGACAAATCGGACGGCCGATTGACTGGCCACTCGCTTCTCGCGCTTTAAGTCAAGCGCGATCCGCATTCCGATTTCTCGGCTTATGCAATTTATTTATCCCCCGAAGGGAACTCTGCGACCTTGCTGGATTTAGCGGCTCATTAGGCCTGTGGCCTTTATTAAGCACCGCTAATTCCACTTGGGGTTAACGCTCGACGGATGATTGCCAACCGCCGGTTGAAGGTTAACTTCGCTTTTGGTTCGTTTCTCCATTTCAGGGAGAGAAGCTCGCACACCAATGAACCCGCAAATGTACAAACCCCTTTGTTCCAACTGTCTGCCGGATATCCCTGATAGCCGACAAACATCTGCCGCTGGAACCTACATCAGACTTCGGCCTGATGCATCGCCGGGTCATGTTTTAAGAAGCAGCCCTACCGAAGACCGCCTCCGATCTTCCCCGCACACTCCATCCCGCGGAAAGATTCGGGTTCTCCGTGGCTCTCGCCATAAGAACTACATTGGAATCACCTCCATTCTTTTCGTTTCTGTGTTGGTGTTTCGGACTAGAGCTTCAGCCCGCCCCGGCGCCTTGCTTCGCGCTCGGCCACCTGAGGCTCGAGCTCATCGATCCGCTTCTGAATTTCTCCATTCGCAGACCGATAGGCCTCGGGCAGAAGCCGTCTGGAGTTCGTGTACCTGATGGCCAACGCGGTCATCAGGTCGAACGCCTGCTGGTCGCGGCTCGGGATGTAATCCTTTACCGCTTCATCGAAATGACGGGTCTCGACCGGCACTTCCTCCTCCTCTGCAAATTGCTTCGCTCGGAGTAAAAGCGCCTCGAGCTCAGCACCTGTCCACCCTTCCGTACTGGCAAGGGCAGGTGAAAAGTCGATTCCCTCGGACGCAATGCCATACTTTAGGCAAAGCGCTTTGAGAATCTCATTTCTCCCGGTGCTGTCAGGAACCAAGAGTGGCACCCGCTTGTCCATCCTTCCCTCACGCAGAATCGCCGGTGCCAGACGATTGGGATAGTTCGTTGCCAGCATAAAGAACAGCTGGCCCCGGGCAGAGTCGTCACCCATCACGTTCTGGAGTTTCCCCCTTACACGATTGCTGACGCCGCTATCCCCGTTGTAGCCCTCTCCGTTTCCGATTGCCTCAGCGGCTTCGTCAACGAAGATGATTGTGGGCGCCATGGCTCGGGCAATTTCCATAGCGAGATTCATGTTTCTCTCCGAGTCACCCACATACTTGGAGAGGACGTTGCCGAGCATCACGAAATTGACACCCGACTCTTTCGCCAGCGCCTCGGCGATGATGGTTTTCCCCGTTCCCGGAGGCCCCATCAGAATCCAACCCTTATCAGTGGTTCTGGAACCACTGCGAAGCTTGTCAATCTGCACCCGTAGGGCGCTCTTGACGTGCTCCAGCCCGCCGATGGATTCGAACCCATGCTTGGGTCTTACCACCTGCAGGACCCCGCCGGACTGCTTCTCAATCAACTCCACCTTTTTCTGCCAAATAAAGGTGTCGTTGATTGGGTCGCCGGACTCGAGCGACTTCATGACAAAGTCGTCAAAGTCCTTGCAACGTAGCCCGGCTGACAGGTTGGCCGCCACGTCCACCGTCAGGCCTTCGGCGAGCTTAACGCCGTTGACCTTCAGGCTGTGACGGATGAATGTTCCGAACTCCTCTTTGTTCGGACGAGGAATGTGGATCCGCACTACCGACGAATCGTCATGCTTCACTACACTAGAGGCCCGTTCTGGATTCCGCTCGATCAGGATAACCGGGTTGCCGGTACCCTTGAGCGGGCTGTCCAGAGACGCCCACCGTTGGAGCGTTACTGCCGGAACTGACCCGTAGTCGTTTTCGGGGATAACACTTTCGATGTACTCCACGACTACCGCCGCCTTCCGATCTTCTGGCTTGCCCTGTGAGAGCAATTTTTCCAGAAGCTGGAAAGCTTGCTCAGGATCAGTGGGAAGCGCGCCGTTGTTGCCGCCGCCCAATCCAGCCAAGCCAGCCAGCAAGTTAGAGGCATTGCTGCCGCCATTACCTTGCTGCTGATTCAGTCCGACTGCGGCCTTGAACTTCTCCCTCATCGGGAGTTGCCCTTCGGCCGGTTTGGTGCCGAGGATTTCGTCAGCAAAGGCGAACCCCGCCGACTTATCCCAGAACACCACAATGTCTCTGCCATCCAACTGCCTTGCCCAGAACTGGCGCAAGGTCACGAACTCGCTCCCCAAGGGGAATAAATCTGCGATGTTGCCGGAGATAAGAAACACGTACCCGAGCTCGGCCGCGTAGGCACGAGCAAAAGACTCAAACCAACTGTGTGCCGTTACGGCACAATTCTTCGTATCTTTCATTTCGATCCTCCTGTCTGTTTGAGGATCCCTGAGATTTCTCCCATGACCGCATCCATGTCGGGGAGTTCAGGGAATCCAGTTTGCTGGATGTCTCCGCCAGCGCCGAGTGTGAACTCTGCTGTCTGGCTTTGCCCATGAACTTCCTCCAATCGGATGCGATCGGTAAGAAGGTGAAGAATTTGGTTTGCCGAGCCGCGATATGGTTCATGGCACCGCTGCTCTTGGATGAATGGCCCGTCAATCAGAAGGTCTACTTCTGAAAGAAGAGCATTCCAGTCCTCGCGATTTCCGGCCTTAAGTTGCTTGAGCGTGTAGCCGGTGTAACACACCACCGTCAATCCATACTTGCGCAGCTTTTTCGCCAACTCGGCAAGTGCCTGTGCATGTGCGAACGGTTCGCCACCAGAAAAGGTGACGCCGTCAATGTTGTTTTGAGCCAAGATTCGGCTCTCAAGATCATCAACGGTTACCCAATTCTTGGTAACGAATGGTAAGGTTTCGGGATTGAAACACCCCGGACAACGCCGAGGGCAACCCTGCACCCAAACCACCGCTCGCTCCCCCGGCCCGTTTGCACGAGACCGGGGGACGAAGTCGTGAAGGTTTACGCGGGGCATAACCATAACTTTCATCCCCTTTCGACCTTCATTGCCGCTTGCTGCGTCTCGGTCACGACCTCGGCATCCTCTTTCATGCTGATTCCGCCGATGTCGGCAACCACTCCGAGCCGCTTGAGCTCTTCGGCAATCTCAGCCGCCGCTTTGAGGCAGCTCTTGCCTTTGAACCCGAACATTTCAGAGCCGACGCCTCCGTCTCCGCCGATCGTTATGACTTCTCTTGCCATGACGTCCTCCTTTCTCATCTCACATCTGCACCACCAGCTGAAGCTGGCGGGTTTCTTGGTTGATCTTGATCTGAGTCCGCTGCCCCTTGGCCGTGGCGATCATCGCCCGTGCCGCAAAGTAGCAGGCTCCGCCAAGAACTGTTTCGATCATCTTCTTGAGTTCCTGGGCTCGCTGCTCTTGCTCGGAGTAATAAAAATCTCCGACAATCGCGAGCTTGCCCTTCTGGTCGACTGCGAGCCCCAGTCCCGCAAACTTGTGGGACGAGGCCGACCCCTGTGCGTCCAAGCCGCAGATAACATTCATGCCGTTGTACTCGGTGACCTTATGGCCACTCCAATCAAAGACATGATCAGTCACCTTCAGGCCCTGAAGCGAGAGAAGTTGACAGGCCACCTTGATACCTTCTTGCAGAACAACCGGGTGGACGGTATCGAATCCACGCACGGTCTCCTTTCTGATGTGACTCATCGTCTCCTCCTTTTCTATCGAACCGGGAATGGCGTGAGCTCGGATTCGAGCTCAGTTGTTGTGATCGTGCGATACTCCGTGGGGCCCATCCAAAGCCGGATTTCTCTGGCCTGGTCGAAAGCCCACTGCATCTCACCTTCTCCAACGTTTCTGCGAGTGGGGTGAGAGTCGGCATGGAATAGCCGCTCATACATCCCCTCGAACCGTCGGTCACCGCTCAACTGAAACGCTCTGTTGTCAGCGGTGATGATGTCGACAACCAACCTCTTGGCGCACAGCGCCAAAAACAACCTCTTGATTTTCATTTCGTTTCTCCTTTCTCTGTTGCTGTTGTTACCACGGACATTCCGTGGTTACTGTGTTGTGCATGACTTCCTCGCACCCCCAGATGAGGGCGTGAGAACTCCAGAAGTCCCGACTCAAACCATTGGAATTGCGATCCCATGGCTCGGGCTCAGGTTTATGGCCTACGAAGGCCGTAATTAGGACATAGTACGGATCAAATTCATCCCTTTTGAGAATGATCGTCACCGCACCACATGGCTCGGGCTTGCGATTTTTGACGAACCGCGAGTGCCCGAATCTCTTGGGCCGAATTGCGTATACGATCTCGTCCCCTGGCCCGGTTGGAACGCAGATCGTCTCACCGACTGGTTGACCAAAGTCAACTTCCTCGATGAGGAACTTCCTACCCTGTGACTGAACTCGAAGCAGCGCCGCGGGTAGGAGCCGCGCCACTCCGTCGTGAACGTGCGAGTTGAAACGATCAATGACCGCCTCACCCGACCCCAACAAATAGTTCATTTGACTCCCTCCTTTCGTTTCGTATTTGAGTTTGATTGCCAACTGAAGCACCAAAAATCAGAACCTCAGTTGACAACCAAACTCGGGAGGAACTTCAAAGTCAAAATGCCATAGCTCGGACGCTCCCGTGTAATAATCCGCGAACGTATAATCGCTATAAGCACTACTTTGGCTATTCAATTTTCAAGGTACTTCCTTACTCTCTCCTCTAACAATCTGCTCTCTCCTCGGTTTTCGCAGATTGCGATCGAGTTAGTAAGGAGGTTTCTGGAGACCAACCGGACCCGAGCTTGCTCTCCAGTCGATCTCCTTACTAAGGGAACCATATCACTCTCCTCTTTCGGGGAGATTTTTGCCGAGAAACGGCGGGTTGGACCGTTTCGCCGGCAACGTATCTCACAAAAAGAAACGTGGTGGCGCTGTGGATCGATTTGATCAGCGCGGCATTGGAGGCAGAGTCGTCGACTCCCTGGCCCCGCTACCGCTCTCGCTCTTTTGAAGCGATGACACGCGCCGCGACGAATGCTTGACTGAATCGCCCTGCGAGATAACTCTCTCCTCGAGACTGATATCCGCGAGCGACCGTCGTTTTACAAAGAGCTGATGAAGATCTCTTCCCCGGATCTCCTTAGGCCTCTCCTCTTGCTCTCGGGGAGAGGAATAGATCCCTTCAATCCATTCCCCTCCCTGCCAGCCGCGCACCCTCCGGAACCACCCCCTCTGTCATCGTGCTGGTGATATATTACCATATGCAATGAAAACTGTCAAGTTCTTGTGGCGCATCTTTCTAAATTTCTGCAGAAATAAGTATTTTCATGATACAAATGGCCGAGTTTTATAGCATTAATTGTCATAATTTTATGACGATAAATAAAAAAGATTAAGCCCTTTTTACGCCCCGTGACACTTTCCAAAGCGTTAATTTTATGTTATTATTGCAATGAAGCCATGTACGAACAGACCCTTTCTAGGGCGGGACTTTCTCCAGACCAGGCCAAGCTCTACGAGATCCTAGTAAAGCATGGCTTGCTTCCAGCGGGAAAAATCAGTAGCTACGCAGGACTAAAGCGCGGCCTTACCTACAAGATCCTCGGGGAACTTGAAGCAGGGGGCCTGGCCGTCCGACGGGACAAGGCGGGATCGGTGGCTCAATTTGAACCGGCCCACCCATTGAAACTAAGAGATCTGGCTGACCAGAAATCGCGTGCGGCCGCCGATGCCCACGTCGCACTCGAGGGAGTTCTGAACTCGCTGGTTTCCGATTTCAACCTTTCATCCGGAAAACCCGGTGTTCTATTCTACGAAGGCCTTGAGGGCATTAAAAAGGTCCTGGACGATACGCTTATATCGCGGACTGAGATCTGTTCATATGCGGATATCGAGGCGGTGATGAAAAATATCGGCCCCCTCAATAACGCTTATGTGGCCAAGAGGGAAAAACTGGGAGTCAAACGGCGCGGCATCCTTCTTGATACCCCGGCGACGCGGGAGTACCTGAAGGATTACCACCTCGCCGTGACCGAGAGCCGCCTCATACGAGTGGACGCCCCTCCATTCGAAAGCATCATGAATATTTATGACGGAAAAATCGCTTACGTCACTCTGCGGCCGGAAAGAATGATCGGCGTCATTCTTGCTGACCCGCACATTTACGCCATGCATAAATATCTCTTCGAGTATCTCTGGGGACTCGCGGAGCAGATAAAGGAGCCAACCCCACGATCCGCGTAATACTATGCGCAAAGAAGGATCAACAGTGGAATTGAGCGCTGACGCGGAATACGGCGCGAACAAAAAACGGTCATCGCATGAGCAAGCGCGCCGCAGGAAGGAATTGGTGAATTCGCTCCGGGCTGTCCCAGGCCTTCCTCTTTTCCGTCAGAGACAGGAATATGCTTCGATCAATAAAGAGTTTCCACCCGCGCGCCCCTTGCCGGACGGCTTTCTCTCCAACGATCCGCTTCCGGTCGGCGACGCAGATGAGATTGCCGATGTGCTCATTGCGCGCGGGGCGACGGCGGAAACCATTTCGGAGCAGAATCTAGGATCGGCCATCGATGCCCTTTGTGAAGCCGGAAATACTTCTCCCCGGCCGGAGAAAGGATCTCAAATTGTGGATTTTGTACTTCGGGGCGGGACTCCCGAAGAACGGCAACGACGCATCGACATCGTCGAAGACGCTGTTGCGCGGGGTATCTCTTCGAAGGGAATGCCTGCCTCGTTCCCGATCATCGCATTACTGGGGGAAATTGACGGACTGGGAAACTCCCTGTTCCCGCGGGAGGACTTTGCAAAAAAGATGGAGGCGGCCGAAGACGCCCTGCCCCTGCGGGTGGAAAACCAACTTGACGCCCTCATTCGCGCGAACGACCCGCAAGGCAACTTACTCGCGCACAAAATCATAGATTTTTTCAGCGCTGATATTACGGCCCTGCAGAATATCGCCCCGGACGAGGAGCCGCTGGACGAATATGGCAATTCTTACAATCGGTTTGCGCTGAAATTTGTGGAAGAGCTCGCGAAGGATGCCACGGAAAGGGTCGAAAATTATCTTCTCGGGGCGCATCTTGATGACGTCTACAAAGCCGTCCATTCATACGACCGATACGACATGGAAGAAGGCGTCGTCTCCGGTATCGCGGGGGGTGCCTCGAATAAGACCATATATACCTACAGGCGCATGTTCGAGTCGTATAATCTGAGAATGCGCTACGGCATTACCGAGGGCAACCCCATCGCAAACGCGGTCCTTCCTATCGCCCCCGGCTATCTCGGCCAATATCGCGCCGGGCGCCTTGAAAGCATCTTCGACATCTCGCACGGCGACGAGGAACCCGGAATTGACGAGGGGCACTATATAGCGCGGAATGATCCTGCGGATGAGGCGATTTATGACGCGCTTGCAATAGGTTCGCCGAGGTATGGTTCATTGCGGCAACTGGAGGACTTGTGGTCCTTCGACCGCAAGTTGCATGATGCCGGCCGAAAGTTTTTTTTCGACCTCGAGCGTATTGACGTCGATGGCATACATCCCTTCGTGGCGGGAGAGATCCTTCGCAGGAATGCCGAATACGTAACGTTCGAGGCGGGCAAGAGCGTGCCACCGCCCATACTCAGCAAGGAGGAATATCTGCGACGCCTCTTCCCCGCGGGCACGGTGTCGGAAGAAGCGGAATATCACTACCAGTACCTGATGCGACTCAGTATGCGCAAAGTACTGGAGGACGATCTGTTGATAGATATGGCCGATTTTCCCCTCTCTGCGCAGGTGCAATTCCTCCATTATATCGACGGACGGAACGTGGATGAAATCCAGCGCCTCAAGGCCGGGCTCGACAAGATCGCGGACGACGCCTCCATCCACCTTGAGTGGCACCGGGGGGGACCGGAGCCCGACCTCCATCCCGAACGGATCTATATAAAGAACTTTGCCACCTCCTTCCTTGCATGCTCCGAAGGCGGGACTGACTACGGCGACGCGATCATCCGCCTGGCGAATATCCTTGATCGCGATGACGCCCGGAAGCTTTTTGAAAAATATGCAGAGATAGCGGCGGTGATTGAGAAGGTTCGGGAATATTTACGGGACAATTTTTCATCGGGACAAAAGACGGACGAAGAACTCGTGAACCAGGTGGCCCGCAACCTCCTGAGGCGCGGCAACGAGCTGATAGAGCACTTTGTCGACGCCACCGAGCTCGGCACTGACACTCGTGATCTTTTCGAGCGCCTGGACGACATAAAAGCGGAAGTCGTGCTTTTCACCAGCACCATAAAGGCATTAAAACAGGGATCCGGCAAGCTTCCCGCCGACCTTCGCGACCTCGGACTCGCCGAATTCAACGTCTCCTCGGGAGCCGACCTCAAGAAAGATCCTCCGCTTCTCGAAGAGATGCGCCGTATATATCAAAAGAATTATGGCAATCGGACGGAATATCCCGAAAAATTCATCGACGCCCTCATCCAGTCATTTGATGCATCTCTCGATAATCCCGACACCAGATTCTATCTCTTCAAGCACAAAGGGGCCGTTGCGGCGTTCTGCCGCTTCGACCACACATTCAAAAACGGCAGGCTTGATTCTATCTATTTCGGGTCTTTCAACACGAGTCCGGCGTATGGACGAGGCAAAGTGGGGGAAACGATGCTTGACCAAGCCCTCCGGGAGGAGCGTGCCCTCGGGGTTCCTATTTTCGCCGATTGCAATCCGATGGCGCCCGTCACCAAGAGATACATCGAGAGCGGCTTTGTCGCCACGGAAGCATATGATTACAAGGGGGTACCGAGCTTAAAGATCGAGCTGTCTCCCGACGCCGACAAGGGACTCGCTTCCAAAAAAATCAGTGGTCGGGAAATTGTTTCTGCCATCAAAAAAAATCAAAACCCCGAAGAGGGCATCATGACAAGAGAATACCCCTCCGGCGACTCTCCGGATTGGTCGCCCCTGCGAAATGGGTATATTCTTACCCATTATTTTGATGATGCGGGCCGTACAATCTGTGTTTTCGAAAAGCCGGGAGAAAAAAATAAGGGCGGGGTCGCGTCAACGGGAGCATAATTTCTCCCCGCTACCTCAGCGGAAATCAGCTCCCCCGGAAATCCCGCACCCCAAACCCATCCCCCTCTCGTACGCGAGTACTACCGCTCCGTGCCGCCCCACTCGACGACGGTGAACCCTTTCCGCACGAAGGGAGGAAAGGTCTGCGGTTCGACGGCGACCGGCGCCGCGAGGGGCTTATAGACCATGAAGACGCGCAGGATGCTGTCGGGCGCAGGATCGACGACGAGCTTCGCCGTGTCCGTATACTCGCTCCCCGCGAAATGGATCAGATTGTAAGGATCGTGCGCAAGCTTCGGTAGCCAGTACACGATGAATTCGTTGTATTCCTTCGGGGTAAGGCCCATGGCCGCCAGCTTCTTCTGCAGGAATGCCGCCGTGTCGCTCCCCTTCACCACGAAGCCCGTCGAGAGGTCGTACCGGGCATGATCCTGCCCCTCCCAGAAGAGATATGAATACGGCTGGCCGTCGCGGTCGTCGATGATCCGGCCGCCTGGGTACGCGACGACGCTCCACGTCGTCCCCTGATCGAACGAGGGGTACACGTCGGTGATTGTCCCCGCGTAATCAAGCGTCACGGAAACGGATTCCTGATGCGTCGGGTAGAGGTAAATGACGGGCTTCGCGGGCATCATGGGCGGCGGGCAGCTCGGCCCGGAGATCTTTGCCACGGCCGAGGCAAGCGCCACAGGAATGGGAACATTGACGGGGGCATCGGGGTTCGTACCGGCATCGCACATTCCCCAACTCATGCAATATTTATTGACGCTCCCTTGAATACCAAATGCCTGCTCTACCTGCCCGACGGTTCCGCTAAAAGACGTGTCCCGCGACACTTGATGATCGACGGAGAATCCGCGGCTTGCGAGCCATTGGGACGCAATCTGGAACGAGGCGTCATATGGCGCGGCAAGCTCGAGGCGAAGCAATACAACGTCCGTCGCGGGCGCCGGGCCGAGATTCTGGATGGTGCAAATCTGGCCGGTGCCCCCGCCCGATCCGGCAATGACTCCGATGAACGCTTGCGGTTTTTGCGCCATAGCATAGGCATAGACGCCCACGGCAACGAGCGCGGCAAAGGAAAGCACGAATCTTGCCCAGCTCGCCCTCATGGCCGTGGCTGATTTCCTTCGCCGCGTGAGAAAGATTACATAATCTATCGTTGACGCGACGGGAAGAATGACGAGTGCCATGGCAAGCAGGAAAAGCAGTACGGCATACGCAACCGTGCCCGCATAGACGTAGGAGACAAGGTTCATCGACCATATCAAGGCGATCATGAGCGTTCCTGCGCCAATGAGCAGGACGCCCAGAATATAGCCCCACGCCTCAAGCCGCTTCACCTCGAAGCGGTACAGGACGCATAACAGAAAATCAAGCGCGGCCGCCATGAGTGCGGTGGTCACGAGTGCGACGGTCAGCGTGTCAACCACCGCCATCCGCCACCACCATCCGCCGAGCACAACAGCGAAAATCAGGAACAGCGCGGCGAAGATGATCCTGACAAACCCCATGAGCGACATTTGATTAAGTATACCAGGATTTTTAGCTTTCCGTGCCGCACTTCTGTTATACTGGAAGCATGAAAGTGGTTCTGATATTTGCGGCGATTGCCGCAGTAATCTGCGTTGCCGGCGTTGGCGTTTTTTTGATCGCTCATCAATATCGCCCCGCAGATCTTCGGCATCAGTGCTATAACAAGATCGCGGGCCTCGCGAGCCCCATCACGGTCAGCTTTTCGTCCGGAACCGATATCGCCGTAATTCAAAAGATTGCCGCCGCCGTCCGTACGCAGGATGGAGTTGAAACCGTAGAAGTAACCTCCGCAAATGACGCTCGCCAGACATTCGTAAAACAGCAGGAAACGCAGGGGAATCAAACCGTCCTCGATGCGCTCAATGAACTATCGGGAAATCCACTCGACTCCACGCTCCAGGCAAATGTAAAAAGTGAAGAGGTTTCGAGCACGCTCGCATTCATTAGCGCTGAAAGCGATAAATACGGGGTGAAGCCCGACGGCACTTCGACCATGGAGTCCCTGAAGCAGGCAACGCTCAGGGGAATATTATCCGCCCCCGACAGCGCATCGTCGACCCAGCTCTTCGAATCCTGCATCACCTCGACCAGCACCGTTTTCTCTCCGACAACGTACTAGCTAGTAGCGGTCGTGCAAAGAGCGCTCAAAAGCTCTGCGCCCCTCCCCTCGTCCGCTTCCCCGAGACAATAAGAAAGTCAGGATATACCTCATAAAACGAGGTATATAACTATATATAAAGGCCGCATTTTGACAAACTATATATAGTTTATTACCATGGGGCTATGACCTCAAGACAGAAATTACAACTTATCTTGAAGCTGTCGGGATTGACGCAGACCCAGCTGGCCAACCGCCTTGGAGTTACCTTTGCGGCGCTCAACCGGTGGATAAACGAAAGGGCGTCGCCGCGCCTCGGGGCACTTCAAAAAATCGACGAATTATATAAAGAGTATTCGGGCGAGAAGCAGGTGCCGGAAAGCGAACTCGCGGCGAAAAAGGGGATCATCCGCGTAAAACAAAAACAGCGCCCGCACGTACTGCGACGCATTGTAGATAATCCCGATATCCGCGATCAATTCTATCTGTCGCTTACGTACCACTCGAACCGCATCGAAGGGAGCACGCTGTCCGAAGGAGAAACGGCGGCGATCATGTTCCAGAACGCGGCGTTGCCGAACAAGAGCATCATCGAACAGCTCGAGGTGAAGAACCATCAGGCTACCTTGGAATATCTTTTCGGTTATATCGGAGAAGGGGAGCCGATCAACGAATCGTTGATCGTGAAGCTACACGGCATCCTTCTGAATGCGGTCCACCCCTACGCCGGAGGGTATCGCAACCATGGTGTGCGAATAGCGGGCTCGGATGTCCCCACGGCAAATTATGCGAAGGTTCCCGATCTGATGAAGACGCTCGTTGAGGATATGCGCGAAAAAACGAAGGATGTCGTCCGGCACATTGCCGCCATCCATGCTCGGTTCGAAATGATCCATCCGTTCGCCGACGGCAACGGCCGCATTGGCCGTCTGCTTGGGCATGCGATGGCGCTCAAGGAAGATCTTCCGCCGCTCGTCATCCTGCAAGAGGATCGGCGGCGGTATATCGCTTATCTCAACAAAGCGCAAACGAAAGACGACCTTACGCTACTCGAGAATTTTATGTGCGATGCGATCTTGGAAGGATACCGAATCGTGGAGCGGAAGGGAAAATAACCCTCCCTGGGTGCCTCACGGGGAGTCGGACTGCTCGGGCGCTCAGCCGCCCTGCGCCTGCGGGACCCTCGGTCCCGCACTGCCGCGCCGCCCGGAGCAGCGTAGCCCTCCCACACGGGAGGGGCGGCCCGCCCCTCCCGACCCCTCCCCTCGTCCGCTTCTCTCACAAAACAGCCCAGCGCGGCAAACAAAGACATACTCCCTTGCGGACATTAAAGGGAGCCCATGTCCGTAAGGGAGTATGTCTTTGTTTGCGCTGGGTGCCTCACGGGAATCGGACCCGTATTGCCGCTGCCACAGAGCGGAGCTTTACCATTAAGCTAGAGGCACCATGAACCGGCCTTGAGCGGACGGAACGTGCCCATTATGGCACGGGAACGGGCATTTTTCAAGGCGCGCGCGGGCGGCGCGGCCGCATTTGGTATAATGGAATCACGTGAGTACATTCATCGCCGCCCTGGGCGCCATCGCCGGCCAAAACCTTGTTTTGGCCACTTTCATCATCTACGTCGGCACGATTTTCCTCGGCAATATTGCGGCCTTTACGGGTTTCTGGATCGTCGCCCACGGCTACTTCGGCGCGTGGGGCGTGCCGCTTCTCGTGCTCGCCATGTTCCTCGCAAATATCACGGGCGACACGCTGTGGTACTCGCTCGGTCACAAGCTCCGCAACACGCGCCTCGGCGGATGGATCAAGAGCCGTATCCCTGGGCATGAACGGATGGAACGCATTCTCCTCCACAACGGCAGGAAGATGCTCTTTTTTTCGAAGTTCATGTACGGCGCAAGCTTCCCGGTGGTGTTCCTCATCGGCTGGACGCGCACGCCTTTCAAAAAATTCTTCCGCACCTCGGTGCTCTCCATCCTCGCCTGGATCCCCCTTTTCCTCGGCCTTGCCTTCACGCTCGTCTCCGGCCTCTCGCCGCTTCTCGCCGCCGCGACCCTCAGGGATGTCGAACTCATCTTCCTCGTCGTCCTCGCCGTATTCGTCGCCGTAGACTTCCTGATCGGGAAAGTCGTCGAGCGCTTCGTGGAACCGGAAGAGCGCCCGCTCGTTTGACCCGCTTCGGCCGTGCCTCTATAATTGCGCTATGTCCAACCTCGTAAAAAATATACTCTGGGGAATACTGACGCTCGTTATCATCTCGCTCGTTTTTTCCGCGTTCGTCGCCCCGCCGCCCGCCCCGACGACGCTCAGCCTGAACCAGCTCGTGGATAAGATCAATGCCGGCCAGGTAAAATCGGTCACCGTGAACGGCAACGATCTCGCCATCACGCTCACGGACGGTTCGACCGCGGTTTCCAAAAAAGAAGCCGAAACCGGCATCGCGGAAACCCTGAAAAGCCTCGGCGTTGATCCCAAAGCCATGCAGACCGTGAACCTCGCCGTGCAGGATCAGTCCGGCTGGGAATTCTGGGCAAATCTTCTCATCCCCACACTCCTCCCGCTGATTGCGATCGGCATCTTCTTTTGGCTCATGTTCCGCCAGGCGAAGACCGGAGCAAACCAGGCCTTCAGCTTCGGCCGCTCCAACCTCAAGCTCTCGACCTTCAAGGATAAGGTGATGTTCAAGGACGTGGCCGGCCTCAAGGAGGCAAAGGAAGAACTCATCGAGGTCGTCGATTTCTTAAAAAATCCTAAAAAGTTCCTTGACTTGGGCGCGCGCATCCCGCGCGGCATCCTGCTCATGGGCCCCCCGGGCACCGGAAAGACACTCGTCGCCCGCGCGGTCGCCGGCGAGAGCGGGGTACCCTTCTTCTATATTTCCGCATCGGAATTCGTGGAGATGTTCGTCGGCGTCGGCGCTTCGCGCACCAGGGACGCCTTTATGACCGCGAAGCGCGCGGCGCCCGCGATCCTCTTCATCGACGAGATCGACGCGGTCGGCCGCCAGCGGGGCGCGGGCCTCGGCGGCGGCAACGACGAACGCGAGCAGACGCTGAACCAGATTCTCGTCGAGATGGACGGCTTCGACCGCGACACGCGCGTGATCGTCCTCGCCGCCACGAACCGTCCCGACATTCTGGATCCCGCGTTGCTCCGCCCGGGCCGCTTCGACCGCCGCGTGATCCTCGACCTCCCGGATCTGAATGACCGCGAGGCGATCCTCAAGATCCACGCCGAAGGCAAGATCCTCGCAAAAAACATCGATCTTCGGAAGGTCGCCGTGCGAACGCCCGGTTTCTCCGGCGCCGACCTCGCGAACCTCATGAACGAGGGGGCGATCATCACCGCGCGGCGCGGCAAGAAGCTCATCGGTCAGGAGGAACTCTTTGAGGCCGCCGAAAAGGTGATCCTCGGCCCCGAGCGCAAGAGCCGCGTCATTTCCCAAAAGGAAAAGGAGATCACCGCCTACCACGAAGGCGGTCACGCGCTCGTCGCGGCGGCCGTGAAGGATGCCGACCCCGTCCAGAAGGTTTCGATCATCAGCCGAGGGTTCGCCGGGGGCTACACCATGAAACTCCCCACGGAAGACCAGCACCTGAAGACCAGGAACCAGTTCCTCGCCGACCTCGCCATGATGCTCGGCGGCTACACCTCGGAGAAGCTCACCTTCGGCGACGTTTCGACCGGCGCCTCGAACGACCTCAAAGAGGCGTCGAGTTTGGCGCGGCGCCTCGTCATGAAATACGGCATGAGCGAGCTCGGCCCCACAACCTTCGGGAAAACGGAAGACATGGTGTTCCTTGGCCGCGAGATCACGACTGAAAAAAATTATTCAGAAAAAATGGCGGCGGAGATCGACGAACAGGTCCGTAAGTTCATCGCGCACGCGTACGAAACCGCGGAAAGAATATTGAAGACGCACAAACCCGCACTCAAGAAGGTGGCGGATACGCTCATGGAAAAAGAAACGCTCGAGGGAGATGAATTCTACGGCCTTCTCTTGCCGTACAAGATCAAGCCCGTCGCGGGCTAGGCCCGCGCACGTTTCAGGGTCCGGCCTGTGGCCACCCGCGGCCGGCCACAGGAACCGCCCCCCGGAGCCGCCCCTAGAACTCCACCGTGAACTTCGCCCGTTCACCCTTCGCGAACGGGTGCTTTATTTCACGCATCTCGGTCGCGAGATCCGCGCGGTCGATGAACTCCTGCGGTGCGCCGCGGCCGCTCATGATGAGTATCTTTTCTTCGGGAAAATCGTCCACGGCGGCGATCACCTCCGCGGGCGTGAGAAGTCCCAGGGACACCGCCACATTCACCTCGTCGAGGATCATGAGATGCCATCTCCCCGACCGCTTCTCCTCGATGAACTCGTCGAGCGCATGGCGCGCCGCTTCCTTATGCTTCTCAATCGGGAGCGCGTCGCCGAGGATCCCCACGAAACCGAGGCCCATCTTCCGCACCGCGAACTTCTCCGGCGGAATATTGACCTTGGCCGCAAATTCGTCTTCGCCGGAGAGCCACGGCCCCTTGATGAACTGGATCATGAGCGCCGCCTTACCGCGCCCGAGCACCCTCACCATCTGCCCGAGCGATGCGGTCGTCTTTCCCTTTCCGTTGCCGGTGAATACAATGATCATCTGGTGGGCATGCCAGGACTCGAACCTGGAACCGGACGTGTATAAGACGTCTGCTCTGCCATTGAGCTACATGCCCTCGCGGGGTACTGCCTTTATACCGCAAAAAACGCCGGAGGTAAACGACAATGCTACTTCCCCATGATCGCGTCGAAGCGATCCATGGCCTGCCCGGCTTGGGCGTTGAAGTTGTTGATCGCGTTCACGTCGGTGTTCACCTGATTCACAAGCGCGGTGACCTGCGCCGCACTGCCTCCCTTCCCGGAGAAGCGGGCGCGCAGGGTATCGAGAAGCTTCGAGAGGTCGGCGCTGTAGTTCACGAGCTGATTGATGAGCGCGAGTCGGTTCGAGATCGATTCGAGCGCCGCTTGGCGCGCCGAGAGGTCGCTGATGCCCGAAAGCGCCCTGGTCATCTGCTCCACCTGCGCGGAGAGGGCCACCGCCTGGTCGCGGATGTCCTGACTCTGGCTCACGAGCTGGGTCGTGAGGGTGAGCGCGTCCGCATAGTCCCCCCGGTTGTCCATGGTATTCACCTGCTCGAGGCTTGCCGTTGAACTGTTCGAAAGATTAACGATGGTCTGACCGATGATGGCTCCCTGCTCGCGCGCATCCGTAAAGTCGCGCGGCACGCCTCCTCCCTGCACGAAATGGACGGCGGCATATCCCACGATCACGATTCCCACGAATGAACTTGCGATCTTGGTGCGGCGGGAAAATGAGATCATTTCAATATCATAAGTTGTAGCAAAACCGGTTGAAAAACGCAAGATTGGATGATACTCTTAAGTACGTCGGACGGCGGCGAAAGGGTGCGGGAGCGCCCGCGCTCTGCTTCCGCGGGCATCGTATAATGGCATTACCTCAGCTTTCCAAGCTGATGACAGGGGTTCGATTCCCCTTGCCCGCTCCAGCGAAAGAAAAACAACGCCCCTCCTGTCCTTTGGACGCGCCGCCGCGTATCCGTTTATAAAACTCCCCCGCCGATCTGAAATAGCGGAGTCCATATTTGCGGGCAAGCCGCCTCGTTTCCGCGCGGTAGCCGAAGAGCGCCACGGGAACGACTTTTATCGGCTTCTGGAATACGACTTCGTTATAGGCGGCGAGGCGGCGCTTCGACGGAGGCAACGCTGGATAGCCGTGTGCAACGCGGAATGCATTGACCGCTTTCCATGCTCCCTCCGGAGAGACGAATTTCTTTTCCATCAGAGAGATACTCTTAAAGATGAATCCCTGATAGCCATTGATGAGCTTGTGGTTGTAATAGACGTGCAGATTATCTTTGATGCGATAGTAATGTACGACGATTTTCCCCGCATCGGAAAGCAGAACAAGATCAAACGGGATCACGTAATCCGGCCGGTCTTTCGTCCTGAAAATCAGCCCTTGCGGCCGGTAGGTCTTCGTATAGCGGCCGCTCAAAACAGTCGTACTAAGGCGTCGCTTTTGGCCGAAGCTCTTCGTATTCGGGCGCAGAATCCCCTTCATCAGGATATTATCGAGGGTTTGAAAGGTCTTCTTCTTCGTCCCGACGAGCGTCTTCGTCGCATGATCCTCCTCAAAGCTTTTCACGAAAAAATGGGGCATGAAAATCATTATGCGGACATTCCATAAAAAAGAAAGGGCTCTCCAAGGAGAGCCCAAACCGATAAAAGAGCGCAATCGCTGACAGCAGCCAAATGGCCGCAAAATCCCTCCCGCCTAGGAGGGCTACAAGAAGAATATTCTGCTGTCAGCGATCTGATATAACTATAATCTTCCCGCACGGTAGCGCAAGGAAAACCTGGGGATAACCTGTGGGCGGCCGAGGCACTCGCCCGCCTTACTTTATTTTTATCTTGAAAAACCGCTTCTTTCCGGCCTTCACTACTTCGCCCCCGCGGAAAGCCAATATGGCGCGCGGATCTTTCACCGCGTTCCCGTCGACATCGAATCCTCCCTGCTCGATGAGCCGTCGCGCCTCCCCGCGACTCTTCGCCGCTCCGAGCTCCACCGCAAGATCGAGCGCGGCGACCTTCGCGTCCTTTACGCGGACCTCCTGAATGTCCTCGGGAACTTCTCCTCGCGAAAAAACTTTTTCAAAGTTCTCCTGCGCGGCACGCGCGGCTTTCTCGCCGCGGTAGAGCATTACGATCTCGAAGCCGAGCCGCTCCTTGAGCGCTTTCGGCTTCTCGCTGCGGCAGAGCGACTCGATTTCTCCGCTCGGGAGATCGGTGCAGAGCATGAAATATTTCTTGACGAGCGCATCCGGTACCGACATCACCTTGCCGAACATGTCCGCGGGTTTGTCCGCGAGGCCGATATAGTTCCCGATGCTCTTGCTCATCTTCTTCACTCCGTCGAGGCCCTCGAGGATCGGCATGGTCATGATATCCTGTTCCGGCATGCCGAAATGGCGCTGGACGCGGCGTCCCGCAAGAAGGTTGAAGGTCTGGTCGGTGCCTCCGAGCTCCACGTCGGCCTTCACCTTCACCGAATCGTAGCCCTGGAAGAGCGGGTAGAGTAGTTCGAGGAACGTGATCCCCTGCCCCGCATCGATGCGCTTCTTGAAGTCGGCGCGGTGGAGCACTTCCTGGAAAGTTCCCGCCGAAGCGAGGCGCACGAATTCCGTGATCCCCTCCTTGGCGAACCACGAACTGTTATGGGCGACCTCGGCCTTCTTCATGTCGAGGATTTTCCCTGCCTGCGCGAGATAGCTCTTCATGTTCGCGCGGACCTCCGCCGCCGTGAGCGGCTTCCGCGTCTCGCTCCTTCCGGAAGGGTCGCCGATCATCCCCGTGAAATCGCCCACCACAAGCACCGCGCGGTGCCCCGCGTCCTGAAACTCGCGGAGCTTCCTCAGGACTACCGCGTGGCCAAGATGGAGATCCGGCGACGTCGGGTCCACGCCGAACTTCACGCGGAGCTTCCGCCCCGACGCAAGCGCCGCGCGGAGGTGCGCACGGTCCACCACCTCCTCGACGCCGCGGGACAGAATTTCCTCGACCGTTTTTTGGTCGGCCTTCATTACGAATTCTTGATGATGTCGTCAATCACGCCGTACTCCTTCGCCTCCTCGGCGGAGAGCCAGAAGTCGCGGTCGGTGTCCTTCTCGATCTTCGCGAGCGGCTGGCCCGTGTGCTTCGAGAGCAACTGGTTCAGGCGCTGTTTCGTCTTCACGATCTGCTTCGCCGCGATCTCGATCTCGATTGCCTGCCCTTCCGCGCCGCCCATCACCTGATGGAGAAGAATCTGCGAATTCGGAAGGGCAAATCGCTTCCCCTTCTTCCCCGACGAAAGGAGGAACGCTCCCATCGACGCCGCCATGCCGACGCACATCGTGACGACATCCGCCTTTACGTACTGCATCGTGTCATAGATCGCCATGCCCGCGGTGACCGAACCGCCGGGACTATTGATATAGAGTTTGATGTCCTTCTTCTGATCCTCGTGGTCGAGGAAGAGGAGCTGGGCGATCACCGTGTTCGCCACGCCGTCATTGATCGTGCCGCCGAGGAAAATGATGCGCTCCTTGAGCAGGCGCGAATAGATATCGTACGCCCGCTCGCCAAACTGCGACTTTTCGATGACCGTCGGGATGAGATACTGGCCTTCTGATTCCATGGTTTTGTTTTCTTATATTCTACTACACTTTCCGCGTTGCGCGTCGTCCAGCGCGGCGCGGGGCGCGCCGGGGAACCCGTCCCGCCGTCCGGCCCGCCCGTCCCCGCCTTACAGGAAGGGCACCAGGAGGAGCGCGATAATGTTGATGATCTTGATGACCGGATTGATCGCCGGGCCCGCCGTGTCCTTGTACGGATCGCCCACCGTGTCGCCCGTGACCGCCGCCTTATGCGCCTCGGAGCCCTTGCCGCCGAGGTTCCCCTCCTCTATATACTTCTTCGCGTTGTCCCATGCCGCGCCGCCGGAGGTCATCGAGATTGCGACGAAAATACCCGTCACGATCGAACCCACGAGGAGGCCGCCGAGGGCCAGCGGCCCAAGGATGAACGCGACCGCGACCGGAAGCACGACCGGCAAAAGCGCCGGTAAGACCATCTCCCTGATCGCCGCCTTGGTCACGATGTCCACGCTCTTCGCATAGTCCGGCTTTGCCGTCCCCGCCATGATGCCGGGAATCTCCCTGAACTGGCGGCGCACCTCCATGACGACCGCCGACGCCGCCTTCCCCACCGCGCGCATCGAGATCGAGGCAAAGAGATACGGGATCATGCCGCCGATCAAAAGCCCCACGATGATCTTCGGATCCGCGAGGTCGAAGCGCACCGCGTGGCCGAGCTTCTGCGAAAGATCCTGTACGTACGCTGAGAAGAGCACGACCGCGGCGAGCCCCGCCGAACCGATCGCGTAGCCCTTCGTCACCGCCTTTGTCGTGTTCCCCACCGCGTCGAGCGCATCCGTCACCTTGCGCACGTCGTCCGGAAGGCCCGCCATCTCGGCGATGCCGCCCGCATTATCCGTGATCGGACCGAATGCGTCGATCGCGATCACGATGCCCGCCATTGAAAGCATGCTCATCGTCGCGAGCGCCACGCCGTAGAGGCCCGTCGTCGCATACGCCGAGAGGATGCCCGCGATGATCACGACGACCGGAAGCGCCGTCGCTTCCATGCCGACCGAAAGCCCCGTGATGATGTTCGTGCCGTGGCCCGTCTCCGACGACTGCGCGATCGAGCGCACCGGCCGGAACTTCTTCGAAGTGTAGTACTCCGTGATGAGCACGAGGAGCGCGGTCACCGCGACGCCGACCGCCATTGGCGCAAAGAGGCCGCCCGCCGTGATGCCTGCGCCCAGGCCGCCC
Organism: bacterium; assembly: GCA_021780195.1. Classification (GTDB taxonomy): domain Bacteria; phylum Patescibacteriota; class Minisyncoccia; order UBA6257; family 2-01-FULL-56-20; genus JAJXZE01. The sequence continues at coordinate 55,179 of JAJXZE010000002.1, read as the reverse complement.
GTCGCCGCGTAGTGAGAGGCGACGAACCAGAAACCCGCGAGTGAAAGCACGCCCGCCGCCGCGAGTCCTTTATAGAGCGCGCCCATGATGGACTGCTTCTTCCCGAGGCGCACGAAGAACACTCCCACAATCGAGGCGAGGATCGAGACGCCGCCCACGACAAGCGGGAGATGGAGCGCCGCCGCGACACCGGGGAACGCGAGGTTCGCAAGGAGCATCGCCGCGATCGCCGTCACCGCATACGTCTCGAAAAGGTCCGCCGCCATGCCGGCATCGTCGCCCACGTTGTCGCCCACGTTGTCCGCGATGACCGCGGGATTCCGCGGATCGTCCTCAGGGATGCCCGCCTCAAGCTTGCCCACGAGATCCGCGCCCACGTCCGCCCCCTTCGTAAAGATGCCGCCGCCGAGGCGCGCGAAGACCGAGATCAAACTCGCGCCGAAGCCGAGTCCGATAAGCGCCTTCACGTCGCCCGTCGTCGCATAGAATCCCGTGACTGCGAGCAGGGCGAGGCCGACGACGAGCATTCCCGTCACCGCTCCCCCTTCGAACGCGAGCGAAAGCGCAGGCGCAAGGCCCGACTTCGCCGCTTCCGCGGTCTTCACGTTCGCGCGCACCGCGACATACATGCCGATATATCCCGCCAAGGCCGACGCCAGCGCGCCGACAATGAACCCGACCATCGGCGCCGTCCCAAGGAAGAGACCGATCAGGGCCGCGATCACGACCGCGACGACCGCCACTGTCTTATACTGCCGGTTCAGATACGCCTTTGCACCCACCTGGATCGCGCGCGCGATCTCCTGCATCTTGGCGTCCCCTCCGCGCCGCTTCGAGATCCTCCACACGAGCCCGAACGCAAAAAGGATCGCGATCGCACTGCTTACGAATGAAAAAGTGATGGCCGACATGATGATGAATATTTTATAGTGATGACTTTTTATGTTGCGTTGCCCGTTCCTGCCCTCCCTACATGGCGATGTCCTCTTTCTCGTCATCCTCCGGCCGGGGCGGGATCTGGTCCGATTCCATGATACCCGCAGTGCCTCCCTCCTGCGCCTCGTCAGGATGCGACCCCGAGCGCACGTCGATCTTCCATCCCGTGAGCTTCGCGGCGAGCCGGACGTTCTGGCCGCCCTTGCCGATCGCAAGCGAAAGCTGGCCCTCGGGCACGAACGCACGCGCTTCGCGTCGCGGCAGAATCTCGACCTTGTCCGCCTTCGCGGGCGAAAGCGCGTTCGTGATGAACTGCGCCGGATCCTCCGCCCACTCCGCGATGTCGATCTTCTCGTTGCCAAGCTCGTTATTCACCGCCATGACGCGCGTCCCCCGCTGGCCGACGAGCGCTCCCACCGGGTCGACGCCCTCGGCGCCCGACGCGACCGCCACCTTCGTGCGGTTGCCCGGTTCGCGCGCAATCGCCTTGATCTCGATCGAGCCTTCCGCGAGCTCGGGCACCTCCATGCGGAAGAGCTCCGTCACGAATTTCGGGTGCGAGCGCGAAAGAATGATGCCCGGCAGGCGGGTGTCCTCCTGCACGGCGAGCACAAGGAAACGCAGGCGTTCGCCCGCGCGGTAGTGCTCCCCGGGGATGGACTCGTTTGCGAACATCACGCCGATCGTCCTCCCAAGATCAATGAACACATTCCCCCGCTCAAAGCGCTGAACAACGCCGCTCACGATCTGGCCTTCCTTGTCGCGCCACTCGGCGAGGATCGAATCGCGCTCCGACTCGCGGAGCTTCTGAAGGATCACTTGTTTTGCGGTCTGTGCCGCAATGCGTCCGAACTCGTCGTGCATCTCGAGCGAGAACGCAATCTCGTCGCCGAGGACTGCATCCTTCTTTTCCTTTTTCGCATCCTCGAGCGTAATGTGCCTCTCCGGATTAAAGCGTGGAAGCTTCTCCTCGCCGTCCTCCGCCACGACTTCCATTTTAGTCCCCGCACCCGCGCTCGCGCCCATTCCCGCGCCCGCATTCGCGGAAATCTCGCCCCCCTTCCCCCCTCTCCCCCCTCTCCTCTCGCGCTCCTCCTTTTCTTTTTCCTTCTCCATCTCCGCGGCCGCCTCCTCCTCGGTTACGAAGCGCACCGTAGTTTCGTCGACCACCGTCTTCATCTGCCAGAATTTCAGCTCACCGCTTACCGCATCAAGATTACACCTCACCACCTCGCCGCGCGTTCCATACTCGCGCTTGTATGCGGCCGCGATCGAGGTCTCGATCACCTCGAGCACCTTGTTCGGCTCCAGCCCTTTTTCTTCGGCGACCTGCTTCAGCGCCTTGCTCATTTCTTTTATGTTCAGCATGTTGATTGATATTAAATTTTTATTAAATTTTTCTCTTCATATTTTTCTCTTCATGAGGTGGCGCTCCTTTAAAAAAGTCCGCTCACGAGCGGACCCCACCTACCCAATACTATATCCTTCGCGAAGCATCGATGTCAAATATTTTCATAGTGCCGGATGCCCGCCACGGCATACCGCGCCGCGGCGCTCCAAGGCCCTGCGGGGCCAAGTTTCTGAAGATCGACCGCAATAAGATCCATACGCCAACCCTTCTCCTGGTCAACCATGTCGGGATTTGACCTGGCGAAGAATTCACACCCCCTGGCCATCTTCCTCCGCTTAAAAGCAGTCATATTGTCTTCGGGCATCAGCGATTCGCCGGCTGGACCATCCGTACATGTTGTATCCACCGTCGCACAGGCCCTTATTGCCATAGTTTTTACCTCACAAAAAACCAGGGTTCCTTTTGGGTCCCTGGCAATTATGTCAATTTCATCCCCCTTTCTCTTAATATTTTTAAATAGAACAACCCATCCTTTTTTAATAAGATATTGGCCTGCCACCTTTTCGCCTTCTATCCCGACATTTAAATTGTGTTTAGCGGCAAACATCGAAATAAATCATCATTTAAAATGGTCTTTTTTAATGTGTTTAGCGGCAAACACATTTAAAATGTGTTTAGCGCTAAACATCGAAATAAATCATTTTATCAGCGGCCGCATTTAAATAGTGTTTAGCGCTAAACATTTTGCTAAACAATTTTGTTTAGCAGTAGGAAAATCGGCCTTACCGGGTTATTTCATTAAATAATTCTAAATCCGGCAATCCGGCAAATCTCAGAATCCGGCAATTGCCGGATTTGCATTTCTATCTTTTGCCGGATGTGTTAGCATGGTAGCGTCGTCAAAATAAAAATAAAACTCAATGGACAAAGACAAAATTGCCGAATACAAGAAAAAGCTGGAAGCCGAGCGGATACTCCTCATGAAGGAGATATCGAATGACGAAAAACCGGTGGACTTTGGGCATGACGTCGATCATTTTGACGAAGAGACCGACGAAGCAGAGGAGATGAGCAACCACCTTGCGGCGGCTCAGGATCTCAAAAGCCGCCTTGACGAGGTTGATGCCGCTCTCAGCAACATCGCCTCCGGGAACTTCGGCATCTGTGAAAAATGCGGCGCGCGGATAGGGGACGACGTGCTCGCCGTGGATCCGGAATCCCGCCTCTGCAAGAATTGCAAACTCGCGGAATAAAAGCAAAAGTTTTTTCACATTCTTTTAACCCTCTCTGTGGTATCACTTTCAGGTGGCCACAAAGAATCTTTCGAAGGTATATTCCGCGGAGCTTGAGGGGATAGACGCAAAGCTCATCGAAGTGGAGGTCGACATCAATGTCGGCCTCCATTCGTTTACGATCGTCGGCCTTCCGGACAAGGCGCTGAACGAAGCGCGCGAGCGGGTGAACTCCGCGCTCAAAAATTCCGGCGCGCGGCCGCCGAACCGGGAGAACCGGAGGATCACCGTGAACCTTGCTCCCGCAGACGTGAAGAAGAGGGGAGCGCAATACGACCTCGCAATCGCGATCGGCTATCTTCTCTCCACCGGACAGATGCGTCCGTTCGATGCGCGCGGAAAACTTTTCATCGGCGAGCTCGCGCTCGACGGAAGATTGCGTCCGGTGAACGGCGCGCTGAACATCGCCGAGGCCGCGCGCGACCTCGGCTTCGAATATCTTTTTCTTCCGCGCGGCAATGCGGCGGAAGCGGGGGCCATCGAAGGACTCGGCATATTCCCGCTCGAAAAACTTAGCGATGCATTGCGCCTGCTCGGAGCGCCGCTCACGATGACAATGTCCGTCAGAGCGCATGACGCGGATCCAGGTGCGGATGCGGATCCAGATGCAGATGCAGATGCGGGTACCGCGCCGCGTGCATCAGAAACCATCTGCTCGGCGGATTCCGCACCGCCGGACCTTGAAGCAATCGTCGGGCAGGCGAGCGCAAAGCGCGCAATCGTGATCGCGGCGGCGGGCGGACATAATATTCTTCTCACCGGAGTGCCGGGCATCGGAAAGAGCATGCTCGCTCGCGCGCTCGGCGGGATCCTTCCACCACTTTCCCCGCGGGAAGCGATCGAGGCGACGAAAATCTGGAGCGCGGCGGGACAGGGAAGCGGCGCGCTTGTCGCTCACCGCCCTTTCCGCGCGCCTCACCACACCGCCTCCATGATCGCGCTCGTAGGAGGTGGACAAGATCCGCGCCCTGGCGAAGCAAGCCTCGCGCATCGCGGCGTGCTCTTCCTCGATGAGCTGCCTGAATTCCCGCGGCGGGCGCTCGAAGCGCTCAGGGAACCCCTCGAATCCGGCGCCATCCGCATCAGCCGTGCGAGGCATCGCCTTGTTTTTCCGGCGCGCTTCGCGCTCGTTGCCGCCATGAACCCATGCCCCTGCGGTTATTACGGCGACACGGAAAAGGCCTGTTCCTGCGCGGCTTATGAGGTGCTCCAATATCAAAAGAAGGTGTCAGGGCCTCTGCTCGACCGCATCGATCTGCAGATAAAAGTAGGCCGCGTGGCGGTGGGAGAACTCACGCGGGATCTCGACGGGGGCGCCTCCGTGGGCGGCGGACGCGGCGGGAAAGCGCACGACCGCCGGGGGATTACGACACGCGCGGCAAGAGAGGCGGTCGCCCGTGCACGGCACATTCAAGAAGCGCGTTTCGCGAAGATGTCCGGCGCGCTCCGCGCCGTGAACTCTGAAATGAACTCGGAGGAGGCGCGAGCGAACGTCGCCCTCGATCCCGGGGCGCGCCGCTTTCTCGCCTCACTCGACGGTGCGCCTCTCTCGCCGCGCGCGTATTACCGCGCACTCACGGTTGCGCGGACCATCGCCGATCTTGATGAAAAAGAAAATGTCTCCGCGGAACATCTCGCGGAGGCACTGAGCTATCGTTTGCCGGATCTATAACGGCGCACGGGGTGGCAGGGGAGCGGGCATGTGCGGGTCCCGTGCGGGGGTAGCGCACCGCTTCTCCCGGCCATGTCGCTCTTTTATTTCTTTGCGAAAGGATTCTGCGCGCCGTAAACCTCGAAGTGAACGTGGCACCCGCTCGCATCGCCCGTCTCGCCCATAAGCCCGATGACCTCGCCCTGCTTCACGTAATCGCCGATCGATACGAGCACCTTTTCAAGATGAGCATACCGCGTGCGTACGTCGTTGCCGAAGGGATGCTCGATCAGTACGAAGTTCCCGTAGCCGTCGTTCCACCCGTCGGTCGTATTGGGAATCTGCGGGTCGGGAACCACGAGCCCCTCCGCGGCGGCCACGACCGGCGTGCCGCACGAGTTCGCGATGTCGACCGCGTTGTAGTGATGGAGGATGCCCCAGTCGTATCCCGCGGCGGGCGCAATGAAGCGGCCTTTGAGATTGGGGAGCGCCGCGCCGCCCGCGGTTACCGCGTTCATGTTTTTCCCTCCAGGGATGATGACCGACACGCCGGGGTCGAGCGAGCCGAAATTTACGGACGGATTGAATTGGGCGATTCTGCTTTGCGCGATGCCGAATGCGTCCGCGATCGATTGGAGCGTATCGCCGCCGCGCGTCGTGTACACGACGCCCGAGGTGGGGAGGATGGCGAGTTCCTCGCCCGCCCTAAGCGCGGCGGACTTCACTCCCGGATTCGCGCTCGCGATCGTCTCCACCGAAATCCCGAAATACGAGGCGATCTTCGCAGGGGTATCTCCGCGCTGGACGGTATAGGAGACCGTGCCGGAACGATCAAATGCGGGGCCGACCGGCTGGCCGGGGTCCCCGACGGTCGCCGCAGAAGGGTTTAGTACGCCGGGGGCGAGGTCCGGAGCATAGCTCCCCACGCTACCATTCGGATCCGACACCGCCACCTGATTGCCGGCATTCACGATGGCCGCGGCAGGGATCTCCGCGCCTTGGGCATCGGGGATAAAGGAAACCGCCGGACCCCCAAGAACGCCCCGTTCCTCAATGAGGCCGGTCTTCCTGAGGAACCAGCCGCCGGAGACGAGAAATGCTATTACCAAAAAAATCGCCCCTATTAATGGCGTATTCTTTCTATATCTATATAATTGTTTTACTAGCGTACTAATAACGGCAGTATAGCACAATGATCACCCACCGGCAACAAGAAAACAAGGAAAATCCAGCCAAAACCAGTGAAAAAGACAGTAAAAACGCGTCTTTCCCGCTGAATCCGGCCCAGGAAGCGGCCGCAAAAGCGCCAATCCAGCCCCTCCTTATAGTGGCAGGGGCGGGAACGGGCAAGACGCGGACGCTCACGAGCCGGATCGTCCACCTCATCGCAACGGGGACCCCTCCCCAGCGGATCTGCGCCATCACTTTCACCAATAAAGCCGCACAGGAAATGAGGAATCGCGTGGTGGCGGCGATCGCGGCGGGCGGGAAAAACGCCGGCCCGGGACCCCTCCTCCTTACCTTCCATTCGCTTGGGGCAAGAATATTAAGGAAGGAGTGCCGCGCGCTCGGCCGGACGCCCGACTTCACCATCTTCGATGACCACGACTCGTTCGATCTTCTGAAAAAAGTGGTGAAGGCGGTGGTCCCGAAGGAGCGTTTCAAGAAAGATACGCCGGCGTTTTTTTCGGGGAAAATTGCCGACATGAAGAATCTTGCGGGCGGCAGGGCGCGGGACGGGCACGGTGGGGGACGGGAAGCCGACGGCGTGGACGCGGAGCGCGCGGCGCTTGTGCGCGCGGTCTTCGAGAAATACGAAGCGTCGCTTGCGCGGAATAACGCGTTCGACTTTGACGATCTCATCGAAAAACCGGTGGCGATCTTCCGCGCGCGACCGGAAACGCTCGCGAAGTACCAGGGAATGTTCGACGCCATCCTCGTCGACGAATATCAGGACATCAATCCTAAGCAGTACGAACTCGTGAAGCTGCTCGCCGCGAGCCACCGCAACCTGTCCGTGGTGGGGGACGATGAACAGACCATCTACAGCTGGCGCTATGCGGACATCCGCACCTTTCTCGACTTTGAGAAGGAATGGCCGCATGCGAAAATATATTTTCTCGAGGAAAATTATCGCTCCACGGGAATGATCATCCGCGCGGCGGCGGCGGTCGCGGAACACAACCGGTTCCGCACGCCGAAAAAATTATGGACCGGCAATCCGGACGGAGAGCGCATCCACCTGTACGAGGCGTGGGGCGAAAACGAGGAGGCGGAATGGATCATGAACGCGATCGAAGATCTGCACGCGGGGGACCGCGCTTCGGGAGATGACGGCACAGGAAAAAACGGCGCGGAGATCGCGGTTCTCTACCGCACGAACGCGCAGTCGCGCGCGATCGAGCAGGCGCTCATCCGGCGCGGCATTCCTTACCGTATCTTTGGCGGGCTGAAATTCTACGAACGCCGCGAGGTGAAGGATGCCGTCGCCGCGCTTCGCTGGGTGTCGAATCCGCGGGACGAGGTCGCGCGGGAGCGGCTCGAGAAGAATCTGACCAAGCGCAAATTCGCGGTCTTCCGCGAAAAGGCGGCCGCGCTCGTGGAGCGCGCTCCGGCCGAGGTCATGAAAATCTTCATGGCTTCCTTCGGCTATCTCGACTATCTCGAGGGAAACTTCCTGAACGCCGGCGAGCGCGAGGAGAATATCGCCGAGCTGATCCGCTTCGCGTCCGAATTCAAAAACCTGGCGGAATTCCTTGAGAAAGTTAGTTTACTGCAGGCCACGGACGACGAGACGGCAGGGGCGAAGGAGGAGCGCACCGCACCGCCGCGCGGTTCCGCGCCGCGCGGCGGTACGAAGAACGAAGTGGCGCTCATGACCATCCATCTCGCAAAGGGCCTCGAATTCGACAATGTATTCCTTGCGGGCGCCGCGGAAGGACTCCTGCCGCACGCGCGCTCCATCGAGCGCGAGGATTCGGTCGAAGAGGAGCGGCGCCTGATGTACGTCGCGATGACACGCGCGCGGAAGCGTCTCTCCATAAGTTTTTACGGCATGCCGTCGAGGTTCGTGAGCGAAATTCCCGCCGAGCTCATTACATTCGCTGCCGCTTCGGACGGAGGCGGAGACAGGGCCGGCGGGGGCGGAGACGATGATGACGACGGTGGCGCCGGCTTTTATGAAGAAGGGTTCGGGGAGCGCACTATCTCGCTCGACTAAATGGTACACTGAATACCATCATGCGCCGTCTTGGACAGCACTTTATGAAAAACGAAACGGTGATCGGGAAGATCGTCGCCGCGCTCGAGCTTTCCGCCGGCGACACAATTCTCGAAATCGGGCCGGGCCACGGCGAGCTCACCCTGCCGCTCGCGGGAAAATGCGCCGCTCACGGCGGCCGCGTGATCGCCGTCGAAAGGGACGAAGCCCTTGCCGCGGCCCTTGCGACGCGCGTTAAGGAGGCCGGCTTCGCGGATCGCGTCGAGATCGTCGCGGACGATATCCTCTCTTTTCTGAAAACCCATATGCGCGGTGCCGCTCCTCGTCCCGCATTTAATAAAATAACCGGCAATATCCCTTACTACCTCACCGGCCATCTACTGCGTGAGATCGGTGAGCTCGACCCGCGGCCCGCACTCGCCGTCCTTATGGTGCAAAAGGAGGTCGCGGAGCGGACGGCCGCGCATCCGCCGCGGATGAACCGGCTCGCCGCGAGCGTGCAGTACTGGGCCGATGCAACCACGCTCTTCTCCGTCAACAAGGAGGATTTCAGCCCCGCGCCAAAAGTCGATTCCGCTGTCATGCGGCTCGCGCGGAAAGGAGCGCCTACCGCTGAGGGTGGGGACAAGGCGCGCGCATTTTCGCTTTCGTACTATGCCGCACTCAGGGCGCTTTTCGCCCAGCCGAGAAAGACCCTGCTCAATAACATTGCTGCCGCGGGCGGCGAACGAACCGGCGGCGCGGCCAGCGCGACCGCCGCACCCGTCACGCGCGGAGAAATCTCCGCAGGACTTTCCAAGCTCGGCCTCGATCCGTCGCTCAGGCCCCAGAACCTTTCAGTTGACGACGTCGCGGGCATCGGACGCGAATTCTTCGGAGCGCCGCACGGAGAGTGACCGGCGACCGCAGGAAGCCCGCATAAAAACTGGCACTTTGTGGATAACAACCGCTCGCATGGCGCGCGGCATTGAGCTATAATAGAAACAATGATCGATGTCAAAAGGCTGATCACCGGGTTTCTGATCCTGGCAGCCGCGGCAAGCTCTTCCGCGCTCATTATCGCCGGCATTGAAACGGCGTCGCCGGGCACGCCGGCGTCGCCGGACGGCTCCGCCCCCTCGATTACCGCGGCGGGCGCTTCCGGCGCGGCCGCGGCCGGTACCGCGTTCCTGAACCTTCCCGCAGGACAAGGCGCGGCGGCGGCGGCCGGAGCCGTGGCGACCGCAACCTCAAGCGACCAGTCAAACCTTACCGCCTCTCTCGCAAGTTCGCTCCTCGACAATCTCGTGGCGGCAAATCCCGCCGGCGTACAGACGGATGCGAACGGGAATCCCATAATCTCCGCGCCGGACATGCAAGCCCTTGCGGGCAATCTCTCGAAGAGTCCCGCCCTTATGAGCACCGATATCCCGAACTGGGACATCGAGGCGGCGCAGGTGAAACTGAATATCCAGGATCGCTATTCGGCCGCTGACGTCCAGAGCTATGCGAGCGGCATTAAAAATCTCGTCAATAAATATTATCAGGCCTCTGGCCTTGAGGGCACGCTTGCCCAGGGCGACTCGGCGAGCTTGACCTCCATCTCCGGACTTGTTCAGAGCGCCCTCGCCGACGCGGCGGCTCTTCCCACCCCCGCACCTTTCGCCGCATTTCAGCGCGACTTTGTAAAAGTCCTTGTGTATGAAAAAAATGTGCTCGCAGTTGCCGCAAATGCATCGCAGGATCCCGCGCGGGCATCGGTGGTGCTCCAGGCAGAAGGAGCCCGCTACGATACCGTCGCCCTCGAGCTCGGGAATCAGTGGAAGGAATTGACGGGACAAACCATCCCGCCCGCCGGCCCTTCTTCCGAAGCCAATACGGCCGCCTCTCCGTTCGCATTTCTTGAAAGCATCTTCTCCGTCCGAACCGCGCACGCTCAGATTGCCGTGGAGGACATCCCCGCGGAGACCGCGGTAAAGCTGATCTCAAAATTCACACTAGCAAGTTCCATCTCGGTCCACGAATCGCTTGCGAGGCAGATTCTCGCCTATGCCCAGGACATCGCGCTCCAGATATTGAAAAACGCTCTGATCACCATCGTTCAGCAGAAGGTACTCGCCTGGATCCAGGGGAGCGGCGCGCCGCGCTTCATCACGCAGTGGGGGACGACCCTCGCGAATGCCTATACGCAGTCCGCGCTCGCCGCCATCGACCAGCAGATGCAGTGCGTCTATCCGGGCTTCGCGCCCCAGATGCGCACCACGCTCGGGATATTCTACGCGCCGAGCGGAGGCAATTCCTGCGCCAACACTTTCCAACAGGCGCTCGGCACGGGCAACACCCTCCAGAATTTTTACGACAACTTTTCGAACGGCGGATGGTCCGCGTTCAGCGCAAGCATGCTTCCGAGCGGAAACTATTACGGAGGCCTCTATTTCAATGCCGAGCTTGCCAATGCCGCGGGCGAACAACAGCAGGCCGCATCCATCGCTCAATTCACTGCAGGATCGGGATTCACGGGGAGCGCGCAATGCGCCGACGGGAGCAATCCCAATGGGACGAAGACGATCTGCACCATACAGGGAACCAACATCAGCTACCCCGCGGGGAAGAACGGGCAGTGCAACGCCGGAGACACCCCCCTCACCCTCCCGAATGGCGGCCGTTGCGCGGACGGGAGCGAACCGAAAGTCACCTCTCCGGGCGCCGCGACTGCGCAGTCGCTTAGTGCGGCACTCAAGAGCACTGTCGACCTTATCACCAACGCAAAAACATGGACCGGCATCGCGCTCGCGCTTACCCACTCGCTCCTCAACTCTCTCGCACAGAGCGCGATCAATTATTCGAACCAGGCGATCAATAACGGCTTGAACGGTGGCGGCTACTCCGACTCCGGACTTACCGGCGTCTCCGTGGGCGGCTCGACGGACATCTCCGCGTCCTCCCAGCCGGGAGTCACCTGCAACCCGCCCTCGCAGACCGTCACGCTCGACGGCCCAGAGACCGTGGTTGAATTTACCGCCATTGGCGGAGCGACCGACGTCGCCTGCGCCGCAAACAACGACTGCCCCGCATACGAAAACAGCGACGGGTCGCCGATCTATTCATGGACCGCTCAGGGTGCCTCGTCCACCCAGATCTCATCCGACACCGGCACGCTCGACGCGACCTACACCCAGCTCGGAACCTTTACCGCGGAGGTCATGGCCTCAACCGACAACAGCACTTCCACCTGTAGCGTGACGATCATTGCAAACCCGACCTCGACGCCGGGAACCACGCCGTAATCGATGAAAGCCATCTCGAATCATAAGCGATTCGGTGCCATCATTCTTGTGGCGCTCGTTCTTTTAGGCGGTCTTGCTATCGCCCACGTTGCAGGCGCGCAAACTACTGACCCGAATAAGATCACCTTGCCGCGCACCGATACCCCCGGAGTACTCACCACCGTATTTCTTGGTCCGGCTCTTGCCGGCATCTGGTTGGTTACCTATGTCATTAATCAGTTTTTGAAGATATTAATTTCCCTCGCATCATTCCTCGTTGTGCAAATGCTTGCGCTCAACAGCCACGTCTTCGATTCCCCGATGGTGCAAATTGGATTTTCGCTCACCCTTGCCATCGCGAATCTCGGCTTTGTTCTTGGCATCATTATTATCGCGCTCGCTACCATCCTGCGAAATCAAACCTACGGGGTAAAGCAGCTCCTCTGGAAGCTCGTCGCTATGGCGATCCTCGTGAACTTTGGCCTAGTGGTCACGCGCCCAATCGTGGCTTTTTCGGATAGCCTGTCGAATAATTTCATCCAGTCGTTTAACGGTGGCGATGGTCTTGCGTCAAGCCTCGCTGGCAGCTTTCATATTCAAAGATATGACAGCCCCGATTTCAGTCTCTGGAATTCCAAAAATTCGGCGGAGGGTTGCAAAACGGGGCTAGCGGTCGGCACCCCGGGCATCCCGGGTGGTCCGATCTTGGGATGTATGTTCGGAGCACTATTCGGAGGCGTTGCCGATGCTGCCAACCAAATAATCGCTATCGTTCTCTACTCGCTCTTTGGTATGATCTTTTTGGCCATAGCCGCTTTCTCACTCTTTACGATTGCAGCGCTTCTGTTCGTCCGCTATGCCTATCTCGCCATCCTCCTCGTCCTTCTCCCTCTCGCGTGGCTCACCTACGCGTTCCCGAAACTTGGAAACCATTTTTCGGAATGGTGGCAGTCCTTTTTCCGATGGACATTTTTCCCCGCGATTTCCCTGTTCTTTATCTATCTCGCCCTCCGGGTAACTAATAGCACCTATTTCGCCGGTGCAGAGGGCATCGGCACGACCAACCAGGGCGTCTTTACGACCATCATATATACCGTGATGGACTCGGTTGTCCTCGGCGGCCTACTCCTCGGTGGTCTCAAAGCCGCGGACTCGCTTGGCATCAAAGGCGCTGGCGCTGCGATCGGGATGGTTCAGTCGACTGCAAGCAAGATAGGGAAGGCGGCAGGTGGGTATGCCACGAAGCAGACGGCGAAGGGTGTGCGCCTCGCCTACCAAAAAGCCGACAGCAAGCTTAATATTACCGGAAGGCTTCAGAGAAGTGATAGCAGGGTGGCCTCTCTTGCTGGTCGCGGCATCGCCCGCGTTTCAACCAATGAGAACCTCGTAAAGGATGCTGAAAAGAAGGTGTCCGAAGATCCCACGATCACCAAGAATGAACTTAAGGGGAATATGAACATGGAAGATACCTTTGCCCGCATCGCAAAGCTTATTAAACAAAATGAGCTCGATAAAGATACGACGATTCAGGGAGTGTCGGCACCTGAGTGGCTCGACGCCCACCAAGACGAGGTAAGGCGCTATGGACAGGGAAAGAACTCCAAGGAGGCAGACAAGGCGTTCGGGAGCAACGAGGAGATTAGAGACGCTGAAAAAGAATTTAATAAATTGCCAGCGGACGAGAAAACGCCAGAGGCAAAGGAAAAGCTTGAGAAATCCATCGCGGAACTGAAGGATAAATTCTCAAAGATGCCGGAGGGGGAGGAAAAGCAGAGGGCTGTGGATGCAGAACTTTCCCGTCTCCCGCAGGCAGCGCAAGCAGGATATAAGGCGATGATGAAGCTTCAGGATGCAACCAACAAGTTCGTCGACTCGCTCAAAAAGAGCGACATGTCCAAATTTAATGTTGAGGGTATATTTAAGCGCGATGCCGCAGGACGCTTTTCTGCGGCGACTGAAGTGCTCATGAAATCCTTTGCTGAAAAGGCGCCTCAGCTGATGGCCCCACTTATCCCAAAGATGAAATCGCAGACGCTTAAGGCTGTCCATGGGCGGTATCTCGCCATACTCGATGAAAACTTTAGGGTTGCGAAGGCGAGCGGGGATGAGGATCGCGCAAGAATGGCGGGATTTGCGCGAAAGTCTTTTAAGAATGCGTACGCGAATAACGCCTTCGGCTTCGGGGGTGAAGAAAAAGGGGGTGGGGAAGAAAAGAAGGGCGGGGGCGATGATGGCGGCGCCAAGAAAAAGACATGATGAACATATCTCAGGATCAGGCGCTTCAAAGGTGGGACTCTCTCCCCCTCATATTAAGGGAAGCTCTCTATTCCGACACAAACTCAGAATTCTTCTGGAACACCTGCGAGGGACAGCATGTGCCGGAGGAAAAAATCGCTCCGATATCGAAACTTGCCGGATATGTTCTTCTGGGATTTCTCCATCCCGATGACCTTGCGAGGGAAATCAGAGAAGAAACCGGACTCCCCGCCCAGGTCGCCGACGTCATTCAAGAATCGCTCCTGCAAAGAGTTTTCGCGCCGCTAAAGAACGACCTTGAAAAAATCTACCAACCTTCCAGCCTCCTAGCCGCCGCGCCATCCATGACGCAGACATCTAACCAGGATACCGGAATTCCTCTCCCCCCCCTTACCCCTACCATGCCTCCCGCACCCCCGCTCTCCTCTCCCGGCTGGTCGAAGATGCCGGCCGAGGCGCCAGCGAGCGGAGAATTTGATCGCTTAAAAAACGTGCGGGCTGTCGGCGTCCCAGGACAACCGCCGGCCGCGGGACCCGCGCCGATGATAATCCATCAGGATGCGGGGGCGACGCCTCTCCAAAAAACTCCCGACTTCCACCTTGAACGTCCGGGGGCGAATATCGCCGGCGTGACGCTCGGCGGACAAAAACCGGCGGCGCCGTCCAGGCCCGCGGTGCTGGAGTTCGGCGGATCAGGAACCATTCCGTCAAAGATGCCCCCGGCACCGAAGCCGTCCGGCACGAGCGGTTTCACCACGGGGGCTTCCTTACAAACTCCGCGCGTCGTTCACTACACGGAGTTCAAGCCGGCGGCGGGAAGGAGCGTCACCGAGATCACCGACGCTACGCCACCTTCGCCACCGACGCCGCCCCCGCCGAAGCCACCGTTGTCGCCAGCGCCAACGGCCGCGCCGATTACACCGAAACTCCCAGTGCCTCCGATACCGCATGCGCCGCAGATGCCGATAGCGCGGGCATCATCGGTTCCACCGCCGGGATCGCTTCCGTCACGGCCGCCGCTTCCCCCGTCGCCGCGTCCATTGATACCCGCGCCTCCGCCTCCTCCGCCGCCGCGAAAGCCGTAAACACACGATCATGTCCGCCCCTCGTCCCGCGAGGGGCTTCGGCTTTATGATATTCCGCTCTATAATAAGGACATGCAATTCCAGGTCCCGCAGTTCATCGAGACCGAAGACAAGCTCGTCGGGCCCCTCACGCTCCGGCAGTTCGTTTACGTGGGGGTCGGCGCGGGGGCAAGCGCCCTTCTTTACTTCATGCTCCAAACGTGGCTCTGGTTCATTCTTACGGTCCTTATCCTCGGCGGAGCCGCCGCGCTCGCATTCGTGAAGGTCAACGGCCGGCCGTTCGCCAAGGTGCTCTCCGCGGCCTTCCATTTCTACTGGCAGCCACAGGCCTACGTCTGGAAAGCAGAGCACCACGCACTGCCCCAGCAAAAAACTCCCGAACGGGCGGGCGGCGGCCGGCTCGAAGCCATCGCCCAGGGCATGGCGCTCCACAAGGCGTGGACCGCGGTGCAGACGGGCCAAAAGGAGTCCGACAAGCAATTCGTCGAGCAAAAAATGTCCCAGCGCTACCAGATATTCCGCGAACGGAGCGGCGACCGCAATGCCGCGCGCCGCGTGGACTACCGGTAGGCGTAAAATTATGGGAAAATAATCCTATGGCGCTCCCCTCAAAAAATGACCTCGGCAATTCGCTCGACCTTGTGAATATCGAGTCGATCCGCGACCGCACCGTCATCCTGAAGGACGGCAGTTTCCGGCAGATCGTCATGGTGGGCGGGGTGAACTTCGCCCTCAAGTCGGAAACGGAGCAGGAGATCATCACTCAGGGGTATCAATCGTTCCTGAACGGCATCGATTTCCCGCTTCAGATCGTCATTCATTCGCGCAAGGTGAACATCGACAAATATATCGCGACGCTCACTTCCCGGAAGAACGGGGAGCAGTCCGCGCTCCTCCAGAGCCAGATCGACGAATATATCGCCTTCATCAGAGGCTTCGTGGAGAAGAATGCGATCATGGAGAAGACGTTCCTCGTGGTCGTGCCGTTCTATCCCGCCACCCTTTCGGTGCAGAAAACCGCGGGAGGGATATTCTCCTTCTTCGGCGGGAAGAAAAAAGGGTCCGCGGAAGCGCAGAAGGCAAAAGGGGACGAGGAAACGGAGCGTATATTCCAGGAAAACCTCTCCCAGCTCAACCAGCGCACCGCCCAGGTTTTGAATGGGCTCGTCGTCACGGGTCTCGAGGCCACCGTCCTTGAGGATGATGCCCTCGTCGAACTTTTCTATAATTTCTACAACCCGCAAACCGTCGAGCGGGAGGGCATCCCCGTACCCCAAGAGCAGAAAGTGTCCCGGGAGCAGGCCGACCAATAACCATGCCGGAAGAAACCGCCGACAATTTCAAGGACATCAAGAAGATCATCGCGCCTTCGGGCGCCGAGGTTACGGCGAATTCCCTGAAGATTGGGGATAAGATCGCCAAGACCTTCTTCGTCTTCTCCTATCCCCGCTATCTTTCGACGGGATGGTTCGAGTCGCTCATTAACCTCCCGAATCTTTTCGACGTTTCCATCTTCGTGAATCCCGTGGACACGGGCACCGCGCTCAAGAATCTCCGCAAGAAGGCCGGCCAGCTCGAGTCGCAGATGAACGACGAACAGGAGAAAGGCCTCGTGAGAAACCCGGTGCTCGAGACCGCCATCCGCGACGTCGAAAACCTCCGCGACGCGCTCCAGCAGTCGGAGGAAAAGCTTTTTGACACCGGCGTCTACGTCACGATCTACGCCGACCGCGCGGAAGAGCTCGCGAAGCTCGAGAGTAAGATCGTGACCATGATGGAGGCGAAGCTCATCTATATGAAGCCCGCGCTCTTCGAACAGCTCGAGGGGCTCATGTCGGCCCTCCCCCTGAACGACGACCGGCTCCAGATCTACACACCGATGGATACGGGCCCGATCTCTTCCTTCTTCCCGTTCGTCTCGGAGGATCTTTCGTCGAACGAGGGCATCATGTACGGCGTGAATCTGAGCAACAATAATCTTGTGATCTTCGACCGCTTCTCCCTTGAGAACGCGAACCAGGTGGTCTTTGCGAAGTCCGGCTCCGGCAAGTCGTACGCCACGAAGCTCGAGATCATCCGCTCGCTCATGGAAGGGGTCGAGGCCGTCATCGTGATCGACCCCGAGAACGAATACGAACGCCTCGCGAGCACTTTCGGCGGCAGTATGTTTAATATCTCGCTTTCTTCGCACGAACACATCAATCCGTTCGACATCCCGCTCATCCCGGAGGGGGAGGCGCCGTCGGACGTGCTCCGCTCCCACATTGTGAACCTGGCGAGCCTTCTCAAGCTCATGCTCGGCAAGATCACGCCCGAGGAGGACGCGCTCCTCGACCGCGCGATCACGGAAACCTACGCCTCCCGCGAGATCGTCCCGGGCATGGCGGATTTCGCGGGCAAGGAGCCCCCGGTCTTGGGCGACCTCGAGACGGTACTTCGAAGCCTAGAGGGCGGACACGACCTTGCGGAAAAGCTCTATAAATACACCCAGGGAAGCTTCTCGGGGTTCCTCAACCAGCCGACGAACATCGACATGTCGAACCGCCTCATCGTCTTCTCCATCCGAGACCTCGAGGAGGAACTCCGCCCGATCGGCATGTTTGTGATCCTGAACTACATCTGGAATCTTATCCGCGCGAAGCTCGCCAAGCGCCTGCTCTTCATCGACGAGGCGTGGATCATGATGAAGAACGACGACTCCGCCACCTTCCTTTTCGGCCTCGTGAAGCGCGCGCGCAAATACTTCCTCGGCGTGTCCACAATCACCCAGGACGTGGAGGACTTCCTCCGCTCGCCGTACGGCCGTCCGATCATCACGAACTCGTCGCTCCAGCTCCTCCTTAAGCAGGCGCCCGCGACGATCGACATCGTGGCGAAGGCTTTCGACCTCACGGATGCCGAGAAGAACTTCCTCCTCGGCGCCGAGGTGGGCACCGGCATCTTCTTCGCGGGAAAGCGGCACGTCGCGATGCAGATCGTGCCGTCGTACTTCGAGGACCAGATCATCACGACGAACCCTGAACAGCTCCTGCAGGAGAAGGCGGACCTCTAGGCGCGCATGGACGAAGCTGGCGCAAAGAAATTCACGGCGGTCGACATGGTGATGGCGGGCCTGCTTCTTGCTTCCGAGGCCGCAGTGAAGACCGTAAGCGACCTCTCGTTTGCCATCCCCGGGCTCGGACAGGTGATCTTCTTCGGCTCCGAGTTCTACACCCTCATCATCGCGGGGATCTTCATCGCCTGGTTCGTGATGAAGCTTGGCGCCCTTGGAATGGTAAGCCTCTGGACCACGGTCGGCGGTGTTCTTGACCTCATTGGGGTCCCTGTCGGACTTGCCGCGGCAGTCATCACGATTATGGTCCTCACCAACAATCCGAAGCTTGAGAAGGTCGCCGAAACGGTGACCACCGGAGGAGAGGGCGAGGCACTTGAGGGAGCGGCAGGGGCAGAAAAGAATCTCGCGCAAAGCGCCGGAAAAGAAGCGGGCGGTGCGGCGGGAGTGAAAACGGGAGCCGGCGCCGGCGAGCGGGGAGCATCTGCGGAAGGCGCGGGCGGCGGGGCAGGGACGGAATCCGACGCCGGCGCGGGGAAGGACTCCGGTGGCGGGAGGGCCACGGAGGACGCAGAGAGAGAACGGGAGGAGGAAAAAGCGCTCGGCTCACCGGAAACCCCCGAGGAAGAAGCGGAAGCCCTCACCAAAGAACCATTGGGCGCGCCCGACTTAGAGGGGGAGCATGACAATATGCGCGCATTCCCCAGCCCGAGCACGGATACGGAAGAGGAAGATGACGAGGCGCGGGCGGCGTAAAAATGGTATCCTTAAGGGGATGAAGGGCTTCGCTATTACCGTTGCCATCCTTATTCTCGCCGTCGGTGCCGCCGCAACCGCGGGAACGGTTCGCGCGCAGACGACCGCACCGCAGTTTCTTGTCACGTGGAAAACCTCCGGGAGTTATGTCCCCGCCGCGTATCCCGACAAGGCGCTCCCCACGTACGGCTCCACGATCACGGCTTCGCTTGAACTCCTTTTGGGAGGAAAGCCCGTGGATCTCCGCTACCAGACCATATACTGGTATCTGAATGACGTCCTGATCGGGGGTGGTCTCGGGGTGCAGACCGTATCATTCCCTCCATTCAACAGCCCTCCCTCATCGCTTACCCTCAACGTGACCCTCCCGAGCTACCAGGGTGCGTATCTTTCCCACGACATAACCATCCCGTTCGTGAGCCCCGTCGCGGTCATTAACGCCCCCTACCCGAACGGGCAGGCCGCGGCGAATCCCGTTTCGGTTTCCGCGCTTCCTTATTTCTTCAATACCGCTTCCGCCTCTTCTCTTTCTTATGCCTGGTCCGTAAACGGACAGGCGGGGGCGAGCGCGGAAAACCCGCAGACCGCGAATATCAATCTTCCGGCGTCGACCGCCGCCGGCACCGTTCTTTCGGTAGGGCTCACTATCACGAATCCAGGCGACTCGACCTCCGGGGCCGGCTCCCTGAACCTTACCTATGCGCCGCATTTATAAATTTTTCGCGTCGTTTTCCGTCTTAGCGCTCGCGGCTCCGCTCGCC
Organism: bacterium; assembly: GCA_021780195.1. Taxonomy (GTDB): domain Bacteria; phylum Patescibacteriota; class Minisyncoccia; order UBA6257; family 2-01-FULL-56-20; genus JAJXZE01. Next base: position 35,574 of record JAJXZE010000002.1, on the reverse strand, counting down.
GCCGTTCCTTTCCGCGTATTCGCGGCAACTCTCTCTCCCGTTGACATCAGCTCCTCTCTCCCCGGCATGCCCGCAAACGCCACAAGCTCCCCGGGCGCCTTCATCGCGGGCTTCTACCAGTTTTCCCTCATGATCAGCGGTCTCCTTGCCTTCGGGGTCGTGGTCTATGGAGGTGTGAAGTATATGACGGCCGCCGGCAACCCTTCCGGCCAGAGCGAGGGGAAGGAGTGGATCCAGTCCGCCCTCCTTGGTCTGCTTCTCCTCGGCGGCGCCTACTTCATCCTTCAGCTTATCAACCCGGCGCTCTTGAACCTGAACCTGCCGAATCTCCAGCCGGTGAGCGTCGATGCCGGCACAAACACCCAGGCGCTTACCCCCGCCTCTAGCCATCCAACCACCACTTTTATGGCTCCTGTTTCTGACCACTCGCCCACGGTAACCTGCGCCGGCTCGGGCGCGGTATGTCCGCCGCCGCATTACTGCGGCTATGCCGGCACGACCCCGGGATGGGAAGCATGCTTCTAATAAAAACCCATGAAACGCCTCATCTATATTATTCTCGGCATCGTAATCCTCGCAGGTGTCGGCTTCCTTGTTTTCATCTTCGGTTTTAAGGGGAATGTCGGCTCGCTTACAAACCTTCCGGCAGCGGTAACGGGGTCGCTTCCTTTCGTTGGAGGAGGCGGCACGCAAACCGGCACGACGGGAGGCGCCGGGGCGTCCGCAAGCTCATCGGGAGGCGGCGCCCTGATGCCCGGCGCCGCAAATCAGGGATCGGTGAATACCCTCAGCGTGGTCGCGTCATCCCCTGTCCTTGACTACTTCATAAACGCGTCGGGGACCATCACCGCCATCAGCCCGAACGGCACAATCCTCGCCGTGGCGGCGGGTACGGCGGGCGCGGCGGGAAACCAAACCTCCTCCCTGAGCTCAATAGAGATCAAGGATATTATAAGCGCCCGCTTCTCCTACGACGGGAAAATGATTCTTGCAAACTTCGGCGCGCGCACCAATCCGCAATCGAGCATCTTCACGGTCGCCAATAAAACATGGACGCCGCTTCCCGCGGGCATGATCGCTCCCTCATGGTCGCTCTCGAATTCACGCATCGCCTTTATGGCGGGCGCCTCTTCGACCACGCTCTACACGCTGAATGCGGCACTCCCGGGCCGCGCTCCGACGGCGCTCCTCACGCTCCGCGCGCAGGATCTCGTCCCTCAATGGCTCTCGGGCACCCAAATCGTCCTCTCCGGAAGGCCGACGGCGTACGCGGGAGGTCCGATGCTCGTCTACGACCTCGTGAAGGGGACGCTTAGTCCTATTGCACTCGACTCTCCCGGCCTTATGAGCATCTGGGTCGGATCCACCAGTTCCACCATTCCTCTCGGCCTCATCTTTTCCCGCAGCGCGTCCGGTGCGTACGCTCTCGCACTCGACGACACGGCGGGGGCTACGATGCAGGCATTGAATTTCCTGACTCTGCCGTCGAAGTGCGCCTTTACTATCGCGCGCGAGACGCCCGTGAACTTGTCCGCATCGTCCACCGCTACGTCATCTACCGCCGGTACGACCGCCGCGACAGATAAAAAAACGGCGCAGAAGACCCCGCCGCTCATGCCGACCTACCCCGCGCTTTACTGCGGCATCCCGCGCGATACCGCGGCATTCTCCTCCGCCGCTCTTCCGGACGCCTATGACCAGATGGCGCTCTATACCTCCGACGATATTTACCTCATCAATGCCGCCTCCGGCGCGGCGACGGCTCTTATGACCGACACAAATCAAAATCTCGACGTCTCGGACCCGAAGGTCTTCAATGGTTCGCTCTATTTTGTGAATCGATACAATCAGGAACTTTATCAGCTTACTCCTGCAAGCTCGGGGCAGTAACGCCCCGCGCTTCTGCTTCTTCTTCCGCGGCGGCGGCGCTTGCACTGGCGCCGATCAGCTTGATCACCACGTAGCGTTCCTTCCCTTCTCCCACGCTCTCGGTTGCCACCTCAGGATGCACCGCAAGCGCCATATGCACAAGCCGGCGCTCGTATGAATTCATCGCGGGCAGGGATACCGCGCCCTTCGTCGCCATCACTTTTTTCGCCGCCGCGCGGGCGAGTTCGCCGATGAGATTCTCCCGCTCCTGCCGGTAATTGTTCACGTCGAAGAAAAGCATCTCCGCGCCGTTCTTCTTGGCGATCATCTGGATAAGATGATTGATGCTCTCGACGACCGAGGGAAGGTTCTCCTTCAGAAAATCTCCGCCGTCGTAAATAAAGAGGGCGCCGTGTTTTTCTTCCGGCTTCACTTCCACGCGGTAGTCGCGGAAGCCCATGTACTCCGTCAATTTTTTTACGAATTCTTCCCAGGTGCTCATTATTCCGTACTATTCCATATTTTCAGAGTAAAATCAAGCGCCATGGTCCATGCGCGCGACCCTCGTACGGACCCGCGGTCCGTAAGGTCGTCGCGCGCTAGGCGCAGAGAAGGATCAACGCGACACTTCTTCTATACCGCCGCGGTCTCCCCCTGGCGGAAACGGCGGTTGATGATGATCTGCTGGAATACCGAGAAGAGCGACGAGGTGAGCCAGTAGAGGCCGACGGCGGAAGGAAGCCCATAAAAAATAAAAATGGTGACGAGCGGGCCGATGAACACCATCTGTCGCGCCATCTTTTCCGCGGGGGAGAGTGGCGACGTATTCGAGGGATCGCGATAAATGGCGAGCCGCGCCTGAAAATATTGCGCGAGCGCGGCAAGGAGAATGATAACGATACTCGGCCCGGCGAGGTTCACCATCCCGAGGAACAGTGGGTTGATCGCCCCGGGCGGCGGCACGAAGGAATACAGCCCCGTGAGTTCCCCTGGGATAAGCCCCGCGCGCACGACCCAATACAGCCCGAGCATGATGGGCAGCTGGACGATGATAAGGAGCATGCTTGAGAAGGGGTTCACCCCGTGCTCTTTATAAAGCTCCATAAGCGCCTGCGCCTGTTTCTCCTTGTCCTTCTTGTGGGTTTCCTGAATCTTTTTTATCTTCGGCTGGATACGCTGGAGAAGCATCTGCTGTTTCGCGCTCTTATGGAAAAGGGGATAGAGCACGAGCCTGATGAACACGGTAATGAGGACGACGGCGATGCCGAAATTATGGAATGCGATCGTCTCGTAGCAATAGATGAGTGCATTGAGGATCGGCTGGTAGAAGATCGCCTGGAAGATGTTCATGATTTTGTTGCAGTGAAATTTGCCGTGGAGCTATGCGCCAATGCGGGAGAGCGCCCCCTCCACTGTTTTCCGGAATTCTTTTTTAGTAATGCGGGACACTTTCGGCGAAAAAATGAGCAGAAGATCGTCGGGCGCGGCCCTGTTCGCCGGGATGGCGGCCGAAAGTGCTTCCCTTGCCTGGCGCTTCCAGAAGTTGCGCCGCGCCGCGGTCTTCGCGGCCGCAACACCGATCACGACCCCGATCCGGCGCCGCGTTCCGCCGTTCCGCCGGCGCTTCAGTAAAAAATACGGGGTGGCGATCGTTTTTTCCCATCCCGCCCTGAACGCCTCTCTCGGCAGTCGCGCCCGCGTCGCGGTCGTCATGCGGCTTTCGCGTGGGTCAGACCGCGAGTCGGCGGCGTCCCTTCGCCCGGCGCCGCGCGAGCACGCGCTTCCCTCCCGGAGTTGCCTGGCGCGCGAGGAACCCGTGCGTCCGCCGCCTCTTTTTCTTCTTGGGATTATAGGTCTGCGACATTGAGAAGATAGTATCATGCCGCAAAAAAATATGCCAGCGCCCCGTGCTCGCGCGATGCGGGCTACCGCGACGCCGAATCCCCAGATTATACCCATGCCGTCCCCAAACGCTTTCATTTGACTCTTTGACGGCGGGAGCGTAAGAGTTAATAATAAACATCACCGCACATGGATCTCGAAAAACTTTGGCAATCAACCCTCGGGGAGATGGAGATCCAACTTACGAAAGCCAACTTTTCGATGTGGCTGAAGGAGAGCCGGCCCATCGACTGGCGCGAAGGCACCCTCTACGTGTCCCTGCCGAGCAATTTTGCGAAGTCCTGGATTGAGGATAAGTATCACAAGAACATTCTCGGCATCCTCCGCAACAAAGAAAACTCCGTGAAGAAGGTTGAGTTCGTCATCAACTCCCAGATGCCTGCGCCGCAGAAGGCCGCGGCGTCATCGAAGGAGCTCGGCGAGCTCGGGGCCGGCGAACTCGATCTCGGGAGGGCGGATCCGGAGACCAACCTCAACCCCCGCTACACCTTTTCCACCTTTGTGGTCGGCCCCTCGAACGAACTCGCCTTCGCGGCCGCGAAGGCGATCACGGAAGTGATCGGGAAATATAATCCATTCTTCATTTATGGCGGCGTGGGCCTCGGCAAGACGCACCTCATCCAGGCGGTGGGAAATGAGATCGTCTCGCGCTATCAGAAAAAGATAAAGCCGAAATACGTCCCCTCGGAACAGTTCACAAGGGAGGTGGTGTGGGGGCTCCGCAACGACCGGATCGAGAGCGTGAAGAAAAAATATCGCGACGCCGACGTACTCATCATCGACGACATCCAATTCATCGGCGGGAAGGAAAAAACGGAGGAGGAATTCTTTCATACCTTCAACGCCCTTTACGAGGCAAACAAGCAGATCATTATTTCCTCCGACCGGCCGCCGCAGTCTCTCCCCACCCTTGAGGAACGCCTCCGTTCGCGTTTTGAAGGAGGGTTTGTGGCCGACATCGGATACCCGGAGTACGAAATGCGCGTCGCCATCATACGGAGCAGGCTTTCCGAGGCTGGACGCAACATCGATGACAACGTGGTGGACCTTCTCGCGAGGCGCCTCAGGAAGAACATCCGCGAGCTCGAGGGGGTTCTGAAAAAGCTCCTCTTCCTCCAGGAAACCGGACACACCGAGATCACCATGGCGCTTGCGGAGGAGATCATCGACAAATCGACGAAGAACCTGTCCAAGAGGGTCGGGGACGCCCAAATATTGAAGGCAGTCGCTGAATTCTTCAATGTTTCCATCGAAGACCTGGTAAGCCATAACCGCCGGAAGGAAATTGTGGAGCCGCGGCAGATCGCGATGTATCTCCTCCGTGAAATTTCCGAACTTTCCTACCCGTACATTGGGGAAAAGATGGGGAGGGACCACACTACCGCCATCCACTCCTACGAGAAAATCAACCAGGAGGTGAACAAGAATCCCGCGCTCAACCAGAAGATATTAACCATAAAGGATATTCTTTATAAGAGCTGATCCACAGGTTGTCCTTAAAAAATTATAAAGAAATCCCACAGGAAAGGTGTTATCCCCAGAAAATTAAAAGGTAATAAATCCAATAATAAGTATTTTCTTTTAATAGGAATTTAATACTATTACCAGTATAATTATCCACAATGAAGTTTATCGCCATCAGATCGAATATCAAGGAGGCTATTTCCGCCATTGAGCGCGCGGCGGGTGAAAATCTTAATCTCCCCATCCTTCGGAATGTGCTCATTGAGGCGGTGGAAGATGAAATCACTCTTACCGCGACCAATCTTGAGATTGCAATCACCTATCATGTTTCCGGGAAGGTGATCGAGGGGGGCAGGGTCACGGTGCCCATCGCGCTCCTCTCTAATCTCATCACCAATCTCCAGAGTGACCGCCTTAATTTCGGGAAGAAGGGGAACTCACTTGAGATAAAAACCGACAATTACAGCGCGACCATACAGGGGCTCCCCCCTGAGGATTTTCCCATCACGCCAAAGATCAAGAATGGGGAAGATTATCTTGGGATGAAGGGGATTATCCTTAAGGACGCTATCCAGCAGGTGGTCGTCGCTTCCCAATTCTCGGATCTCCGCCCCGAACTCAATGCGGTACTTTTCGACTTCCTTCTTGATGCGGTAAAACTCGTCGCTACGGACGGTTTCCGGCTTGCGGAAAAAAACATCCCACAAAATCTTTTCACCGCAAAATTCCAAGAACCGTTCCGGATGCTGATTCCCCTAAAGACGAGCCAGGAGGTGTTCCGGATAGCGCGGGACGACGAGGAGGTGAAAATTTTCAGGGATGAGAACCAGGTGCTTTTCCAGACGGAGCGCGCGGAACTTATTTCGCGCCTTACGGAGGGTAGCTTCCCCGACTATTCGCAGATTGTGCCGAAGCGGTTTTCAGCGGAGATCTCCGTGAATCGGGAGGAATTCGCGAATGCGATAAAACTCGCCGGTGTTTTTGGTCAGAAGACGAGCGAGGTGAAGATCGTCGCACATCCCGCAAAAAAGGCGATCGAGATCATCTCCGCCGACCAGGCGCTCGGCGAGAATAGTTATCTCCTGCCCGCGAAGGTGAAGGGCGAAGCGAGTGAGGCGTTTTTCAACTGGCGCTACCTCGCGGATCCCGTGCGGGCCATGAAAGCTGAGGAGGTGTTCATCGGGTTCCAGGAGGAGGTGAACCCGGCGTTAATCCGGCCCGTGAATGACGCTTCGTATTTCTACATCCTAAAGCCGATCCTGAAGTCTTAGCGCCGGCGCGGCGGGATGCGGCGCGCGCTATTGCGCCGCCGGCGCCGTGCTCGCTCCAGAATATTGAGGCAGGTGGACGGCGACCCATGCCTGCACGCCGAGTTCCCAGTTATGAAACTGCGGGTCGGCGGCCGGATCCGCGGGGACGGGTCCCGTCGGATCGTTTTTATCGACATAATACAGGATGGAATGAACCTGGTTATTGATGACGTACTGGCCGGCGAATACGGGCTTTGCGGGGATCACTGGTTCGGGCTTCACGAAGGTCTCGAGCGGCTGGTCGGCAAGGGCTTTCACGAGGAAGGCGTGCCATATAGGGACCGCGGCGAGGATGCTCGAGCCGTTCTTCTGCATCGGCGTGTTGTCGTTATTTCCCGCCCAGACGCCGACCGCGAGTGAGGGGGTATACCCCATCGCCCATGCGTCGCGATAGTCATTCGAGGTGCCTGTCTTCATGGCGACGTCGTGCCCGGGGAATACGGTGAGATTCATGCTGTTCGCAAAAAGCGGTTCGCGCGCCTGCGCATCCGAGAGGATGTCGTTCACGAGGCGCACCGGCTGGGCGGGCGCCACGGTGGTCGCGCGGTCGGTCCATGATTCAAGCGTGTTGCCGTTCGCATCCTGCACGGAGAGCACCATTGCCTGGTCATGCTTCACGCCGTCCGCGGCGAGGACGGAATAGGCCCCGGTGAGATCAATAAGGTGCACTGCGCCGCCGCCGAGGACGAGGGAGAGACCGTACGTGTCGGGGCTCGTGAGCGTGGTGAGGCCGAAATTATACGCGTTCTGGACGGCGTTCTTCACTCCCACGAGATAGAGCGCCTTTACGGCGGGTACGTTCACCGACTGCGCCAGTGCGTCGCGGATGGTTATCGGCCCCGCGAACGTCCCTTCGAAGTCGGCGGGGTGGAAGCAGAGCTTATTCGCGCTCGCCATATCGGGGATGCTGGGGCACGCGGAATCAGTACTGAATTCCGTCGGCACGTCGAAGAGGATGGTGTCGGGGGTATAGCCGTCCTCAAATGCGGTGAGATATACGAACGGCTTCAGCGATGAGCCGGGCTGGCGGAGCCCCTGGGTGGCCACGTTGAAGTTCGGCTCGAATTTGCAGTTCGCGCCCGGAGTGCAGCCGAAGGGGAGGGAGGAGGTCGCAAAATAATCGCGCGACCCCACCATGGCGAGGATCTGGCCCGTCGCAGGGTCTTCCGCGACGAGCGCGGCGTTGTATCCCTGATAGAGCGCCTGGTTCTGCTCCGCGCCCTGCTTCACGGATTCCTCGGCGTCTTGCTCGAGGTTCCAATCGAGCGTGGTCACGACCTTCAGACCGCCGCGATCCACCATCGCTTCGCCATATTTCTGCACGAGATAATCCTCGACCGCGAGGACGAAGTGCGGCGCGAGCATGCCGTTCGCCCGCCGCGGCTGGATGACGATCTTATAAGCGAGCGCCTGGTTCAGGTCGCCCTTCGATATCTTACCAAGCTCGTACATTTTCTGGAGCACGAGTTTCTGGCGCGCGAGGAGCTCCTCAACGTGCGTCCCCCACGGGTTGTAATAGCTCGGCGCCTGGGGGATTGCCGCGAGCATCGCGCTCTGGGCGAGATTCATCTGGGAGGCCGGGATACCGAAATACGCTTCGCTCGCCGCTTCGACCCCGGAGATGGTCGGGCCGTACGGCACCTGATTCAAGTAGAGGGCGAGGATCTCGTCCTTTGTGTAGTACTCGTTGAGCTTGATGGCGAGGATGAGCTCCTTGATCTTCCGCGTGACGGTCTGGTTGAGGGTGAGGAACGCCGTGCGCGCGAGCTGTTGGGTGATTGTGGAGCCGCCCTGGGAGATGGAGGCGGTCGTGAGGTCGACGTAGAACGCGCGGAGGATTCCTCTTACGTCGAACGCGGGCTCGTTATAAAAATTCTGATCCTCGATCGAAACGGTGGCATCCTTCATCGATTGCGGGATCTCGTTGAAGGGGAGTACGGTCCTGCGCTCGCCGCTCGAAATTTCGTACAGGAGGATCGTTCCCGTGCGGTCGTAGATCTTCGTGGATTGGCTGATGGTCTGGTTCGCAATCTCCTGGATGGAGGGCAGGGTGCTTGCGAGGTAGAGCACCGAGATGAAAAAGAGGGCGAGCGCTCCCGCCGCCGCAATCCCCGCGATCTGCCACCGTCGCATCGTCCGTTTTTTCACCTTCTTATTATCAAACAAAAACGGCCCTTTCCGCAACGTGCGTTGCCGGGAGGAGCCGTTCTGTTTTAAAAGCGAGAAAGGGAAGCGCGGATACTAGAGCTCTCCCGTGCCGGTTTCTTCCTCTTCTTCCGCGCCGGTGCCCGCTTCGTCCGCGTCGTCATCCTCTTCGTCTTCGTCCTCGATATCGGTATCGCCGAGGTCGACGTCCTGGTCGCTCTCGTCGTCGCTGATCGGGGCGAATGCAAGGTTTAAAATTTGTAAATCGGTTACCATAATCGCTCTTATTTCACGACCTTTCGTTTGTTTCCAAATCAGTATACGGATGCGCGTTTCCGTGTCAATCCCCAAGAGTATGCCATACCGGGCATTAAAATTCTCTTAACTACGGTCGCCGGCCGCCATGATGGCAAGCGCCAGGGCGTCCGAAGCGTCGTCAATCACTTTCAGAGTTGGCGCGCCGAGGGTAAGCCGAACCATTTTGAGGACTGCCTTCTTGTCCGCGAAGCCATATCCCGCAACCCCGAGCTTCACTTCGTTCGGCGTATATTCTCTGATAAGGAGACGCGCCTCGCGCGCCGCAAGGAGGATCACGCCGCGCGCCTGGGCCACGGCGATCGCCGTCTTCTGGTTTTTAGCGAAATAAAGACGCTCCACTCCCGCGGTCTCCGGCTTGAATTTTTTTATCAGGGAATCCATGCCGTGCTTGGCCTCCATGAGCGCGGAAGCATCGTCGCCGCTCTTTATGTCAAGGAGTCCCGCGGCGACCATGGAGAGCACGTTGCCCTCGCGCTTCACGACGCCGTAGCCGATCCTCCGCGTACCCGGATCGATGCCGAGGGAAATCATTGGGTTTCTTCCGCGGCCTCCGCCGCGTTCGTGATGACCGCCTGCACATCATTTACCTCCTCAAGCGCCTCAATGAGTGCCGCAAGTTTTGCGGCATCGTCCGGTGCGACGTCCTGCGGGAATTTTGCGCGCCACGCGATGCCGCTCCCGTCCTCCGAGGGCGCGAATTCGAAGGCCCAGCGGACGCTGCCTTCCTCGGCCCACTTGCCGCCGCGTTCTTTGAGGGCGAGTTTCACCTCCTGGACCGTGCGGTTCCGGTTGTCGCTGATCGCCGTCATGAGGAGCGCGATGCCGCCCGGGCCATATGCCTCAAAGACGAGCTCTTCGAGCGCCGCGCCCGTTTCCGCGGCGCGCTTTATCGCGCGCTCGATATTTTCCTGCGGCACGCTCGCCTCTCTCGCTTTCTGGACCGCCGTGCGGAGGCGCGGGTTGAAGTCGGGGTTCGGCTCGGTTTTTGCCGCCGCCGAGATTGCCGCGAGAAGCTTCGAGAATATCTTCCCGCGCTTCTGGTCGGTGATTTCCTTTTTGTGCTTGATTCCCGCCCAATGTGAGTGCCCGGACATGATGACACTGGCATTATACTCCCGCGCCCGCGGAGCAAACAAAGCCCAAGGCGCAGGAAGGCCCTTCTTCTTTCTCGGCCATGGGCTCCCTTTAATGTCCGTGAAAGAAGAAGCGCCTTCCTGCGCCCCTGTTCCTTGAATTTTTCTGCGTAGCGGGCGCGGGGGGGTGATGGAGGGAGATTTGAAATAAAAAAATCCCGTGCGCGCAAGGTCTGCGGCACGGGGAAGGCTACTGAAGAGTGCGGAGGGCATAGCTCTTGCTCCATGCGTCCTTTGCGATCTGGACGACGATGGAGCGGTTCCAGCCCCACTGCTGGACGTCCGTTACCTGTGCAACGGTGGAGCGGCCCTCGCAAACGGGGGAGAAGCGAACGAGGCCATGCTTTTTGACCTCCTTCGCCCACGCGTCGAGTTCGCGACGCATATTTCGCCCGCCGAGGCGGTTTTTGATGGCGGCCCTGAGCCGCCCTACCGCCTCATCAAGGATTTTTTTATCGGGGTTGTTATAGCCCGCCGGAATTGCGGCGGCCCCGACGACGTTGGGGTCGGTTGCCCATGCTGGCGGCGCAATCGCCGACCGCGAGAAAGTGAGTTGCTCGCAGACGTCGACGATGAGCGCCTGGTTTTGCCTCTCCCAATATCCGTATTTTAGAGAGAGAGTTTGTCCCGGATACAGCGGCCATACCTGCTGCCCGACGGTCACCAGGGCGGGGCGGTTGACGCTGTTGTTGATCAAGAGCGTCGTTTTGGGGCCTCCCCACTGGAAGGCGACCCCCTGCGCCTTCAACTCCTCCGGCAGGAGGAGACAAAAAGCGACGACAAAAACAAAAACAAAAAACTTTTTCATGATTCTCTCCTCGCCGCCCGGAGGCGGCACGTGAATTTTTAAAGAACACCCATATTATGCCACTTACGATGCCTGTTAGTCAAGGTAAAAGGGTACGGCGCGATGGGGTGCGGGAGGAGGCATTGGGACGGCGCTAGGGCGAGCCCTTCGACGGAGAGGCACTTCCTCCGCGGGGCCATCGGCGCTAAAATCATACCAATGGCTGATCTCGGACCGAACGACCTGAAAGAAAAGCTTGCCAAGCTCCATCGCGAGGGAGAGGAACGCGCGGCGGTGCGCCTTGCGGCGCAGGCAGGGCTTTCGTACGCCGACCTTTCAAAGATGCCGGTGTCTCTGGATGCCGTGCGCGTGATTCCGGAAGAGAAGGCCCGCGCCGCGAAGGCGGCCGGCGTGGAACTGCAGGGAAAGAAGATCGCGGTTATCGCCGAGAACCCTGATTTTGGCGCCACAAAGGAACTCGTGAAGGAGCTCGCGGCGGAAGGATACGACCCGAAGCTTTTCGTGGCCTCCGCATCGGGGCTCGAGGCGGCGTGGAAATATTACAAGTTCGTGAAACGGGCCGCGGAGGACATCACGGGCAAGGTGAAAGTGTCCGAGGCGAGGATGACCGAGCTCCGCGGGCGGCTCACGAGCTTCGACAGCATTAAAAAAGAGTTCGCGTCGCTCGATCCCGCGACGGCGTCGCCCACGACCGTGATCGAGATCATCCTTGCGGGCGCGTTTGCCGTGCGGGCGTCGGACATCCACGCCGAAGCGGGGGAGCGCACGGCAAAATTCCGCTTCCGCGTCGACGGCGTCTTGCACGATATCGTGACGGATGTGCCGCTCGTCCTGTACCGCTCATTCGTTTCACGCATCAAGCTCCTTTCGAAGATGAAGCTGAACGTGCGCGACGAGGCACAGGACGGCCGCTTTACGGTCGGACTCACGGACGTCGAGATCGAGATGCGCGTCTCGGTCATCCCGGCGGAATTCGGCGAAACGGTCGTGATGAGGATCCTCGACCCGCGGGCCACGCTCGTGAGCCTCGGGGACCTCGGCCTCCGCGAGGATAACCTCGCGATCGTGAAAAAGCAGCTCGGACGGCCGAACGGTCTTATCCTGAACACCGGCCCCACCGGATCCGGCAAGACGACGACCCTCTACGCCTTCCTCCGGACCATCAACGATCCGGGACTCAAGATCATCACGCTTGAGGATCCAATCGAGTACCGCATCGAGGGGATCGAGCAGACACAAGTGGACAACGAGGCGAATTACACCTTCGCGAACGGGCTCCGCGCCATCGTGCGGCAGGACCCGGACGTGATCCTCGTGGGCGAGGTGCGCGATCTCGACACGGCGGACATCGCGCTCCAGGCGTCCCTCACGGGACACCTCGTGCTTTCCACGCTCCACACGAACGACGCGGTGGGCGCGGTGCCGCGTCTCATCGACCTCGGCGTGAAGACGACGAGCATCGGCCCCGCACTTTCGCTCGTGATCGCCCAGCGTCTCGTGCGCGTGCTCTGCCCCGACTGCAAGAAAAAAATCGAACCTGACGAGGCGACGAAGGAGAGGATCGAAAAATTCCTTGCCGCGCTTCCCGCGCGGGTCGACAAAACAAAATACGCTTCGTACGCGTTGTACACAGCGGTGGGCTGTACAAAGTGCAGCGGCATCGGCTATAAAGGACGCAGAGGCATCTTCGAATTTTTGGAGGGAGGGCCGGATCTCGAGACCACCATTCTGAAGGAGGCGTCCGAGGTGGCACTCCGCAAGGTGGCCGCGCGGCAGAAGATGGTCACCATGCAGGAAGACGGGATCCTCAAGGTCCTCACGGGCCTCACCACCTGGGAAGAGGTGGAAGGCGCCACGGGAGAGATCGTCTGGCCGGAACCAGCGGAACAGGCGAAATAAAAAACCCGGCGCGCGGGCCGAGCTCTTTACCAGATACTTGCCTCAAACCTGGGGGCATTACCTCGCGAAAGGATAATGTATCTCTTTTATCCAAGGATAAAAGAGGTTAGAATTAATCAAAGGATAAAACCAGCCGGAACCGGTTCGTCCTGAAGTTTTTAGATAAAATTCCCGCCCCCAGATTTGAATCAACTATCTTTTTTCCAAGTCCAGGGTATATGCTAGCATACCCAAATTATATTGTCAAGTGCCCAAAAACATCCCCAAAGACGATCAGAACATCGACCTTACGCTCCGCCCGACGAGCTGGGATGAGTACATCGGCCAGGAAAAAATAAAAGGGAATCTGAAGGTGATCCTCGAAGCCGCCAAGAATCGCGGCGAATCGTCCGACCACCTCCTCTTCTCCGGGCCCGCGGGACTCGGGAAAACGACCCTCGCGTATCTTGTGGCACGCGAGACCGGAGGGCTCGTGAGGACGACTTCGGGACCGGCGCTCGAGAAGACGGGCGACCTCGCCGCGATCCTCACCAACCTTTCGCCCGGTGAAATACTTTTTATCGACGAAGCGCACCGGATCAACCCGATGATCGAAGAGGTGCTCTACCCCGCGATGGAAGCGCGGAAGCTGCACCTCGTGGTGGGAAAGGGGCCGTCCGCGCGAACGCTCTCGCTCGACCTTCCTCCCTTCACGCTCATCGCGGCGACGACGCGCGAAAACCTGCTTTCGACGCCTTTGAGGTCGCGCTTCGGCGCCACCCTGCGGCTCGGCTACTACACCACCGAGGACATCACGAAAATCCTGAACCGTTCGGCGAAGATATTGAATGTGAAAACGACGCCCGAGGCGATGGACCTTCTGGCGCGTGCTTCGCGCGGGACGCCGCGCGTGGCGAACCGGCTTTTGCGCCGAGCTCGCGATTTCGCGGAGGTGCACGGAGAAAAGGTGATCGATGAAAGCGCCGCGCGGCGGACGCTCGAGATGCTCGAGATCGACGAGGCGGGGCTCGAACCGCAGGACCGGAAGCTCCTTCTCACGATCATCGAGAAGTTCAATGGCGGCCCCGTGGGCATCAATACGCTCGCGGCCGCGCTTGCCGAGGAACGCGGCGTGATCGAGGACATCTACGAGCCGTTTCTTATGAGCTTAGGGTTCCTTCAGCGCTCCTCCGCGGGCCGCATCGTGCTTCCGGCGGCCTACCGGCACCTGAAGGTGAAGAAGGGGGACGAACTGCTGTAGGGCGAAGACGACTTGACGAGTTCGCTGGTATATGAAATAATATTGCCAGCCAAATTTGGCGGGAGGAAAAAAATGACCGAGCCAGAACCAGAAGAAAGCGTATGGTTTTTAAAGAGCGCGGATGAGCGGCGACTACAGGCTCAAAACAGGGCGGCCGCTGTCGTACGTGAGGTAGCACAACTTCAAAGCCTCATCAATCTTCAAAGCGAGGTCGATGAGCGGACAGCGATGGATGCTCGCATCGATCTCTTGCGCGGCGTGAGCATCATTGCTGACGCCGAAGTGGACCGGGAAAAATTTGTTCGCAGACTGTATTATTTTGTTTGTTGGTCTTGCGAGTCGCCCAAGCAATGTTCGGTGGAAGTTGCCGAGCAGGCACTACAGCTCACGGACGAAGATCTGTTTTCCACGGAGGAATCGAACTTCATGGCGGAGGTGGAAAGATATTTATAAACGCCCCGTTTCGCCGTAATGAGATTAGCCGACCGAAAGGTCGGCTTTCTTTAAAAAATTTTAATGCGAATGGTTTATCATTCAAGCGTGGTTTTTCTCAACGAGTGGCTTCCGAACCCGGTGGGCGCAGACGCGGAGGGAGAGTTCGTGGAACTCTTTAACGGCGGGGCGGCGGACGCACGCCTCGACGGCTGGCGGCTCGAAACTGAGGGCGGGAAGAAGTTTGCGCTCGACGGCCGGTACGTGCCCGCGCGCGGCTATCTGATCCTCAAAAAAAAACGTCACGAAACTCTCGCTACGCAACACGGACGGCGCGCTCGCGCTCTATGACGCGCGGAACATTCTCGTCGACCGCGGAGAATTTTTCGGGAGCGCTCCCGAGGGGAAAAGTTTTTCGCGCGTGAATCATGCCGTGCTTGGAGCGGCGGGAGATGAAGCGGCCGGCGCGGGCGCGCTTCTGAACTTTGCATTCGCAGATCCGACGCCCGGCGCGCGGAACGCCGCCGCCGCGGCAACTATTAGTGTGCAATCGCACCCCCGCGGCACCCCGCTCAACGCGCAGTTGGACACTTCGGGTTTTTCCGCGATAATGATGGGAACCGCCGTTCTGATTCTCGGACTTATATTCTATGTTATTAAAACCCATGAAGACCTATCGGAGCTTTTCTTCGGCCGAGACGATAAAGATCGGTGAGGCGCTCGCGCGGCGCCACGGTCGTTGCGCTCACGGGCGACCTCGGGGCGGGGAAAACGACCTTCGTTCAGGGATTCGCGAGGGGGCTTGGCGCAAGGGGCAGGTCGCCGAGCCCGACGTTCGTCATCATGCGGCGCCGGGCGCTGCGGAAGGGCCCGTTCAAAAATTTATTCCATGTCGATGCCTATCGCCTTGCCCGGCCCGAGCATCTCGCGGCGCTTGAATTTGACCGCATCCTCGCCGATCCCGCGAACCTCGTGCTTCTCGAGTGGCCCGAGCGGGCGGAGGGAGCCGTGCCGAAAGATGCCGTGAAGGTATTTTTTGTATACGGGAAAAAAGAAAACGAAAGAACCATCAGCATCCCGGACGCGCGCCGCGCGGGAGCAAAAAAATGAAACAACTCCTCCTTATCGACGCGAACTCGATCATCCACCGGTCGTTCCACGCCCTGCCGCCGTTCACGACGCCCGAGGGGCGGCCGTCCGGCGCGATCTACGGCATCGCGAGCATTCTCCTGAAGTTGTGGCGGGAGGATCGGCCCGACTACGCGGCGGCGCTTTTCGACCGGCCGGAACCCACGTTCCGCGATGAGAAATACGCGGAGTATAAGGCCCAGCGGCCGCCGGCGCCCGACGATCTTGTTGCCCAGATTATCGAGGCCCGCAATATCTTCCCGGCATTCGGCGTGAAGACGTTCGAAAAGGCGGGGTTCGAGGCGGATGATCTTATTGCGACGCTCGCGGAAAAGTTCGGCGGGACGGACGGCCTGCGCGTCGTGATTCTCACGGGCGACCGCGACACGCTCCAGCTCGTGACGGGCGACCGCGTGGTCGTGGAAACCTTTAATAAAGGGGTGAGCGACACCACGATCTACGATGAGGCGGCGGTGAAGGAAAAATACGGCCTCGCGCCGGATCAGCTCGTCGATTATAAAGCGCTCGTCGGCGACGCCTCGGATAACATAAAAGGAGTGCCCGGCATCGGGCCGAAGACGGCCACGGAACTTCTCAGGAAGTTCGGCACGCTCGACGCGCTGTACCGCGCGCTTCCGGGCGACCCGAAGCTTGAGAAGAAACTCGGGCCGTTCAAAAAGGAAGCCGATCTTTCCAGGGAACTCGTCGTGCTCGAGCGGCACGCGCCGATAGAAATCCCGCCGCTCGACGCGCTTGCCGTGGAGGGCGATCCCGCGGGGGCGAGGCCGTACTTCGAAAAGATGGGATTCGACTCGCTCATCAAAAGGATGAACGGGAAGGCGGACGCGGAGGCGGCGGGGCCGAAGAGCGTGCAGGGGACCATATTCTGACGCGCGTTAGTGGTATCATTAAGGGAATGAAATCGACGTTTCGGGAGGTGATGCTGTGGCCGGAATTCCAGGGCGCCTGGGTGCTCCTCGCGCTCGTGGCCGCCGCGTTCGTGATTGACCTTGTGGCGATGACCGGGGGCATCTTCCTGGCAATCGAAGGCGCCCTTTCCCTGATCATCCTTGCGCTCGCGTTCACCGCGGCATATCGCGCCGCGCGGACGGATCGCGATACGAAGGTGGAACGGAGCGAACTCCAGAGCGTCTTTGCGAGCATCGATGACGCGCTCATCGTCTACGACCAGAATTTTCGCGTGGTGTTTTTTAACCCTGCGGCCGAAAACCTTTTCAAGCTTCCCGCGAAAACGGTGCTCGGGCACGTACTCGTGCCGCAGGACGTGGAACGCGAGGGGTGGAAGATACTGATCCAGGTTATTTTCCCTTCGCTCGCGCCGCGGGTCGTCATGCAGTCAAAGGAAGGGGAATATCCCCAGCGTGTCGACGTGTCATTCACGGATCCGGCGCTCGAATTCCGCGTGACGACGGCGCCGGTGAACGGCGAACAGGGGAAACTGCTCGCGTTCATGAAGATCATTCGTGATCGCACCGCCCAGCTCGCGGCGCTCCGTTCGAGGAGCGAGTTTGTGACGATCGCCTCTCACCAGCTCCGCGGACCGATGACGGACATCAACTGGGCGCTCGAATCCCTTGCGCGCGCCGAGGGGATCGGCGCGAGCGATAAGGACATCGTGGTGAACGCCGCCGCGGCGAGCAAGTCGCTTCTGCGCCGCGTGGACGATCTCCTGAACATCTCGAAGATCGAGGAAGGGCAGTTCGGGTACGACTTCAAACAGGCGGATGCCGCGGAGTTCGTGGGGAAGATCCTCGCCGACGTCCTGCCCGCCGCCCGGAAGGCGGGAGTCAAGATGTATTTCGATCGCCCCTCGGCGCCATTGCCCCCGGTCCTGATCGACGCAAACCGCCTCTCGCTCGCACTCGTAAATATCCTCGAAAATGCCATCCGCTACAACGTGGAGAACGGCGAGGTGGTCGTGAAGGTGGAGCAGATTCCCGGCAAGCCGTTCATCGAGGTGAGCGTGAAGGACACCGGCATCGGCGTGCCCGCGGAGTCCCTCGGAAAAATCTTTACGAAATTCTACCGCGCGGATAACGCGGTAAAATCCCAGACGGAAGGATCCGGCCTCGGCCTTTATATCGCAAAGAGCATCGTGGGCGCCCACGGCGGAGAGATATGGATGGAATCCGAGCTCGGTCGCGGCACGACGGTCCACTTCACGATTCCGACGGACCTGAACCTTGTCCCGAAGCGCGAGCCGGGCCTTCTCGGGGAGTTCTAGCCGTATCTCGGTGCTCCTGCAGTATTCGTGGAGCATCCCTCCCTCGTAAATGCTCCACAAATACTACAGGAGCACTGAGCTTCCCATTATATCTCCCCCGAAAACGCCCGGCTGGCGTCTTTTTTTGCCGCCACACCGGGGCTCCCGCAATGCCCGCAAGGAACATTGACGAGGGAGGGATGTTCCGGCGGGCGTTGCGGGAGCCCCGGCCCTTGCCTTCGGTTTAAAAAAAGAAGACAATGGGGGTATTATGACCCGGTCGAAAGCGAAATTTATCTTCGTGGTCGGCGGCGTGATGTCGGGAGTCGGGAAGGGCGTCGCGTCGGCCTCCATCGGAAAGATCCTCCAGTCGCGCGGCCTCGAAGTGACTTCCATCAAGATCGACCCGTACGTGAACGTCGACGCGGGCACCATGAACCCCACCGAACACGGTGAGGTTTTTGTTTTGGATGACGGCACGGAGTGCGACCAGGACATGGGAAACTACGAGCGCTTCCTCGACCGCGACCTTACGGGCGCGAACTACATGACGACTGGGAGCGTGTACCGGACGGTGATCGAGCGCGAGCGGAGCATGGGCTACGGCGGCCGCTCGGTGAGCGTCGTGCCCCACATCCCGCTCGAAGTGATCAGCCGGCTTGAGCACGCCCGCGCGCTTGCGAAGGCGGACATCGTGATCACGGAGATCGGCGGTACCGCGGGCGAGTACGAGAACGTGCTTTTCCTCGAAGCGGTGCGCATGATGAAGTTCAAGCATCCGGGAGACGTGCTTTTGATCCTCGTGAGCCATCTCCCGATCATGAGCGACGACAATGAGCTGAAGACGAAGCCGACCCAGCACGCCGTGCGCGCCCTGAACTCCGTCGCGCTCCAGCCGGACCTCATCCTTGCCCGCGCGAAATATCCCCTTGATCAGAAGCGGAAAGAGAAGATCGCGTTCAACTGCAGCCTCCGCGAGCAGGACATCATCTCCGCGCCGAACGTGGATTCGCTCTACGAGATCCCCATCAATTTCGAGAAGGACGATCTCGGCAACCTTATTCTGAAAAAGCTCTCGCTCCGCGTGCGGAAGCGCGACCTGCATGACTGGCGGAAACTTGCGGAACGAATCCGTGCCGCGAAGGACGTCGTGAAGATCGGCATCGTCGGAAAATATTTCTCGAGCGGGAAGTTCATGCTTGCGGACTCCTATATCTCGGTGATCGAAGCGGTGCGCCATGCCGCCGCGGCCGCCGGAGTGCGCCCGGAGATCGAGTGGCTCGATGCGGAGCAGTTCGAGCACGACCGCCGGACGCTCAAAAAGCTCAATGAATACGGCGGTATCATCGTTCCCGGAGGGTTCGGAAGCCGCGGGGTGGAGGGGAAGCTGAAGGCGATCCAATACTGCCGCGAGCACAAGATCCCTTACTTCGGACTGTGCTACGGCATGCAACTCGCGGTCGTCGAATACGCGCGGAATGTGCTTGGGTGGCACAAAGCGAATACGACGGAGATCGATCCGAAGACGAAATATCCGGTGATCGATATCCTGCCGGAGCAGAAGAAGATGATGGAGGAGAAAAAGTACGGCGGGACGATGCGCCTCGGCGCCTACCCCGCGGTTCTCAGAAAGGGGACGATCGCGCGCGAGGCCTACGGAAAAGAAAAAATTTCCGAGCGGCACCGCCACCGCTACGAGGTGAACCCCGCGTACGTGGCGCGCCTCGAGCGCGCGGGCGCGATCTTCTCCGGGCAGTCCCCGTCGCGCCGGCTCATGGAGGTGATGGAGCTCCCCCGCAATGTCCACCCGTTCTTCGTCGGCACGCAGTTCCATCCCGAATTGAAGTCCCGCCCGCTCCGCCCGAACCCGCTCTTCCGGGAATTCATCAAGGCCTCCTCGCGGAAACGCTAGCGATTTTGCCGCGTCGCGAATGATCATTTTCCTTTATGGGCCTGACGACTACCGCCGCCTTGCGAAGAAGCGCGAGATCGTCGCGGAGTTCGTGAAAAAACACACGAGGATCGGGCTTGGCATGTTCGATTTCGAGGAAGCGGATGCGCCCGATGCCTTCGCCGAATTCACGGGAAGCCAGTCGATCTTCGATGACGCGGCAAAGATGGCGGTCGTGGAAAATGCCTTTGCGCTCGAACCCAAACGGCTTGCGAATCTCCTCGCGCCGTTCAGGGAAGAGAAAAAAATCACCGTCCTCATCTCGGAAAAGGAGAAACCGGTGAAGGCGCTCGCATTCCTCGAGGCGAAGCCGGTTATAAGCCAGAAATTCGAGGCGCTCACGGGGGTTCCGCGCGCGGCGTTCATCGCCCGGGAGGCGAAAGCGGCCGGGGTCGTTCTCGCTCCCTCCGCCGCGGCCTTCCTCGGCGAAGTGTACGGAGGAAATTCGTGGGCGCTCGTGACGGAGCTCCGGAAGCTCGCCGCCCTCGCGTTTTCCCGCGAGCCGGCGCGCGCGAAGATAGAGCGGAAAGACCTCGACGCGCTTGGACTCGAGGCGGCGCCGAATTATTGGGGGCTTCTGAACGGGCTCAGGGCGCGCGACGCGCGCGCGCGGCTCTCCGCGCTTGAAACGCTTTTCGCAATGAACGATCCCGCGGCGAAACTCTTCAATATTCTCGCGGCGCAGGCAGAAGAAAAAACCCCGCGCATGGCGGAGTATGATCTGCTCGTGAAGTCGGGGAAGCTCGATTACGAAGAGGTTTTGCTCGATCTTGCGATCAGCTGAGCGAGGCGCGATTTGAGGCGGGAGGCCTTGTTTCTGCCGATGACGTGCGTCTTCGCGGCCTTGTCGAGCGCCTTCATCGCCGCCGGAATCAGCTTCACCGCGTCCTCCACCTTCTTTTCCGCGACGAACTTGCGCGCGGTCCGGACGGCCTTTTTATAGGCGTCTTTCTTAATGATGTTCCTCGCGTTGCGGCGCTTGGTCTGGCGGAGAGCCTTCTTGGCTGATGCGGTTATTGGCATGTTGTTTCATAGTATACCCGATATGAAAAAAAGGGCAAGACGCCTATAATAAGGGCATGTTCTACAGTATTTCCGGGAAGATGGGCGCGAGGGCCGAGGGGTTCGCCGTGGTCCATGCGGCAGGGCTGGGTTTCAAGCTCCGTGCGAGCCGCGCGACGCTCAAGGCGCTTCCGCCGCAGGGAAGCGACGCGACGCTTTTCACGCATCTCTACGTGCGCGAGGATATCTTCGATCTCTATGGTTTTGCGACCGAGGCCGAACTCGGTTTTTTTGAAATGCTCATCGGCGTGTCCGGCATCGGGCCGAAATCGGCGCTCGCAATCCTCGACATCGCGCCGCTCACAGAGCTCAAGGCCGCGATCAAGGAGGGCCGGCCGGATCTCCTGACCCGCGCCACGGGCGTCGGGAGGAAAACCGCGGAGCGGGTGATTGTGGAACTCCGCGGAAGGGTGGACTCCGCGACGTCGGGTCTCACGGTGGAGAAAATGGAAACGGACGCCGATCTCATTGAAGCGCTTTCAAGCCTCGGCTATCGGCGCGAGGAAGCCCGCGCCGCGCTTCTGAGGGTCGATGCGAAGCTCCGCGGCGTGGAGGAGCGCCTCAAGGCCGCGCTCGCCGTCCTCTCCGCGTCCGGCAGGAAATAAGGGCGGAAAAACAGGAAAAAGAAACCCTCATGGACTCTCTCAAGAATTTCCCCGGCGCCCGCGGCTCGTATCATTTTCTCTGGGCGTGGGCCGCGCACCGGTTCCATGGTGCGCCGAGCAGGAAGATATTCGTGATCGGCGTCACGGGTACCAAGGGGAAGACCACGACGCTCGAATTGCTGAACGCCATGCTCGAGGCGGCGGGGAAGCGCACCGCGCTTCTCTCCTCGCTCCGCGTGAAGGTCGGGGAACGCACCGAAAAAAATCCGACGACGAACAGCATGCCCGGACGCTCGCGCATCCAGCGGTTCTTGCGCGACGCGGTGCACGCGAAGTGCGGGTATGCGCTGATCGAGGTGACGTCGCAGGGGGTCGTCCAGCATCGCCATCGGTTCATCAATTGGAACATAGGCATTATCACGAACCTCCACCCGGAGCACATCGAGTCGCACGGGTCGTTCGAAAAATACCGAGCGGCGAAGCTCGGCTTCCTGCAGTATGTCGTCAAGAAAGGCGGCAAGGTGTTCTTAAACCGCGACGACGAAAATTTCCCGTTCTTCGCGCACGCGCTTGAGGCCCGCGGCGGCGGGGGAAAAGCCGGGTCGCCGCGCGTGATCGCGTACGCGAGAGAAGACGCGCGCCTCGACGAATATCTCCCGAAGGATACGCCTCTCAGCGCGTCGCTCGGGGGGGGCGCCGCACGCGGCGCGCGCGGCGGAGTGAATGGAGGCGCGCGGCCCAAATTTCTCCTCTCCGACTTCAACGAAAGGAACATCGCGACGGCCGCCGCGGTCGCGCGCGAACTCGGGGTGTCCGATAAGACGATCGCGGGAGCGCTCGCGCATTTTAACGGCGTGCCGGGCAGGATGGAATTCGTGACGGCGGGGCCCTATACGGCGATCGCTGACTACGCCCATACGCCCGATTCGCTTGAGGCGGCGTACCGCGCGGCGAAGCCGGCTCCTTCGCCGCACTATCCGGAGCCGAAACTCATCTGCGTCCTCGGCGCCGCGGGCGGCGGCCGCGACCGGTGGAAGCGGAAGGCGTTCGGCGAGATCGCCGCGGCATACTGCGATGAGATCGTGCTTACGGACGAAGACCCGTACGACGAGGATCCGCGCGAGATCGTCCGCGAAGTGCGGTCGGGGATCCTCGGCGGCGACCCCGACCTTGCGAACGTGTATGAGGTCATGGATCGCCGCGAAGCGATCCGGAAAGCGGTGGCGCTCGCGCGCCCCGGCGACGTCGTGATCGGCACGGGGAAAGGAAGCGAGGACTGGATCCATGTCGCGTGGGGAGGGAAGATTCCGTGGAACGAGCGTGCGGAGTTCGAAGCGGCGCTCCGTGCGAAGAACGGCCGGGCCGATCCGGACGTGAACGTGGACACGGACGCGGACGCGGGCGCTACTACGGACGCCAGCGACGGCATGGACTCGGGCGCACGGGTTCCGCCGCCGGGTGTATAATATTCTATATGAAGCTTACCTTTCTCGGCGCGGCCGGCGAAGTGACCGGATCGAGCTACGTGCTCGAATCGAACGGGGTGAAAATCATGGTCGACTGCGGGCTTCACCAGGGAAGCCACTACGCCGAGCGGCAGAACTTCGAACCATTTTCGGTAGATCCTGCGTCAATTACGGCGCTTTTTGTGACGCATGCGCACCTCGATCACACCGGACGCATCCCGGCGCTCGTGAAAGCCGGTTTCCGCAGTACGATATATTCCACCGCCCCCACCAAGGACTTTTCGGAACTCATACTTCTTGATTCGGAGCACATCCTCGAGAAAGAGGCGGAGCGCGAGCACCGGGAGCCGCTCTATACGACGGACGATGTTATGCAGGCCCGCACCCAGTGGGAATCGGTGCGGTATCACGCGCCGGTTACGGTCGAGGGATTCACCGCGGAGTTCATCGACGCGGGACACATCCTGGGATCCGCAATCATCCTCATGAAGGCGGAGGGGAAGACGATCGCCTTTTCGGGCGATCTCGGGAATTCGCCTGAGCCGATCATCCGGCCGACCGAGATGGTGGACGCGGCCGATTACTGCGTTGTGGAATCGACGTACGGGGACCGCGTGCATGAGCATGTGGACGAGCGGAGGGAACAGCTCGAGAACATGGTGGAAGACACGGCGAAGACGGGAGGAACGCTCATGATCCCCGCGTTCGCGATGGAGCGGACGCAGGAGCTTCTCTACCACCTTCACCAACTTTTCGAGGAGGGGCGCATCCCGCGCGTGCCGGTCTTCATCGACAGTCCGCTCGCGATCAAGCTTACCGCGGTGTATAAAAAATACGAGAGCTATTTCAACGCCGAGACTCAGGCGATCGCCAGATCGGGCGATGACATCCTGAACTTCCCGGGCCTCCGTCTTACTTTAACGACCGAGCAGTCGAAGGAGATCAACGGCGTACCGCCTCCGAAGGTCGTGATGGCGGGTTCCGGAATGTCGAATGGCGGACGCATTCTCCACCACGAATCGCGGTACCTTCCCGACCCGAAGAGCGCGATTCTTTTCGTGGGATACCAGGCAAAGGGGACTTTGGGACGCGAGATCTTGGACGGTGCGGCGGAGGTGCGCATCTTCGGCGAGACGGTACCCGTGCGGTGCAAGAAGGTGGACATCCCCGGGTATTCTGCGCATGCGGATCAGCCGCGCCTGATCGACTGGGTGGGGCATATGCGGCCTGGACTCAAGACCGCGTTCGTGGTCCACGGAGAACCGGAAACGAGCGCGATCCTTGCGCAGAAGATCAGGGACGGCCTCGCTGTCGATGCGGTCGTGCCAAAACAGGGCGAATCGTTTACCACATAAAAGAAGCGCGATCATCAAATCATTTCCATGCCGCCAGAGCTCAACAAGGCCTACCTCAAATATAAAATTTGCATCTCCGGTTCCGCCGAGACCGACACCGCGACACCGGGCACGCTTGAAAAGACGGAGCAACTCGGCCGGCTGATCGCCGAGCGCGGGATGGTGCTTGTGACGGGCGCGACGACCGGTATCCCGTATTGGGCGGCCAGGGGCGCGAAAGAGGCGGGCGGCATTGTGATCGGCATCTCGCCCGCGGCGTCAAAGCTCGCGCACGTGAAGAGCTACCGCCTCCCCACCGAATACCACGACCTCATCATCTATACCGGCTTCGAATATTCCGGCCGGAACCTCCTTCTCATCAGAAGTTCTGATGCGGTGATCACGGTCTCCGGCCGCGTGGGAACGCTGAACGAGTTTACGATTGCCTTCGAGGACAAAAAGCCGCAGGGGATACTCACGGGCACGGGCGGTACGAGCGACGAGCTCCAGCACATCCTCGAGGTGGCGAAGCGCGGCATGGGAAAGGCGGTATTCGATCCCGATCCGGCTTCGCTCCTCGACAAGGTGGTCAGAATGATCGACGAGGAAGAAAAAGAGATCGACGGGGACGATTACGATCCGACTATGCACCGCTCACGTGGATAGCGGATAGCGTGCGGCGGAGGACGCGTGCGGCGAGGGAAGTATAAATTTATACAAAAGAAATGGTCAAAAAGAAAAAGACGGTCAAGGCAAAGAAAAAAGCAGTGAAGAAATCCGCGGCGAAAAGGCGCCGCCCTCCGGCGGCACGGCACGGCACGGTACGGCGCACCGCAGGGCGCCGTGCAGTGAAGACGCCGGCAAAGACGCCGAAGCCGATCGGCGAAGTGACGCATTTTTACACCGAGATCGGCGTCGCCATCGTGAAATTCAAACAGAATGTTCCGACGGGCGCCGCGCTTTATTTCAAGGGCGCGACGACGGATTTCAGGGAGGTGGCGAAATCGATGCAGTACGAACATGAGATGGTCGCGGTCGCGAAAAAAGGGAAGCTGATCGGGATCAAGGTGAAGAAGAGGGTGCGCCCCGGCGACAAGGTGCATTTTGCAGAATGAAGCGCGGAGGAGCATTCATGGTGGCCGCGATCGTCGCGGCGGCGACGGTGGGGGATGGGATCTTTGCCCTGCCGTATGTCTTTTATCGCGCCGGGTGGCTCCTTAGCATCGGATGGCTTCTTGCCCTGGCCGCGTTCGTGAGCGTGGGTCATATCGTCTATCTGAAGACGCTTGAGAAGATCGGGGAGAAGCAGCGCCTTCTCGGCCTCGCACGGCGGTATCTCGGCCCGGGCGGTTTCTGGGCGGGCTTCGTCGCCATCGTCCTCGGACTTCTCCTTACGCTCGTTGCCTATCTTATCCTCGGCGGCCAGTTTATTCTCCTCGCGTTTCCCGCGGCCGGCCCGGGCGCCGCATTCTTCATCTTCTGGTTCGCGATGGCCCTGCCGCTCCTTCTCGACGACCGGCGCGTGGTGGGGCTCGAGCTTGCGGGCATTGCCTGCACGTCGATCATCATCATTTTCATCTTTGCGAGCGCCTGGCCGCACGTCACCTTCGCGGGCATCCCCGCCGCATCGCCCGCCGACTTCTTCCTTCCGTTTGGCGTCCTGCTTTTTTCGCTTGCTGGATGGACGAGCGTGGAACCCGCCTACGAGTCGAGGAAAAAATATGGCGCAACTGCCGATCCGTGGCGCCCGCTTGCCGCGGGAACCTTCTTCGTGGCTCTGCTGTACCTCCTTTTCACGACGGGGATCCTCGGTTCTGCGGCGACCGTGACGGGCGATACGATCTCAGGACTCGCGGCGTGGCCGTTCTGGAAGCGCGAGCTTCTCGCGATCTTTGGCCTTCTCGCGATCGCGACCGTCTATCTCCCGATCTCGCGCGAGATAAAGAACGCGCTCCAGCATGACCTCGGGCTGGGGCGCGGCCTCGTGCGCGCGCTCATCATCCTCGTTCCACTTGCGCTCGTGGGACTCGGTCTCAATAATTTCCTCCTGGTGGTGGGCCTCGTCGGGGGCGTGTTCCTTGCCGCGCAGTACCTCCTCATTATTTCCGTCGGCCGGCGGGCGCTTTCGCTCTCCCGCGCAAAGAATTTCCTTCTCGACCTTGTGGCGCTTGCGTTTATTGCCGCCGCCGTTTACGGGATAGGGACATTCGTAGTACACTGACGGACGTACGGAATCGGACCGGGCCCTCGTCGTTCAACGGATAGGACGTCTCCCTCCGAAGGAGAAAATTGAGGTTCAATTCCTCACGGGGGCACCACAAGGCAAACAAGCACCCTTTTGAGAGCCGGAATAAATTTCTTCCCGCGAGAAATTTTTCCTGTCGCTCGCCCCGCTGGCCGCCTTCGGCGGACCAAGCCCAGCGGGGCTCCGCGGCCCTCTCAAAAGGGTGCTTGTTTGCCTTGTCTGGTTTCTTTTGAGAGGGATTGAACGAGGGGAGGGGACGGGAGGGGCGGGCCGCCCCTCCCGTGAAGGAGAGAGTTGGGAACCGTGGGTTCCCAAAGCGCAGCGAGGCCCGGGGCCGAGCGAGCAGTGAAATTCCTCATGGGGGTGTCTCTAGTAATGGAGAAGTAAAAAGCTCGGCGAACGCCGAGCTTTCAAAAAAAGGGGGGGGAGTTTGTGGAACTATCCTCGGCGAAAGTGCTCGTCGAGGATAGCGCACGGTAAGTCGATGGCATACGGACAGCTGATGCCATCGCCAACCTTGTCTACCTCGGGGTGGGACGCTTTGCAACGATGGCCGTGGCTTCCCGTATTGTGCGGGCAGTCCACAGCGATCGTGAGTGAGCCCCCTTGGGAAGCAACCATCACGAGGATCTGGATCGGTTTGTCAAGAACCGCCTCCAGACTGGCGTTGCGCCCCCAGCAACTAAGTGGAAGAAACGCTGTTTTTATCCCTGGCATTTCTGCCTCCTGTCTGGTCGAGTCTGTGCGTAATGTATCGTTCGGCTATCTTTTTGTCAAGTTATAAAAAGGCGCATTAAAAAATTAATAAAGAACCTCGCCTTCGACAAACGAAGATTCGGGTGCAAGTCCCGGCCGGTCCACGGGGCTCCGGAGGGGGTATAATAGTCCCATGACCAACTCCGACGCTCTTGCCGCGCTCGCGCGGGAAATAGCCGCCGCGTCTCTCCCGCTCGGCGAGGCAACCCTTGTTTTCGGGGAAGGGGATCTGGGCGCCGCGGTGATGTTCGTGGGCGAAGCCCCGGGTTTCCACGAGGACCAGCAGGGGCGCCCCTTTGTGGGACGCGCGGGGAAACTGCTCGACGAGCTTATCCGCGGGATCGGCTGGAAGCGGGAACAGGTTTATATCACGAATATCGTAAAGCGCCGCCCGCCGGAAAACCGCGATCCGCTTCCCGACGAGATCGAGGCCTACCAACCCTATCTCACCCGCCAGATCGGGATCATCGCGCCGAAGCTTATCGTGACCCTCGGCCGTTTTTCCATGAATTATTTTCTCCCCGACGCGAAGATCACGCGCGACCACGGCCGCGTGCTCACGATCGACGGCACACTTGTCTATCCCGTGTATCACCCCGCCGCGGCTCTCCGTTCGACCGCGATGCTCGAGACCCTGCGCGCCGATTTCGGGAGGATCCCCCGGGTCCTCTCCGGAGAGCTGGCGCCGGAGGCGCCCGTGGCGGCGGCCGCGAGTGCCGTCCCCGTCTTCAAGAATCCGCGTAGCGGGAAAGAAAATTCCAAGCAGAAGCGCCTCTTTTGAGGTATCATTAGAGCATGGAATTCGCGCCGGTCTACCTCGTGTGGCTCTTCTTCCACCGCATCGTCATCTTTTTCCATCATTGGTATGTCGACGGCTCCCGCGCCATCGGCCACGGCTTCATCTCGGTACTCGAACGGCTTGACCGGTCGCTCGCGATACGGGTGACGCTCCGATATTTCTTCCAGCCGCTGTACAAAGACTTCACCTTTATCGGGCGTATTCTGGGTATCATTTTCCGTTCCGTCCGCATCGCGATCGCGATCGTCATATACGCGGCCGTCGCTTTCGCGTTCCTGGTCGCCTATATCGTCTGGCTCGCAGTTCCGCTGTATGTCATCTACCATGCCGCCGCAACCCTATAAGGACCGCGAGTTCCATTTCGACGACCCGCGCCTCAAGATGACGATCGCGGGGCGGTTCACCGTCTACGTGATGAATTACGTCATGGTGCTCATCCTTGCCGCGCTCACCGTCACGTTCATTCTCTCGGAGATCAGCCCGCTCCGCGATCTCGGCTTCCTCCTCATTCTCTTCCTTGTGGACCGTTTTGTGCACCGCCGCGAGGCGGACGTGCCGATCGTCGAGATTCCGGCGCACGGACGCGTGAACCTCGCGCGGGTGCTTTCGCCCGCGGCGGCGAACGTTCTCTGCCGCGCCTTCGACCGCGGCCTTCTGGCCAAACGCGACTTCTCGCTTTCGGTCGCGGACCGTCTTCTCGACCTGCCGCGCATGGAAGAGGGTCTCCGCCGTCTTGACGTGAAGCCGGCGGAGTTCCGGGCGAAGCTTGACGAGTATCTTGACAAGCCCGTGCCGCCCGAGAGCTCCTCGCGCGAGGCCTATCTCGCGCAGTCCGCCGCGCTCACGACGGCCGCCTTTGCCGAGGCTGTGCGCGCGGGACATGCGGCGATCCAGCCGTCGGATCTTTTTTCGGCGCTCACGAAGATCGGGGCCGCGCCCGCCGAACGGTTGTTCGGGCTGTTTTCGATTGAGGCGGGCGACCTGGAGCGAGCCCTCATTTTTTCCTCGATCCGCACCCACGGCTTCCGCCTCCCCGCCTCGCTTGGCGGGTTCGTTCCCGAGGCGCGGCGTTCGGCGCGCCACCGGATCATGAACCGCGCGTGGACCGCGCGCCCGACGCCCGTGCTCGACAAATACAGCACGGATCTCACCGACCTCGCGCGGGAGGGAGAGGCAGGATTCCTCGTCGGGCACGAGGAGGAATACGAACGGCTCGCGGAGACCCTGGGAAGGCCGTACAACCCGAACGTCCTCCTCGTGGGGGAGGCGGGCGTGGGGAAGGAGACCCTGATCCGGCATCTGGCGTTCGAACTCACCAAGGACGAAGTGCCGCGCGCGCTTTTCGACAAGCGCCTTGTCTCGCTCGAATTGCAGAATCTGGTCGCGGGTGCGGCGCAGGACGAGCTCGCCGCGCGCCTGAGGGCGATCGCGGAGGAGATCGCCGCCGCGGGCAACATCATCATGTACATACCGGACATTCACAATCTCGTGCGGACGTCCGGCACCGCGTTTCTCAGTGCGGCGGACATCCTGATGCCGATCGTGATGAACAATTCCTTCCCCGTGGTCGGCGCGAGCTACCCGCGCGAGTTCAAGGAGCTCATCGAGCCGCGGAGTGATTTCGTGGGAGCGTTTGAGGTGATCCGTGTGAATGAGATCAGCGAGGATGAAGCGGTGAAGGTGCTCACCTACGAGGCGCTCATCCTTGAGCGTGGGAGCCGCGTGATGGTGAGCTTCGGCGCCATAAAGCGGGCGGTGATGCTTGCCAAAAAATATTTCAGGGACAAGCTCCTGCCGGCCTCGGCGGAAGAACTTCTGAAGAGCGCGATCGTCGATGCGGAGGAGCGCGACGAGGAGACACTGAGCGCCGAGCGCGTGACGGAGGTCGCCGAGGAGAAAACGAACATCCCTCTACACGAGGCGGAAGGGGAAGAGGCCGAAAAACTGCTTCATCTTGAGGACGTGATCCACGAGCGCCTCGTAGATCAGGAGGAGGCCGTGCGAGCGGTCGCGGAAGCGCTCCGCGAGTACCGTAGCGGCCTCGCGAGGAAGGGAGGGCCCATCGCGAGCTTCCTCTTCGTGGGGCCGACGGGCGTCGGGAAAACCGAGCTCGCCAAGATCCTTGCCGCGGTCCACTTCGGATCGGAAAAAATGATGGTGCGGTTCGACATGACGGAGTATCAGGACAAGGCGAGCTTTGCCCGCTTCATCGGGTCGCCCGACGGGACGACGCATGGGGCGCTCACGGACGCCATCCGCGAGAAGCCATATTCCCTGATCCTCCTCGACGAATTCGAGAAGGCATTTCCGGACATCCTGAACCTCTTCCTGCAGGTGCTTGACGACGGGCGCCTCACGGACAATCTCGGCCGCACGGTTGACTTTACGAACACGATCGTGATCGCGACCTCGAATGCGCATTCGGACATCATCAACGAGTCGCTCGCGAAGGGCGAATCGATGTCGGGCATCGCCGAATACCTCAAGCGGCGCCTGGCGGACGTCTTCAAGCCGGAGCTCCTGAACCGATTTTCGCGGATCATCATTTTCAAGAATCTCGAGCCGAAGGAATTACAGAGCATCGTCGCGCTCCAGCTCAAGGACTTCGCTTCGGCCGCGCGGGATCTGGGGATCGAGCTTGACTTCGACCCGCCCGTGTTCGCGCGGCTCGTGGAGCTCGGCTACGACCCCGCGTTCGGCGCGCGCCCGCTCCGCCGCGCGATCGACGAACACCTCAAGGAGCCCCTGTCCCGCGCCATCCTCGGGAAGAAGATCGTCAAGGGGAGCCACGTGAAGCTCGTCCTCAAGGGAGACGCATTCGATTTTGAGAATGAAGCCTAACGCCACCAACCGTGCGATTGCCGGAGTGCTCCGCGAAATAGGAGAGTATCTCGCGATGCAGGAGATCCCGTTCAAGCCGCGGGCGTACGAAAACGCGGCGCTCGCGATCGACGAACTGGGGGAGGCGGCGGCCGAGGTCTACGCGCGCGGAGGCGCGAAGGCACTGAGGGAAATTCCCGGCGTGGGAGCGTCCATTGCGGGGGCGATCGAGGAATATCTGACGACCGGGAAGGTGAAGGCATACGACGAACTCAAAAAGCGGACGCCCGTCGACCTCGCCGAGCTCTCGCGCATCGAAGGGCTCGGCCCGAAATCGATCAGAAAGCTCTACCGGGAGCTCGGGGTGAGGAATTTGAAAGACCTTGAGGCGGCCGCGAAGGAGGGAAAGATCGCGAAGCTCGAAGGGTTCGGCGCGAAAAGCGAGGAGAAGATACTCCGCGGGATCGCGTTCGCCCGCAGATCGGGCGGCCGGTTCGTGCTCGGCGCCGCCATGCCCCTAATCCGCGAGATCGAAGCCGAACTCGCCTCCGTGAAGGGCGTGAGGAAGGTTGCGGTCGCCGGGTCCGCGCGGCGGCGGCGGGATACGATCGGCGATGCGGACTTCCTCGTGATCGCCGCGGACCCCTATCCCGTCATGGAGCGTTTCGTCAATCTGCCCGAAGTGGCGTCGGTCATCGCGCGCGGCGGCACAAAGTCGTCCGTCAAGCTCCGGACGGGGATGAATCTCGACGTGCGCGTGGTCCCAGAGGAATCGTACGGCGCCGCCCTTAATTATTTCACGGGCTCCAAGGATCATAACGTGGCCCTCAGGAAAATCGCGGTGGCGAAGGGTTGGAAGCTTAACGAGTACGGCCTTTTCCGGCTCGGCCGCGGCGCGAAGGGCGCGGAGGGCGGGGCGATGCGGGAAACGAGGATCGCGGGAAAGACCGAGGAGGAGTTGTATGCGAAGTTCGGCATGGACTACATCGAGCCGGAACTCCGCGAGAACACGGGCGAGATCGAGGCCGCGCGGGCGCACCACCTGCCGAAGCTCGTGGGCTACGGCAGTTTGAAGGGGGATCTCCAGACGCAGACCACATGGACGGACGGCGCGGATACGATCGAAGCGATGGCCCTCGCCGCCGCGAAGCGCGGGCTGGAATATATCGTGATCACGGACCACACGAAGCGGCTCGCCATGGCGCACGGCCTCGATGCGCGGCGGCTTGCGGCGCAAGGCGCGGAGATCGACCGCGTGCAGAAGAAGTTCAGCGGGAAGATAAGAATACTCAAAGGGAGCGAGTGCGATATCCTGAAGGACGGGACGCTCGACCTCCCCGACGAAGCACTCGCGAAGCTTGACGTCGTAGGCGCCTCGGTGCACTCGTACTTCAATCTTACTCGCGCCGAGCAGACCGCGCGCGTAAAAAAGGCCATGGAAAATCCGCATGTCGACATCCTTTTCCATCCGACCGGGAGGATCCTCAATCGCCGCGAAGCCTACGACATCGACATGGAGGAGATCGTCGCGCACGCGCGCCGGACGAAGACAGTGCTCGAGATCGACGCCTTCCCCGACCGCGCGGACCTGAAGGATGACCACATCCGCCTCTGCGTCGAGGCCGGCGTCAGGATGTCCATCGACTCCGACGCGCACGCCGCGGCGCACTTCGATTATCTGGAATACGGCATCGCGCAGGCGCGGCGCGGCTGGGCGGAGAAAAAGGACATCGTGAACGCCTGGCCCGCCGAAAAGATGCTACAATTACTCAAATGAACCCGATCCCATTTGAAAGAGTGCCGACCAAGAAGCAGGTCGTGGCTGGCTTTGTCGTCTACCGCAAAACGACCGACGGGATAAAATACCTCCTGCTCTACCGACGCGGCAATTATTGGAACTTCCCCAAGGGCCACTTTGAGCCCGGGGAGAGCACGATCGATGCGGCACTCCGCGAGCTCGAAGAAGAAACGGGCATCAAGAAGGCGGACCTCCGTATGGTCCCGAATTTCCGCGCGTATGAGCGCTTCTTTTTCAAAATAGGGGATCAGGGCATCTACGACACCGTGATCCTTTTCCTTGCGGAAACGCACAAGGCGGAGATTCATATCGAGCCCCGCGAACACAGCGGTTTTGCGTGGTTCCTGTACCGCGATGCGCTGAACATCATCGGCAAAAAATACGGCGATACCAGGAAGGTATTAAAGCAGGCGAACGACTTCCTTCTGGCGGGAGGACGGCGACGGAGGCCTACGGGAGACGCGGGACACGGAGAGCACGGAGGACGCGGCGGGCATGTCGGCCACGGCGTCGCTTCGGCGCACGGAGGGCGCGAGCCGCATCAGCCCCGAGAGCCGCGCGAATCGCGCGAACCACGGCCGAAAAGCGGCGGAACTACTTTACCGACGCGACGACCTTCTTGAATACTTCGGGTTCGTGTGCGGCAAGGTCAGCGAGGATCTTCCGGTCAAGCGCCACGTGGTGCTTTTTGAGCGCGGCGATGAACTTGCTGTAGCTCAGTCCTTCTTCGCGGATCGCGGCATTGATGCGCACGTTCCAGAGCTCACGGTACTCGCGCTTCTTTTCCTTGCGCCCGCGGAAGGCATGCGTCCACGCGTGGAGAAGGGCCTCCTTCGCCGCGCGTTCCTTCGTGCTTCGGCCCCAACGATACCCCTTGGTGTACTTGAGGATCTTGGTACGGCGCTTATTGGCAGTGGTACCCCGTTTGACGCGCGGCATGGGAGTTAATAGTTCTTAAGCGTTTTCATCGGGAAGTCGAGGCCGCGGCTCTTGCGCTTGCCGCGGATCGCCTTGGCGTTTGCGCGGGTGCGAAAGTGGTTTACGCCCATGGGCCGGCGCACAATCTTGCCGTTTCTCGTGATCTTGATGCGGGACGTGATGGACTTGTTCATGCTCATCTCAATGGAAGCCAGTATACTACGGGTTTTCGCATGACGCAAGAGGCCGCTCCTCATACCTTCCCTGGAACATCCCCTCCACGTAAATGTTCCCGGGAAGGTACGAGGAGCGGCCTATCGGTGCACGGGAGCACCGTAGGATAGCGGGCCTCATGTCTTGACTGATGCGTATCACGGTGTTAAACCAAAGATGCGTTCTTTAATAATCTTGGTGCGGTTATAGCTTCCAATCCACGAACCGTCGCGGCCTGAAAGCTATAACCCGCCACTCCAAAAATCCAAGAGGTGGAATAGCAGAAGGAGTTGCCATGCAACCCACATTCGATCAAGCGTTCCAGCTGTTGAAAATCACGAGAGAATCAGGTGCGTCTCTCGAGACTCTCCAAGCCGTTTACGACGCCGGACTCCTCTCGGATCTTCTGAAGGCCGAGAACCCATGCAAAGTGAATCGCGAAGAATTTCGCCGTCTCCTCGGCTACGATTCTTCCGTCTTCAAGGTGAAGATGGGCGGTGCGAACAACACCGACGAGATCACGGTCGCGCTAGGCTTTCCCTTCCATGATTGGATCACACAGGCCAACTTCCCACTGACAGCCTCTGAAACGCCGACGGAAGACGAGATTGAAATCGTCGACCCCGGCAAGAGCTTCAGCGAAGAAGGAGGTCTCGCTATCCTGGAAGAGAAGGGTCTCGAACGCCCGACGTACGAGCACGGTATCCGCTTCGCCGAACAGCACGGGAAAACGACTTCCGAAAAGAAGCCGTTCGTGATCTTCCTGCACGAAGCTTGGCTTGACCCGGACCGCGACCGTCGCATCATGTGCTTGAACCGTATCGCTAAGTACCGCCGGCTCTACCTGCTCTGTCCCGTCTTCAGGTTCGGCGACGACTGCGTCCTCGCCGGGGTGCGCCCGCGCAATAAGTAGCCCCTCGCCCGCTCCGGCTTTCCGGAGTGTTTTTTATTTTTTCGCGATGAGGATGGTCATCCCGTAGCCGCCGAAGCGTGGTTCGGAGAGGCGCTTGTATTCCACGGGGATCGCCTTCGTAAAGGCGTCGAGTTTTTCGCGGGCCCAATCCTTCATGCCTTTCTCGCGTCCGCGGAGGCGCATGTTGATCTCCACCTGGTAGCCCTCGCCGAGGAATTTCTCAAGCTGTTTCATCTTGATCTGGAGGTCATTCTGCGCCGCGCGCGCGCTGATCTGCACCTTCTTGAGGCCACCCACTTTCTGCGCGATGCGTTCCTTCTTTTCGCGCTTCGATTCCTCGTAGCGGAATTTGTCGTAGCTCATGAGGCGCGCGACGGGGGGATTGGCATTCGGCGATATCTCGATGAGGTCAAGATTGTCCTCCGGGCGGGCGAGCGCGAGCGCTTTCGAGAGCGGCATGACGCCAAGGTTCTCCCCGTCCTTCCCGAGGACGCGGAGTTCTTTTGCGTTTATCTGATTGTTGAGTCTCGGCTTCAGTATGGGAGTGGTGAATCCTGCTTCCGTGCGTATTCGTACCTCTATTGTACGGGAAAGAGGATTTTCGTCAAATAAAAGACGGCACCTTAATGGGCACCGTCAAATTCCAAGCAGTGACGCGTCAGGCCGAGACGCTTTCGATAGTAGGTGATTTCCGTCGGCCCCGTCGGGAAAGTTTCGCTGCGCATGGCCTTGACCCCATATATTGGACAGAAAGGTCGGATTGTCCAAAGATAAATACATGAAGAAATATCATCGGGTCGCTCCGGAAGTGAAGGAGCAGAT
>JAJXZE010000006.1 GCA_021780195.1 bacterium | reverse complement strand
GCCTCGACGACGCGCGCGACGTGCTCGACCGCGTGAAGCTTCTCGGATACGACATCGCGACCATTTCGGGACTCACCTGGGCCATGTCCGACCTTATCATTCCTTCGGAGAAGGGAGAGATCGTGCGCCGGGCGGACGACGAGGTGAACCTCGTCCAGGAGCAGTACCGCGAGGGGCTCCTGACGCCCTCGGAGCGCAAGGCGCGCGTGATCGGCGTCTGGGAAAAGACCAAGAACGAGATCGCGAAGCTCGTGGCGGTCGTGCTTCCTGCCGACAATCCGATCTACCAGATGGTGGATTCCGGATCCCGCGGTTCGTGGTCCCAGCCGATCCAGATGATGGGTATGAAGGGCCTCGTGGCGAACCCGAAGGGCGAGACGATCGAGCTCCCCGTGCGCTCGGCGCTCAAGGAAGGGCTTTCGGTGCTCGAGTACTTTATTTCGACCCACGGCGCACGCAAAGGAACCACCGACACGGCCTTGAAGACCGCCCAGGCAGGATACCTCACCCGCCGCCTCGTCGACGTGGCGCAGGACCTCATGATCCGCGAGGAGGACTGCAAGTCGAAGGAGGGCATCGAACTTTTCCGCGAAGACGGCAAAGAATTCAACCAGAGTTTCTCTTCCCGTGTCTTCTCGCGCACCGCACTCGAGGACATCAAGGCGGGGAACAAGATCATCGTCCGCGGAGGCGAGATCATCGACAAGGCGGCCGCGGAAGCGATCGACCAGTCCAAGCTCGATGTGGTCAAGGTACGGTCGCCGATCACGTGCCGGACGCATTACGGCCTCTGTGCGACCTGCTACGGCTATGACCTCGGCAACAACTCCCGCGTGAAGCTCGGGACCGCGGCGGGCGTCCTTGCGGCGCAGTCGATCGGTGAGCCGGGCACCCAGCTCACGATGCGTACGTTCCACACGGGCGGCGTCGCGGGCGCTGACATCACGCACGGTCTCCCGCGCGTGGAGGAGATCTTCGAGGCGCGCCTGCCGAAGGGCCGCGCGATCCTCGCGCCCTTCGACGGCACGGTGGAGAAGGTGGAAGAGCGCGGTTCGCTCAAGGTGATGCGCCTCATCGCAGAAAACAAGAAGGCGAGGGCCCAGGAGCTCGCGGTCTCGCGCGGGACCGTGCTCTACGCGAAGGCGGGCGACACGGTGAAGAAGGGCGAGCGCCTCTCCGAAGGAAACCTCGATCTCCAGGAACTCTACGCGCACAAGGGCGTGCTCGAGGTGGCGCGCTACATCGTGAACGAGGTCCAGAAGATCTACATGTCGGAAGGCGCCTCGATCAACAACAAGCATATCGAGATGATCGTGCGTCAGATGTTCTCGCGCATGAAGATCCGCGAGGCGGGCGACGCGCCTGAGTTCGTGATGGGCGAGATCGTCGAGCGGGCGAAGTTCCTTGAGGTGAACCGCGAGCTCAAGAAGAGCGGCGGGAGGCCCGCGAAGGCGGACGAGATGTTCCTCGGCATCACGCGCATCGCGCTTTCCGCGGAAAGCTTCCTTTCGGCGGCATCTTTCCAGGACACGGCGCGCGTGCTCGTGAAGGCCGCGGTTGAATCGAGGATCGACCCGCTGAGAGGCCTTAAGGAGAACGTGATCATCGGCCGCCTGATCCCCGTCGGGAAGAAGGGGGGCGCGGACGAGGAGGTTCCGGTGCTTGAGGAACTGCCGGCGCTTGCCACGGAGGAATAACTGCGCTACCATACTACCACCATGGAAACCGGTACGAACGAAGATAAGCGGATTTACGAACTGGCTCTGCTCCTGCCGACCGAGGAGGATCTCGCGCTCGCCGTCGCGGCGCTCCGTGCGCACCACGGAGAGCCGGTCACCGAACCGCGGGCGAAAAAGCTCGCGCTCGCCTATGAGATCAAGGGAGCGACCGAAGGGGTCTTCGCATACTTCAACTTCGAGGCCGTCCCTGCGGACGCGAAGGAGCTCGAACGGGCGCTCGTCCTTGACCCGCACGTGCTCCGTTCCATGATCATCGCCGCGCCTCCGGAGGCGGAGCAGGTGCCCCTGGCGGCAAGCTATCCTTCCCCCCGCCGCGCCGCCGCCGGGAGACCCGCCGCTCCCCGCGAGCCCGTCCGCGAGCCGCGCCCCGCACCGAGAGAATCCCTTTCGAATGAAGCGCTCGAGAAAAAAATAGAGGAAATACTGGGCTAAGCGGCCCAGTTTTCTTTAAGAGATTTTTAACGGGCGGTATGGTAGAATGGAGCCATGAACTTAAATAAAGTAATCATTGTGGGGAGGGTGACGGCAAATCCGGAGCTTCGCACGACGCCCGGAGGGCAGTCGGTGACGACGCTCGGCGTCGCGACGAACCGCACCTGGACGGACAAGAACAATCAGAAGCAGGAGGAGACGGAATTCCACAACGTGGTGATCTGGGGCCGTCAGGCCGAGGTGGCAACGCAGTATCTTACGAAGGGAGCGACCGTGCTTATTGAGGGCCGCCTGCGCACGCGGAGCTGGACGGACAAGAACGGCCAGCAGAGGAAGACGACGGAGATCATGAGCGAGCGCATGCAACTCGGACCGCGCGCCGCGGGCGCGGGCGCGGGCGGCGGATTTGGCGCGGGATCGGCTTCTTCCGGCCGTCCCGTGGCGGGCGAGCCGGCGGAAGCGGCAGACAAAGATCTTGCGTTGCCCGAAGAGGTTCCAACCATCAACCTTGAAGAGGAAGAAATCAAGCCGGAAGACATTCCGTTCTAGTTGCGGGCCCCTCCGGGAGCGTTCTCAAACGCAATTTGCATACCCGACTGGAACGGCTTGATTTCCAGATGATTATCCTGTATCCTATCCCCATATGGCGAAGAAGGTAAAAACCATTATCAAGCTTCAGATGCCCGCGGGCGGCGCGACTCCCGCACCTCCGGTCGGCACCGTCCTCGGCCCCCAGGGCATCAACCTGCAGGAGTTCTGCAAGCAGTTCAACGATGCGACGAAGGACATGAAGGGCGACATCGTTCCCGCGGAGATATCGATCTTCGAGGATCGGAGCTTCAGCTTCGTCCTGAAAACTCCGCCGGCCGCCGCGCTCCTAAAGAAGGCCGCCGGCATCGAGAAGGGTGCGGCGAATCCGCTTACGACCAAGGTGGGTAAAGTGACCGCGGCGGACATCCGCGCGATCGCGGAGAAGAAACTTCCCGACCTCAACACGACCGACCTCAAGGCCGCCGAACAGATCATCCGCGGCACCGCGAGGAACATGGGAATCGAGGTGGAGGGGTAGCGCTAAAAGGTACCGCTGAAAAAAACAAAAAAGACAGGCACTTTGGGAGTGCCTGTTTTGTTTTTTGCGATCGCCGTGCGCTAGCGGCGGGAACGCTGCCGCTCGAGATCATGGATGATGCGCGCCTGTTCGTAAGGTAGGCCGATCCTTTGCTCGGCCAGTTCGCGAAGCGAATAAAACGAAAGGCCGTCAATTCGGGAAGCTTTTCCGGTGATGGGCGGCGGCCCGGGCCACTGAAGGGTCATGACCTTGAGGAATGTCTCGGTGGTCCTGAGTATTTCCCCGGCGACGCGCCGCGCATGGGTTAGCTCCACGACGCCGTCCCTCCTGCCGATATGGAGGCGCGCATATGGTGTTCCTGGACCGTAGCAGGAAAATGGCCTCAGCGAATTTATGGGAACAGAAAACCCAAGCTTTTTTCCCAAAATTCTAACCGCCGCTTCCCGGTCATCGCGGTCCTGGCGAACGACGCGGCCTACCATAACTGCCACTGGAGTGCCGCAATCATTGCCCACGAGTACCCGTAGCGCATCGTTCTCTATGCGGTAGAGGACAATCCCTACAAGTGCAGGAATAAAAAAAATTTTTTTATCAAGCATGACTATCTCCCATGGTCTGGGCATGCGCCCGGACGGATGAATTTACCGCGCATAGTATACCTCGCTTCCCGCGGAAAATCAACCGTGGTATAGTCTCATTACTATTGCGATGCCCGACACGACTGCCGAATATCAGGCGACCATCGGCCTCGAGATCCATGCCGAGCTCAAGACGCGGACCAAGATGTTCTGCGACTCCCTGAACGATCCTTCGGAGCGGCATCCGAACGTGAATGTCTGCCCCGTGTGCCTAGGACATCCGGGGACGTTGCCCGTGCCGAACGAGGAGGCGGTGCGCCACGTGATCAGGGTGGGCTTTGCGCTCGGCGGACGGGCGAACGAAATGACGAAGTTCGACCGCAAGAACTATTTCTATCCCGACATTCCGAAGGGGTATCAAATCTCGCAGTACGACAAGCCGCTCATCGAGGGCGGCATGCTTCTTGGCGTCCGCGTCCGCCGGGTCCATCTTGAGGAGGATACGGCCACCCTCGCGCACGCGGACGGCGCGTCGCTCGTCGACTACAACCGCGCCGGCGTGCCGCTCATGGAGCTCGTCACGGAGCCCGATTTCCGGAGCGCGGACGAAGTGACCGCTTTTGCGCGTGAGCTCCAGCTCATCCTGCGTTATCTCGGCGTCTCGGATGCCAACATGGAGATGGGGCAGATGCGCATCGAAGCGAACGTCAGCTTGAATATGGGCACCAAGGTGGAGCTCAAGAACATCAACTCGTTCCGCGCCGTGCACGACGCGACGGAGCACGAGCTCGCGCGGCAGGAGGAAGCGCTCCGCCGCGGCGAAAAGATCGCGCAGGAGACGCGCGGGTGGGACGAGGTAAAGCGCCGGACGGTCGTCCAGCGTTCCAAGGAGGAGGCCCACGACTACCGCTATTTCCCAGAGCCCGATATCCCGCCTTTCAGCGCGGCGAACTTCGACCTCGAGGCCCTTCGTGCGGAGGTTCCGGAGCTTCCCGCCGCGCGGCGGGAACGGTTCGTGCGCGAATACGGGCTTGATGCGGCCATGGCGGAGGCGCTCGCCGCCGAGCCTGCAATGGCGGACTATTTCGAAGCGGCGGTTTCGGAATTCCGCACGCGCCTGCCTGAAGCGCCGCTCCTGACGCTCTATCATTACCTCACGACCGACCTTCGCGGCCTCATGAACCAGGCGGGGACGGCGTTCGACGCCCTGAAGGTGAATCCCGAACACCTTGCGCATCTTGCGGCGCTCATCGAGGAAAAGAAGGTGACGAGCCGGCAGGCGAAGGATGTGCTTCTCAGGATGTTCGAGGGAGGCGACGACCCGGAGGATATCGTGCGCGACGAGGGCATCGGCGTGACTTCCGATACGGATGAAGTGGAGGCGGTGGTGCTCGCCGTCATCGCCGAGCATCATGCCGCGGTCGTCGATTACCGGAAGGGGAAGACCGCGAGCCTTCAGTTCCTGATCGGCAAGGCGATGGGCAAGCTCAAGGGCCGCGCGCGCCCGGAGATGCTCCGGGAGATCTTCGAGAGGAACTTGACGGCCTGACGCGCCGCACGCTACACTGAAACCCATGCAATTCCGGTCCATATCCGCGCGGTTCACGCAGAAGTCCATTACGAAGATTACGCTCCACGCGAGGTGGAAGGGGACTCTTGCGACGGGATAAGGAATACGGCAGAAGATATCGTTTCGCAAAAGGCCCCCTCCACCAAGGAGAGGGGCCGTTCTTTGAGAGGAGAAAGCGTGGCAGATATGAAAAAGGCGGATCCTGCGATTATCTCCAGGGAAATGGAGAATCGTGTAACACCATTATTGCCAGTGTGCAGAGCGTGCAAGCGGCCCCTGGTAATCGGTGGGAAGAAGACACCGTGTTGCCTGAATTTTGACTGTCCCGCCGCGCGAGGAGGAACCATTCGCTGCTCCAGTTGCGGCGGCGCACGTCTCAACTATAAATCTCCATTGTCGATGGAATGCCGCGATTGCGGATGCATAACTTTCATCGACGGGGCGCCGGATATCCCCGCGTGAGTCTTTCCACCTCGGTTTCGGGCGCGCTTTCACCGGCGCGCCCTTTTTATACAAAAAGATGCTTCTCGACGAAGTCCATCGCCAGAAGGTTATTCTCATCCGTGAGAATGCTCCGTGCCTCGCCGAGCGCGAACCAGCGTGCCTCGTCGAACTCACCTTCCTTTTTAGAAGGAAACACCGTGTTTTCTATGGGAATAAAATACCAGATATCGAAATGGATGGCACAGGCTCGTGGGTCGCGTTTGATGTGCGTGATGGTGAGGAGCCGAGGGATATCGGTGGCGGTCAAATGGTGCATCACGCCGAGCTCCTCCGCCATTTCTCTCTCGGCGGTTTTGGCGGGGGTTTCGCCCGAGTCGATATGACCGCCCGGGGACAACCAGGAACCCGATTTTTTATGAGCTTCGAGAAACACCTTTCGTCGGTCATGAAGCAATTATAATCCTAAATTTGATGATTTTTACCCGCGTGTTCTCATCGGCCATTTCGCCGTAATATTTTCTGAATTCCGCGACCATGGCGGCACGGTCGGCATATCGTTCGTGGCCCTCGGCAAAATCGTGATCGTCGATATCGCCGAGAGGTTTCTCTCTGATGGCGGTGATTTCCGCTGTGGCGAATTTTTTGCCGGTAGCTTTATCCGTGAAGTCCAGATGATCGCCCGGCGCAAGGTTTTTGTCGTCGAAAAGACGCCATGTGACGGTCTTGGTTCCGTTTAAAATAAGCGGGACAAGCTCGGGTGCGAATTTCAAGGTTTTTACCATGTGAGTATTATAAACGCCGCGTGCCTTCCGCGCCATATCGTTGACACGCATTCCGCCTCGCCATATACTTTTTTCCAGTACCATCTGCGGCAGTAGAGACAGCCTTTTAGAGCGGGAAGGCGATGCGTGGAAGAAGCGGCGACCGTCGTGCTTCAAGGGGCTTTCTCTACGGCCAAAAAATCACCTGGGGGTGAGGATGTTGATTGCAAAGTTTTTGAGAAAGTGTCCGCCGATCACGAGTGCGAGTTTGCTCGTGGTCACATTGCTCGTCGGCTCATTCGCGCCGGCTTTGTGGATCGTGTGGTGGGAATCCGCCCTCGCCGTCCATCCGCCGGTGTTTGTCGTGGCGGCGCACTTTTCTCTGCTCTGGCGCAGCTGGCCCGCGGGGATTATCCCCGTGCTTACTCTCCTGACGTACTTACGGTACAGGGCGGAGCCGAGGGATGATGGCCCTGCCGCCGCAGACGCCCGGGGAACGGATTATTCCAAAACTGCCCACATGAACAATGCGCAGTTTTGGGAATGGTGTGCACGGCGTCGGGTAGGACGCTAGGGAGGTGGGGTATCCACATTATTCGGGCGGCTTCGGTCGCCCTCTTTTTTATCTCCCGCCTTTCCCGCGTCCGGGCCGCAGAAATTCTTCCACGAGCGCGTTCGCTTCGTCCTCCTCGCGGATCCAGTGCACGTTCTTGTTCTGCTTGAACCACGTCATCTGCCGCTTGGCGTAATGCCAGGTGTTGGTCCTCATGATCGCGGCCGCTTCGTCGAGCGTCGTGCGCCCTTCAAGATAACCGATGATCTCGCGGTAGCCGATCGCGTCGAATGCGGAGCAGGACGCGCCCCAGCGCGCCGCAAGCGTCTCGACTTCATGAACAAGGCCCTCCTTCATCATGGCGTCGATCCGAGCGTCGATCCGCGTCCGGAGCGCGTCCGGCGGGACATCGAGCCCGATCGTGAGTGCATCGAAAAGCGGCGGGTTTTTCTTCCGCTGGGCGGTGAAGGGGAGGCCCGTCGTGAGGGCGACCTCGAGCGCGCGCACCACGCGCCGCGGATTCTTAGGGTCGACGACGTACGCGGCTTCGGGGTCGAGGGCGACCAAGCGGTCGAAGACGGCGGAAAGACCGTCCCGCGCGATCTCGGCTTCGAGCCGGGTGCGGAGTGCGGGGTCGGCCGGCACGCGGGGAATATCGAGGTTCTGAACGACTGCGTCCGCGTAGAGACCGGTGCCGCCGACGAGGAATGGCACGCGCCCGCGCGCGACGATGCCGTGGATGGCTGCCACGGCGTCCGCCTTGTATGCCGCAACGGTGTAGTCCACGTCCGGATCCTTGATGTCGATCAGGTGATGCGGCACGGCGCGTATCTCCGCCGCGGTCGGCTTTGCTGTCCCGATGTCCATGCCGCGGTATATCTGGCGCGAATCGGCGGAGACGATCTCGCCGTCGAACCGTTCGGCGAGACGTACGGAGAGCGCCGTTTTCCCGCTCGCCGTG
Organism: bacterium; assembly: GCA_021780195.1. Classification (GTDB taxonomy): domain Bacteria; phylum Patescibacteriota; class Minisyncoccia; order UBA6257; family 2-01-FULL-56-20; genus JAJXZE01. Next base: position 19,182 of record JAJXZE010000006.1, on the reverse strand, counting down.
GGGCCGACGATCGCGATGAGCTTCGGCGTGGTTTCGGGCAGGCCCACTAGCGCGCTTTTTCCTTCACCTCCTTCGAGATCTGGGCCGCGAAGGTCTCGAGGGTGAGCGCGCGCTCTTCGCCCTTGCGGTTGCGTACGTTCACGGTACCTGCCTCCACTTCTTTCTCGCCCACGACGAGGATATAGGGGGCTTTCATGAGCTGGGCTTCGCGGATGCGCTTGCCGAGGGACTCGTTCGCTTCCGCGAGCTCGGTGCGGATGTCCGCGGCGTCGAGCGTTTCGCGGACCTTTGCCGCGTACGCCGTGAATTTTTCGCTCACGGGAAGAATGGCCACCTGCACCGGAGCGAGCCAGAGCGGGAACGCGCCCGCGAAGTGTTCGATGAGCACCCCCATGAAGCGTTCGAGCGAGCCGGAGATGGCGCGATGGATCACGACGGGGCGCTCCTTTTCTCCCTTCTCGTTCGTGAAGGAAAGGTCGAAGCGTTCGGGGAGATTGAAGTCGCACTGAATGGTGCCGAGTTGCCATTGGCGTCCGATGGCGTCTTTAAACATAAAGTCGAGCTTGGGACCGTAGAAGGCGGCCTCGCCCTCGATGCGGCGGTAGGGGAGGGCGGCGCCCCTGGCCGCTTCCTCGAGTGCGGTTTCCGCGGCGATCCAGTTCGCGTCGGTGCCCAGGTATTTTGAACGATCGTCGCCACGGACCGAAAGGCTCACCCAGTAATCCGTGAGCATGCCCATGGTGCCGTAGAACTCTTTGATGATGCCGGCGATGGTCTTCACCTCGTCCTTGATCTGCGAGACGCGGCAGAAAAGGTGACCGTCGTCCTGGGTGATCGAACGCACGCGGGTGAGACCGCCGAGCTCCCCCGACTTCTCGTCGCGGTACACGGTCGCCGCTTCGAAGTAGCGCACCGGCATGTCGCGGTAGCTCAGCTGGTTGTCCGCAAATATCTCCATGTGGTGCGGGCAGCTCATCGGTTTGATGAAGAATTTTTCTTCTTTGCCCTGTACCCTGAAAAGCTCATCGCCGAATTTCGCAGCGTGTCCGGAAGTGAGGTAGAGCGCCTCCTTGGCGATATGCGGCGTCCACACGCGCGAATATCCCTTGCCCCGGTGAAGCTCCCAGAGGTAGTCCTCGATCGCCTTCCTTATGATCATCCCGCGCGGCTGGATCAGCGGAAGCCCCGCGCCGATAAGATCGGAAATGGTGAACAGCTTGAGCTGGCGGCCGAGCACCTTGTGGTCGCGCTTCTTCGCCTCTTCCTGGAGCGCGAGGTATTCGTCGAGCTTCGCCTTGCTTTCGAAGGCAAGGCCGTAGATACGCTGGAGCATCGGGCGTTTTTCGTCGCCGCGCCAGTACGCGCCCGCGATCTTCTCGAGCATGAAGCCGTCCAGCGGGATCTCCCTGGTATTCTCCACGTGCCCGCCGCGGCAGAGGTCGCTGAAGACGTCGCCGGTGCGGTACACGGTGAGCTTCTTATCGGCCGCGGAAAATTCGTCGATAAGTTCCAGCTTGAAGGGCTGTGCGGCAAATCTTTTCTTCGCTTCGTCCACGGTCACCTCTTCGCCCGCGAAGGGGAGGTTTTGAGCGGCGAGTTTCCGCATGGTTTTTTCGAAGCCCTTCAGATCTTCCGGTGAAAGCGAACGGGGGAGAAGGAAATCGTAATAAAATCCGTTCTCGATCGTGGGGCCGATGGCAAGCTTGGCGTCCGGGAACTCCTTGAGCACCGCGGCCGCGAGGAGATGCGCGAGGGAATGGCGGATGCCGTCGAGGAATGCCGGGGTATCTTTGGCGGACATAATAAGGTCATTCTACGCCGCCTGCCGGAAAATTTCAAAATTGAGTTTTCCCCGTGTTCTGCTACCATGGAAGGGTAATGCTCGACATCAAGTTCATCCGCGAGAACGCCGACGCCGTGAAGGACGCGGCTTCAAAAAAGAACCTCGATCCCGGGGTGATCGACCGCCTCCTCGAAGTGGATAAAGCGCGCCGGGCGCTCATGCAGAAACTTGAAGGCATCCGCGCCGAGCAGAAAAAGACCAAGGATCGCGAGACGGGTATGCGCCTCAAGGAGGAGTACAAAAAAGCCGCAGAAGAAGGCGGCGAGGAAAAGATAGAGAAGGAGTTCAGCGATCTCATGGTGCGGGTGCCGAACATCATCGCCCCCGACGTGCCGCGTGGGAAAGACGAATCGGAGAACAAGGAGGTCTTTCATTGGGGCGAGCCGAAAAAGTTTGACTTCGCGCCGAAGAACCACATGGAGCTCGGCACGTCGCTCGATCTCCTCGACTTCGAGCGTGGGACGAAGGTGGGCGGCTTCCGGGGCTATTATGTGAAGGGCGACGGCGTGCCGCTCGTGATGGGACTCATGATGTACGCGGTGGGGAAGATGATCGAGAAGGGTTTTGCGCCCATGATCCCGCCGACGCTCGTGAAGGGTTTCGCGCTCGAAGGGAGCGGCTACTTCAAAGGAACCGAATACGATCCGGAGGTGGACGAGATTTACGAGATCGCGACGCAGGACAAGGAGGCGACGGGCGAGGCGAGCAGGGAAAAAAAGTTCCTCGTGGGCACCGCGGAGCCGTCGCTCCTCGCGTACTATGCGGGCGAGATTCTGGACGGTGCAAAGCTTCCCATGCGCATGTCGGGCTACAGCCAGTGCTACCGGAGCGAGATTGGGAGCTACGGCAAGGACGTGAAGGGCATGTACCGCGTGCACGAATTCATGAAAGTGGAGCAGGTGGTGCTCGCGGAAGCCGACATCGAAAAAGCGAATGCGCTTCAGGAGGAAATGATCAAGATTTCGGGCGAGATGCACGAAGAACTCGGCCTGCCGTACCGCCGCCTCATGATCTGCACCGGCGACCTCGGCGCCGGCAAATACCGCCAGTACGACACCGAAGCGTGGCTTCCCGGCATGAACCGCTGGGCCGAGACCGGGTCGGCGAGCAATTTCCTTGATTGGCAGGCGCGCCGCCTCGACGTGAAATACAAAGATGCGGCGGGGGAGCGCAAATTCGTCTACATGCTCAACAATACGGCCCTGCCCTCGCCCCGTATTCTGATCGCCATCATGGAGAACTATCAGACAGAGGACGGAAAGATCGCCGTGCCGGAAGTGCTCAGGAAATACGTCGGGAAGGATGTGATCGGATAACGTTCTCGCCGTGGCCTATTCCGTGACCGTGCGCCGAAGGGAAGCCGGAATGTGCACGAGAAGTTCGTAGGGGATGGTGCCGCAGGTTTTTGCCATCCACGCGATCGAATTTGGCGCCGAGGGGTCGTCGCTCACGACCACAACTTCGTCGCCGATGCGCGGCTCCGGAACGTCCGAGACGTCGATCGAGGTGATGTTCATGCTCACGCGGCCCACGATGGGGCACGCCCTGCCGCGCACCGTGAACACGCCCGCGTTCGAGAGGCGGCGGTCCACGCCCTCGGCATAACCCGCGGGGACCGTGGCGACGATCATTTCGCGCGGCGCGGTAAAGGTGCCATGGTAGCCGATCTTCTCTCCTGCGGCGATGGTGCGGAGGGAGGTGAGGCGCGTTTTCATGCTGAGCGCGGGAAGGAGGCCGAGCGATCCCGTCCCCGCACCTTCGCGCGCCCCCGCGGGCGCGGGATCGAACCCGTAGAGACCAATGCCGAGGCGCATCACGTTCGCGTCGATCTTCGCCGCATGCGCGCTACCCGCGGTCGCCGAGAGATGGAAGTATCTCACGCCGGGAACGGTGGCTTTGACGTGCCGGACGACGTCGTTCCAGAGTTCGATCTGGCGCGCCGTATCCGCGGAATCCGGCGTGTCCGCATCCGCAAGGTGGGAATAGACGCCCTCGAGCACGAGGCGGCGGCTCTTTTCTATGACGGTAAGGGAGTCATTCACCTCGTTCGGCATGACGCCTTGCCGGTGCATCCCGGTATCGATCTTCAGGTGGATTTTGAGCTTCCGGCGCGCCGACGCCGCGAGCGCCCTCAGTTCGTCGATGCTCGTGATGCCGAACGAGGTATTTCCGGGACGCCCGCTGAGGGCGTTTCCGGGCGGCGTGTAGCCGATCACGAGGAGCGGCGTGCGGATACGTTCGTTCCGGAGGACGAGCGCTTCCGCATATGAATCGACGCAGAGGAACGGCAGGCGCTCGCCGTCCAGGATCCGCGCCACCGGTACGAGACCATGACCGTATGCGTTGCTCTTCAGGACCGGAGCTACGGCAATCGAAGGTGCGGTATCCGCGCTGCCGCCGCCGCCGACGCTAGGAACCGCTTCCTGGAATGCGTGCAGATTGCGGAGGATGCGCCCGCGGCTTACGGACACCTCGATGAGCGGCTCGTAGAGGAAGCGGGCCGCACGCAGTTTCCGGAGGAAAGTCCTCATAGGAGTATTATACGGCGTACGGAAAAATTGGTAAGCTATAGGGAACCAACCGTTCCGTCATGGAAATCGACGAATATCTTTCCGAAAAACAGAAAAAGAAGAAAAAAAAGCAGGCCTATCTCCGCCTCGCCATCGCGCTCGGCGCGCTGTATCTCGTAGTTGCGGGAGTGGCATGGCTCGTGTTCCAGTCGCCGCTTTTCGCGGTGTACGAGGTGAGGGTCGAAGGCAACGAAGCCGTGCCGAGCGGCGACGTGATTTCGCTTCTCCAGGCGGCCGCGCTCCGCGATCACGGGTTCTGGAGGTCCGCGCTCGGCTTCGGCAATATGCTGGTGTGGCCGAACGCGCTCGCATCGAGCGACCTCGCGTTCATCCCCGAACTTTCGTCGGTCACGGTTGTCAAGAGCTATGCCGCGCATACGATCACCGCGCACGTCACGGAGCGGAAACCGTTCGCAATCTGGTGCCTCATGCCTACGGGCGCGGGAAACGGCACTGCGGCCTCGGCGGGAACTCCGGACATTGCCGCAAATGAACGTTGCTATTGGTTCGACGCGCAGGGCGTCGCGTTCGAAAAAGCGTTCGACACCGAGGGGAGCCTGGTCTTTGCCGTCCACGATTATTCGGGAAGCAATTCTGGCCTCGGCCTTGGAAAAACCATTCTGCCGCCGGAATTCGCGCCGAACATGGTTTCAATAATTAACGTGATAAGGGAGAGCGGCATCGACGCGAAGGAGATCGCGCTCAGCGACATCGGCCTCCAGCAGATCAACGTGACGACCTACGGCGGACCCGTGCTCTACTTCAGCCTGCGTTTTCCCGCCGACGAAGATCTCGCGGTGCTCCAGAGCCTGATGGCACAGCCAGGTTTTTCAAAGTTGCAGTACCTCGATTTTACGGTGGAGAACCGCGCCTATTACAGGTGATAAATAAAGATGGACGTTCCCGCGCGATAGTCTGGAGCGGGGACATTGCCCATGCCGGGCGCGGGCGGGCGGATGGCCGCAAGCCATGCATAGGTATCCGACGCGGTGCGCGTCTCGCCGGAGAGCACGGGCTGGGTGGCGAGCTCGAGCGTGTTCACGGAGACGGCGAGCCAGTGGATGCCCTGGTCCGCGGGGTTGCCGCGCGCCGACCACCAGTTCACTTCCTTCGCGCCGAGGAAATACGAGGGACTTCCGCCGCCGAAGTAATCGACCCCGATCTTCTGGATCTCGGGATGCGCATCGACGAAGGACCTGAGGCGGAGAAGGTCCTGTCCCCAGTCGTAGTTCGAATCGGTCACGTAGCGGTAGCCGCCCCACGTGCCGCCGCCGAATTCATTGAAGTAGGAAAGGAAATAGGGCGCCGCAAACGCGGTTTCAAGGAAGAGCCACAGCACGAGGACGATGAGGACGAGATATTTGAACGCGGCGCGCGTGAATGAGCGCGCGGCGAGGCCGAGCGAAGCGAGCGTGACGTCGCCCGAGGGAAGGGAGATGCGCATGACCCACTTTTTCCACACGCCCGCCGCGAGGATATAGATGAGGGGGATGGTGGGAAGAAGATGGCGGATGCCGATGTTGAGGGGGCTCCTCATGCTATAGCCCCAGTAAAGCACGATGAACGATATCATCGAGAACTCGGCGAAGTTCACGCCGACATAATCGAGGGCGCGCTCCATTCGCGTACGTCCGTGCGGGTCGCGGCGCAGGGTCCACCACGCGCCGAGGACGAGGCCAGTAAGGACGATGATGAGCGTGGGGATTGTTTCCTTGAGCAGGAAGAGGATGGGGAAGTAGAGGGGACCGCCGGAGAGCGCCACGTGGCCCATGAAGTAGATGGTGTTTCCTCCGTCCGCGCGCTGAAGCACCATGAGGATGCCAAGAAGGTACTCCGCGAACGGGCGGAGGACGGGCGAATGCGCCATCCAGACATCAAGATCGGCAAGACAGCCTATGAAGCGGCACGTCTCGCCCGCGGGCGTGAGGCCGGGAGCGACAGAGGAAAGGATGCTCGTCGTGTCCGCGACCTGCTTCGCGACCGGATAATGGAGCGTGAAGAGGAAATAGACGGGGTAAACGATGAAGATATAGCCGATACCGAAAATGAGCGCGAGGCGCGCGATCCACCTGAGCGCGCGCATGGCAAAAGTGCGCCCGCGGCGCACCATGCCGGGCCGGTCGACGAGTATGTTTCTGAGCCAGAGCGTGAACGCAAGGAAGATGAAGACCGGCACCAGGAACGGTGTCGAGAATTTTGTGATCTGGGCGACGCCGAAGGCGAGGCCCGCATACCAGAGATGCTTGACGGATGGATCGTCGACATACTTGAGGAAGAAATACAGCGAAAACAGGACGCCGAACGCGGCACCCACGTCCGTCGTCACATAGTGTCCGTGCGCGATGACGGTGGGAGAGAGGCCGAACAGCGCGGCGGGAAGAAGCGCCCACCAGTTGCCCATGATGCCGCGCGCCAGAAGATAGACGAAGAGCAGGGCGAGCAGGGTGATGATGATCGGGAAGATCCGCGCGGTCGAGACGATCGCCATCGCGTCATTGCCGGACTGATAGAGGAACGCCGCGCCCATATCCCACTGGGCGTTCACCTGGCTCTGCCATGCCGCGCTTCCCGTGGGAAACTGCGGATTGAGGAAGAGCACCGGGAGCATGGCGAGCGCTTTCACGAGCGGCGGATGCTCGGGGTTCAGGCGGTAGTCGAGGTTGTGCACGTAGCCGTAGCCCGCGGGGATATGGGCGAGCTCGTCCATGATGGGTGCGTCGGTTCTTGCCGCCCACAGCATGAAGGAAAAAGAAACGACGGCAATGGAACCGAAGACCCACCAGGCAAGCGAGGAAGACACCTTACGGAACATTGCCTCTATTATAGCATCCGCGCCGGACATCCGCGCACGGCATATGTGCCGCTTCGAAGCGCCTGCCTCCGTACCGGTCGCCGCGTCTGTCGCGCTCGTGGATATTCGCGGCGCCGCGCCCGCGATGGTAGAATGGCCATATGCAGCGTGCGCATACGAAACGCGGGCTTCCGAAGGGTATCTGGTGGGGGGTGTTCGGCCTCATCGTCCTTTTCGTAGGGGGGATTTTCGCCTCGTTTTTCATTTTCCGCGTGAAGGTGGAGCGTTCGATCGCGGGGAATATGTCCGCGTTCAAGGCGGGCATCGAAGATCTCCGGAATCTGGACCCCAAGGCGGCGAACCTGCAGTTTTCTTCCCTCGAGAACCCGTCGTTCGGAAGCTGGGGCGGCGTGCTCGCGCAGTTCTCCTCGCTTTTCAAAGGGGGATTCGGCGCCCTCGCGTCGTTCTCCGATCTGGCAAACCAGCTCGCCACGCTTTCGGGCGAGCTTGCATCGTTCACGCCGGGGAATGCCCCGGTGGCCCAGCTCGCCGCGATCCGCGACACCCTCGCCGCGATCGACGCTTCAAGCGGGAATCTGCCCGCATTCGGCGAGGCCGACCTGTATGCCTCCCTGCGGACCCAGGTGGAGAGCGCGAAAACATTCCTCGATGTGTTCATCCCCTGGCTCGCCGCACCTGCGCCCCATCACGTGCTCATCCTGCTCGACAATCCGTCGGAGATCCGCCCGGGCGGGGGATTCCTCGGCAGTTATGCCGACCTCACGATCGCGAGCGGCACGGTGACGGAAGTGGCGGTGCATGACGTCGCGGACGCGGACGCCGCGTTCGCGCCGAAGATCGTGCCGCCGAAGCCCCTCCAGCTCATCACGACGAAATGGCGGCCCGCGGACGCGAACTGGTTCTTCGATTTTCCGACCACGGCATCCAAGACCGTCGCCTTCTTCGAAGCGTCGGGTCTTTATGCGAAGAACTCCACGACGTTCGACGGCGCGATCGCCGTTTCGCCCGCCGTCGTGAGCGAACTCCTCGGGATCACGGGTCCGATCACGATCGGAAGTCCCTCGACCACGTTCGACGCCGAGAATTTCCTGGTGCAGATCCAGAAGATCGTGCAGGCGGGCCAGGCGGGCGACGCCACGTATCCCAAGCAGGTGCTCCGCGACCTCTCCCGTGCGCTTTTCGAGAAACTCGCGGCCGCGCCCGCCGGCCGGGAAAACCTGCTCTCCATGATCACCGGGTGGATCGACCAGCGCGACATCATGGTCTGGTTCAAGGATCCGGCATTCGAGAATTTCGCCGCATCGTATAGCGCGGACGGGGCGGTGTACCAATTGCCGCAGGACTTCAACGGCGATTATCTCGCGGTCGTGGACGCGAACGTGGGCGGCGGAAAGTCGGATCTCTACGTTTCAAGCACGGTGGCGTATACCGCCGTGATCAACATGGACGGGACGCTGACGACCCACCTCGCGGTCACGCGCGCGGATCACGGCGACCGGAGTCCGTACTGGTGGTACCGGACGCCGAGCCAGGATTATCTTCAGGTGTTCGCGCCGAAGGGGACGACGCTCGTGAACGCTTCGGGAGGCGCAAAGAAAACCATCGTGCCGAAGATCAATTATGCGCGGAGCGGGTATCTCACGGATCCGCTGGTCGCCTCGATCGAATCGACCGAGCGGACGATTCCCGGCTATCCTTCCGTCCTGTGGCACGCGGAATCGGGGAAGAACGTTTTCACGACCTGGTCCACGGTATCGGCGGGCGCCTCGGCAAAGCTCTCGTTCGATTTCACGCGGCGGCTGTACGCCGTGCCCGCGGCGGGGACGGCATATCAATTCGTGTTCGAGAAGCAGGCGGGCACCGCGCGGAGCTATCATTTCGAGATCGACGCGCCGCTCGGGTACGCATTTGCGGAAAACGGCCTCGCCACGTATTCTTATAGCTCCGACGACCCTCCGGGACGGCTCATCGTGGATCTTACGCTCGAGCCCCTGCCCGCCGCCGCGGCGCCGTCATCCACGCCATACGCACCATGAACCGCATAAGGAATTTCGTCATCATCGCCCACATCGATTCGGGGAAATCGACGCTTGCCGACCGTCTCCTTGAGATCACGGGCACGATACCCATGCGTTCCATGAGGGCGCAGTATCTCGACCGGCTTCCGCTCGAACGGGAGCGGGGGATCACGATCAAAATGACACCGGTCCGGATGGCATACCGCATGGGCGGCGCGGAATATATCCTGAATCTCATCGACACGCCGGGCCATTCGGATTTCGGCTATGAGGTGTCCCGGGCGCTCGCGGCCGTGGAGGGCGCGGTGCTCCTGGTGGACGGCACGAAGGGCGTCCAGGCCCAGACGCTCTCCAATCTGCGCGCCGCGCGGAAAGCGGGCCTCACGATCATTCCCGCGGTGAACAAGATCGATCTCGCCCTGCCTCAGATCGAGCGAGTGGTGGACGCGACCGCCGCGCTCATCGGCGTTCCGCGGGAGAAAGTGCTCCGCGTTTCAGCCAAGACGGGCGCGGGCGTCGCGGAACTCCTCGACGAGGTCGTGCGCACGGTGCCGCCGCCGCGCGCGGCTCAGGCCGCGCACTCCCGCGCGAAGGCCCTCGTCTTCGACTCGCTCTACGACGATCACAAGGGGATCATCGCGTTCGTGCGCCTTTTCGGAGGCGGCTTCAAAATGGAGGAGATGCGCCTTATGGCGAGCGGTGCCGCGTTCAAACCGAAGGAGGTCGGCTACTTCGTTCCCGATCTCAAGGCGTCGGACCATCTCGCGGACGGCGAGATCGGTTATCTTGCGACCGGCCTCAAAGAGCCGGCGCAGGTCGGTATCGGCGATACGGTCGTGCTCGCGGCCGAGGGCGGCGCGGGCGGCAGGGGCGGCGGCGGGGAAGAAGCGCTTTCCGGATACCGCGAGCCGGCGCCCGTGGTGTTCATCTCGTTCTATCCGGACGGCGACACAAAGTTCGACGACCTCCTGCGCGCGTTCGAAAAATTGCGCCTGAACGACGCGGCGCTTTCCTTCGAGCCGGATGCGAATGAAGCGCTCGGACGCGGCCTCAAGGTGGGGTTCCTCGGCCAGCTCCATTTCGAGATCACGTCGAGCCGCCTCGAACAGGAATACCGCCTCGAGTTCCTCACGAGCTTCCCTTCGATCGCGTACCGCGTGGAGGATCGCGGCGCGATCCGCACCGTAAAACAGCCGCAGGATTTTCCCGACCATCCGGACAAGGTCTGGGAGCCGATCGTGGCACTCGAAGTGCTCGTGCCCCAGCAGTATCTTTCCGCGGTCATGAATCTCCAGACCGTCTTCGATATCGAGATCGCGGAGGTAAAGAACATCGGCGAGAACCTTGTGATCGAGGCCTCGATGCCGCTCAGGGAACTCATCCGTGACTTCGACGACCGCATGAAGTCCGCCTCGCAGGGCTATGCCTCGTTCACGTATGAACTTTCGGGCGAACGCTCCGCGGAAGTGGAGAAACTCGAGATCCTGGTCGTGGGGGACGTGGTCCCGGCCCTGACCCGCATCGTGCCGAAGAAAGATCTCGAGCGTGAGGGACGGCAGACCGTGGACCGTCTGAAGGAGCTTCTGCCGAAGGAACAGTTTTCGCAGGCCATCCAGGCGCGGGCACAGGGAAGGATCATCGCGCGGGAGACCATTGCCGCAATGAAGAAGGAACTCGGCAACTTCGGGAAGAATGGCGGCGACCGTACGCGCAAGATGAAGCTCTGGAAGAAGCAACAGCGCGGGAAGGAGCGCCTCAAGGAGAACGCGCGCGTGACGATTTCGCCCGAAACCTTCCGCGAAATATTGAAGAAATAAATGAAAGAATGAAAATCGCCGCTATCGTGATCATGACGGTCGTGCTCGTGTTCGTGGGCATCCGCGTCTATTCGTTTTTCGTGGAGGAGCGGTCGCTCTCGGCGGAGCTCGCGGACATCGAGGCGCGCCTTGTGAAGGCGCAGGGCGACGCGACGGACCTCCAGTCGGAGGTGCAGTATCTCGCGAACCCGCTGAATCTCGAGAAGGAGCTCCGCTCGCGTTTCAATTACAAAAAGCCGGGCGAGACCATGATCATCATCGTGCCGTCGTCGACCGCCACGTCCGCGGTTTCGTCGTCCGCGGGGAATTGAAACCAATCATTTTTCATCATTATTATGGACAAAGTGTACGAAGATTCGCTCGCACTTCACCGCGCGCACCACGGGAAGCTCGAGATAAAGAGCAAGGTGCCGATCAACGACCGGCATGACCTCTCGCTCGCCTACACGCCGGGCGTGGGGCAGGTGTCGGTCGAGATCGGGAAGGACAAGGCGCTCGCGCGCGAGTACACGCTGAAGCGCAACACGGTGGCGATCGTTTCGGACGGTTCGGCGATCCTCGGCCTCGGCAACCTCGGGCCGGAGGCGGCGATCCCCGTGATGGAGGGCAAGGCGATCCTCTTCAAGAAATTCGCGGACGTCGATGCATTTCCGATCTGCCTCGCGACGCAGGACGTGGACGAGATCGTGGAGACCGTGAAGCGCATCGCGCCCGTTTTCGGCGGGGTGAACCTGGAGGATATTTCTGCGCCGCGGTGTTTTGAGGTTGAGCGCCGTTTGCGTGAAACGCTTGATATTCCCGTCATGCATGACGACCAGCACGGTACGGCAGTCGTGGTGCTTGCGGGACTCATCAACTCGCTTACGGTGCGCGGGACGAACGCGGCGGATGCGCGCGTGGTGATGAGCGGCGCGGGCGCGGCCGGAACCGCGATCGCGAAGCTCATTCTGGAACACGGATTCAATGACGTCGTGGTGTGCGATAGCAAGGGCGCGATCCACAGGGGTCGCACCGATCTGAACGACGAGAAGATCGAACTCGCCGCCATTACGAATCCGCGCGGCGCCGCGGGTACGCTCGAGGAGGTGCTCGCGGGCGCGGACATTTTCATCGGCGTGAGCAAGGCGGGGATCCTCACGGGGGATATGGTGCGAACGATGGCGCCGAAGCCCGTCATCTTCGCCCTCGCGAATCCGGTGCCGGAGATCATGCCCGATGCCGCCGCGGCGGCGGGGGCGTTCATCGTAGCGACCGGCCGTTCCGATTTTCCGAACCAGATCAACAATGTTCTTGCGTTTCCCGGTATCTTCCGCGGCGCGCTCGATCACGGTATTACGCAGTTCACCGACCGCATGTTCGCCGCCGCCGCGGCGCGCCTCGCGGCGACCGTCGCGGACCCGCGGCCGGATCGCGTTCTGCCGGATCCCTTCGATCCGAGCGTGATGAAGGCGGTAGCGGAGGCGATCAGGGGATAGCGCCGCCTTCCCGCCGCACAAGAGCATGGTGCTCTCGTGCGGCGGAGACGAGCTAGTCATTTTTTTTGATCTTTGCGGCGCGGGCCACGCGCCGTTCCCGTGATTAAAAATTCATTAAAAAAGTTTTGACTTTTATGGCCTGCCCGATAGGATTGATGCATGGTGGATCAAATACTCAACATTCAAATTTCCTGGGAATGGGCGCTCGGCATTTTGGGCATGCTGATATTCATCGCGTGGAATACGGGTATCCGTCTCTCCGCGCTCGAAACATCGGTCCACTGGCTTAAGGAAGGGATGGCGGAACTGAAGCACGACATCGACGGCCTCCGAGAGCGAGTGACAGAATTGAGGCCCGACATCGACGGCTTCCGCGAGAAGGTAGCGGAATTGAAATTCAGTGTGGACGGGCTTCGCGGGCAAGCGCTTCACCGGGCTTCGCCGCTCGCGCTCACCGCAAAGGGCGGCGAGTGGCTCAGGGAAAGCGGCATGAAGGCGCACATCGATGCTCACCGGAAGGAACTTTTTGCGGCGTGCGCTTCTCTTAAGGCGACGAACGCGTACGATGCGCAGGAAGGGATATTCCGCCTTTTTGACAGGATGATCCTCCCCGCAGAGTTCGAGGAACGCTTAAAGAGGTATGCATATCAGGAAGGGACGGGCATCGATTTCCTGCGGAGGATAGGCGCGGTTTATTTCAGGGATTGGTACCTGAAGGAAGCGGGAATCTCACTGCTCGGCCGATAAAACCGGCCTGCGCTTGCTTTTTGTCTGTGGAATGGACAGCGGAAGAACGTTAGGGCCTCTGTTTACGCGGATTTCAATCCAGTAATCCCCGGGATTTCACCTCTTGAACCATCAACCGAATCAACCGCTCCTGCCCAGGAAGGAGCTTTTTGTCTTCCAAAAAATCGAGCGGAACGAAGCGCATTTCTCGCCCTTCGTGGCATTGAATCTCCTGTTTCCCATCGTACAGTGTCCCAAAAATATGCCGCCTGACAATTTGTCCATCGCTACGGATATATTCTTCTTCTGGCAATGGATAAATCTCTTTTGCAATATAGCCAGTTTCCTCCCGGAGTTCCCTCCGGGCAGCCGACTCAAAATCTTCGCCCTTTTCGACGGAACCAGCAGGATATGCCCAGTGATCAGGATAAAAAATGTCCGGCTTGTTTTCCCTGTGTTGCATAAGTACCGAACCGTCACTCCTCACGACAATTATCCCTGCACCATGCGCCACCCACTCTATGCCCAATGCATCAAAATCTTTTTCTAATCCTCCGGCATCTTTAAAAAGAATGCCTTCCATTTCCAGCCCCCTTACTATATCAAGATATCGCGGCTCGTCATCGATATGCACCGCTTCTTCCGGCGACACCCCCAATTTATAGAGCGCCATCTGGAACATGCGCGGATCCTCCTTTCTCATCCCAACCTCGCTTGAAAATATTCTCACCGGGAAATCATCATATAGTCCCATCTTCTCATTGAAGCGGACATGGGGCTCGATTGTGTTTGAAACGACCGCAATCTTATAACCATTTCCTTTCAGCGTCTTTGCAATTGCCAGAACCTCTTGATGGGGCTGATATCGCTCCCTAAACTTCCGGACAAGCAACGACTCTTCGGGAAGAGGTTGCTTGGAATTTATTCTTGCTAAAAATTTCTTCCAGAATTCTCGTTCGGAAATTTTCCCGATTCCCAATTCGCCGGCAATCAGTTCGTCCGACAGTACATCAATGGTCGTGGCGTCCAGTCCAAAATATTCCCGCATATCTTCTTTTGCATATCGGGAAACATTCTCCTGCAGCACACCGCCAACATCGAAAAGAATTGCTTTGATCATCGTGGAGCGGGTAGCGGGAATCGAACCCGCGTCTCAACCTTGGGAAGGTCGCGTTCTACCACTGAACCATACCCGCAGGGAACTGCTCCGCGCGGCGCCGCTCGGCGGCGCGCCCGGAACCATCCTATCCTACTTTTTCGGTACGAGCAAACTAAGCGCGAAGAACGCCGCGGCGACGACGACGATCGTGGCCCCCTGTTCGAGCGAGTAGCGGGCGGAGAGATAGAATCCAATGAGCGTGGAGGCCACGGCGAGTGCCATGGAGGTCGTGAGGAACGCGCCGAGCGAGTGGGTGAGTTGCCGCGCCGCCGAAGCGGGGATGATGATGAGGGATCCCACGAGGAGCGCGCCGAGGAAGCGCAGGGAGACGAGGATCGCAAGGCCGAAGAGCAGGAGGAAATAAAGATTCACGGCCCCCACCCGGATCCCCGCGGACGGCGCGAGGTCGGGGGAGAAAAGCGTGATGATGAGCTTGTGGCGCAGGATCCAGAGCGCCGCGATGACGAAGACGCTCGTCGCGATGCCAAAAATGAACTGGTCCCATGAGAGCGCGCCGAAGCCGCCGAAGAGCGCGTCCACCAGGGCCTCCGTGGAATTGATGAGGAGCGCGCCCAGGGCCACCGAACTCGCAAAGATCACTCCGATCGCGGCCTCCGAGGAGAGCTCCGTGCTTTTCTGAAGATGCCAGATGAGGAGTATGCCGAGGAGGAGCGTGAGGCCGCCGCCCACCAGGGGATCGACCTTCCAGAGGATCGCGAGGCCGAGGCCGGGGATCGCGATGTGCGACATGACGTCGCCCGCGAGGATCGTGCGCTTCATGAGCGCGAAGGCGCCCACGAGGCCCGCGGCGGCGGCGGCAAAGACGGCGAGGATGACGGAGGAATACGCGTTAAGCATGGCCGTGGGGGTGTTTCATGGCCTCTTCCTCCGGATGGTGGAAGTGGTGGAAATATTTGTGCGGGCCGTATATCTTCTCGAGTATCTCCGGCGTGAGCACCTCGTCCGGCGGCCCGAAGCAGAGGCCTTCGCGGTTCACGCAGAGCACCTTTGATGCGTATTTATAGACGAAGTTCAGATCGTGGGAGACGATGATCACTGTCATCTCGTAGGAATCCTGGAGGCGGTGGACCAGTTCGTACACCTGTTCCTCGCCCTGCTTGTCGATCGAGGCGGTCGGTTCGTCGAGGATGAGCACGCTTGGTTTTCCGAGAAGCGCGAAGGCAATGAGGGCGCGCTGGAACTGTCCGCCCGAGAGATGGCCGACCGGCGTCCCGAGTATTTTTTCGTCGAGGCCGACCGTGCCGATGATCTCTTCGATGTCGTTTGCAGGGAGGCCGAGTGTCGCGGCTTTCGCGCGGAGGAGGTTTTTCACGTTGATCGGAAGGTGCCGGTCGGCGTCGATCTTCTGGGGGACATAACCGATGCGGATGCCGGGGGCCCACGCAATCGTGCCGCGGTAGGGGATCATGCCGAGGAGCGCCCGCAGGATGACGCTCTTCCCGGCGCCGTTCGGTCCGACGATCGCGAACGCATCGCCCGGTTCGAGCGCGAAGGAAACGTCTTTCACCATGGCCGCGCCGTCGAAAACGACGGTGAGGTCGCGGACGTCGAGTACGGGAGACATGCGGCCATTATACCGTAAATGATAAGATTAAGGTATGCTTCGCAACCGGATATTTCTCGTGATCGCGATCGGGCTCGTTCCGGTCGCCATCGCGGCGGTGCTCGGCGTCTACGCGGTGAACGATTCGCACCGTACGGATGTCGCACGGCTCGAGTCTGCCGCGCTCACGGAGACCGCGGCCTCGGTACAGAACTTCATGACGAATCAGATACTCGGCCAGACAAGCATCCTCGTGCCCTACGGTTCGGGCATCGCGGTCGCGACGTCTGCCCAGGAGTTTGCGCTTCAGAATCGGCTCGCGTCCCTGCCGTATCTCGCGTCGCTTTCCTTTGTCGACACGAACGGTATGGAGCTCATCCGCCTCGACCGTGCGCATCCGTCGGGCGTCCCTTCGTCCACCCTGCAGAATGTGGCGTCAGCACCCGCGTATCAGGCCGCGCGTGCCGGCAATTATTTTGTGGGCGACGTGGCATACGGGCCGTCCGGACCATCGGTTTCTTTCGCCACGCCTTTCAAGAACAATGACGGCGACGTGGTGGGCGTCGTCATGGGCACCGCGGATCTCGGCAACGTCCAGACGATCGTGGCGCAGGCGAAGATCGGAGAGACGGGATATCTCTATCTCGTGGATGCGAACGGGAACATGATCGCGGGCGGAGGGCCGTTTGCGTCGCTTGCGAACGACGGCGCGGGCGCGACAAGCACGGCGGGCCTCGCCGTCGTGCAGAAGGTGACGGGCGGCGCCGACCTCCTCTCCGCGAACGACCAGACGGCCTACGCGAACGCCTTCGGAACGCCGGTGGTCGCGGCCGCGAAATATCTTCCCGGATACGGATGGGGTCTCGTGGCCGAATGGCCGACCGCGGAGGCGAACGCGGTAGTGAACGATCTTTTTGCGCGGAGCGCGACCGCGCTCGCGATCGTACTCGTTATCATGTTCGGACTTTCGCTTTTCCTCGCGGCGTACGTCGTGCGCCCGGTACGCCGGCTGAAGGAAAGCGCGGAGCGTGTGGCGGAAGGAAAATTCGACCAGGGGGTGCTGATCCGCACGGGCGATGAATTGCAGGCACTCGGCGATTCCTTCAATACCATGGTGCAGGGCCTGAAGCGGCTCGAAGAACTGAAGGACGAATTCGTATTCGTCGCGGCGCATGAGCTGAAGACCCCGGTGGCGGCGATGAAGGGGTATCTCTCGCTCATCCTCGATGGCACGACGGGCGCGATCACGCCGCAGACGAAGGCGTACATCGATCGCGTGCTCGCGTCGGACGACCGGCTGGTTCAGCTCGTGGGAGACCTTCTTGAGGTGGCGCGGTCCCAGGCTGGACGTCTTGCGATCAAAGTGGCGCCGATCGATCTCGCGCCGCCGATAGCGTCCACGCTTGACGAATTGAAGTCGCTCGCGGATGCGGGCAAGGTTCAGCTGGTTTACCGGCCGGATCCCGCCCTGCCGCAGGCCGTGGCGGATGCGGACCGCGTGAAGGAGGTGATGGTGAACCTCGTGGGGAACGCGATCAAATACATGGGCGGCGCCGGCACGGTGACGGTCGCGCACGAAGTGAAGGGGGACGTGCTCGTGACGCACGTTGCGGACACGGGCCTCGGCATGTCGAAGGAGGCGCAGGACAAGCTTTTCACGAAGTTCTACCGGATCCAGACGGAGAAGACGCGCGACATCACGGGCACGGGCCTCGGCCTCTTCATTGTGAAGATGATCATCGAAAAAATGGGTGGCACGATTTGGGTGGAATCCGAGGAGGGGAAGGGGTCCACCTTCAGCTTCGCGCTCCCGTGTGCGGCACCGGGGGATGCGGGAGGGTCCTCCGCGGGGCCCGCGCCGTCCTCCGGGTCCGCGTAGGTTTCTGAACCAGAACCCGAACCCGAACCGAAGCCACTCGATCGGGCATAAAGGGTCGATTCGCGAGGCGGGCCCTCACTTTTTACTTTTTTGTAATGCGAGTGTAATGAAAACCCTTGTAAAACGGGCCCTTTTCAGCTATAACTGATACGCTCTTTCACAAATCATTTTCCGACCTTTTAACAATTTAATAGTTTAAAAGGTCGAAAAATTACATAGACAGAAAATGAACTCTCTCAAGAAGATCGCGGTTTTGGGTTTGCTTTTGGTAAGCCTTGCCGCGATCGGATATCCGGTTTCCGGATTGACTCCCGAGATCGCGCGCGCGGATACTGATGCAACCTTGACCGCAACTTCAACCGTGCCGATCGCTACGGCGACGAGTACGGCAACGACGACGGCGAATTACATCACGCCGAGCCTTCCGCCCGACGGCCCTTGGTCTTTGCCGCCGAAGCCGTCTCTGCCGACGCCCACTTCGACGCCGACCTCCACCATCCCTTCGGCCGATCTCATGATCACGAAGACGGCGGACGCGACGTCGACGACGGTCTCATCGACCGTTCACTACACGCTCACGGTGACCGCGCTCGGACCCGCGACCTCGACCGGGGTTGCGGCGACGGACACGCTGCCCGTGGGCCTGGACTTCCTTTCGGCCAGTCCATCCCTTGGCTCTTATGCGAGCTCGACGGGACGTTGGACGATCGGCGACATGGCCCCGAGTTCCACGGCAACCCTCGTGATTACGACACTCGTCAATGCGAGCGCCGCGAGCACGACGGTGACGAATACGGCCTCCGTCGGCGAGAACGCTTCGACGACCGACCCGAATGCGGCGAACAATGCCGCGAGCGCGACGATCGCGGTGGCGGCGCCTGTAACCTGCCACGAGCTTTCGGGATGTCTCCCGCTCCTCGTGGTGGTGAATGTGGTAAACACCGGTGGCGGTACGAAGGCCCCGATCGACTTCCCGATCGCGGTGCTGAGCAGTAGCTCGACCATAAACTCGCACTTCGCGGGCAATGCTTCGGGCACGATCGTGGACATCGGTCCCGGACCCTATACCGTGACCCAGGCGACGACGACGGATTACCTCGCGACCTATTCCGCGGACTGCACGGGTACGATGACGTCGACCTCGACGCCGACGTGCACGATCACGGACGCGTACGTACCACCCGCACCGGTAACGCCGACCTCCACCATCCCTTCGGCCGATCTCATGATCACGAAGACGGCGGACGCGACGTCGACGACGGTCTCATCGACCGTTCACTACACGCTCACGGTGACCGCGCTCGGACCCGCGACCTCGA
>JAJXZE010000012.1 GCA_021780195.1 bacterium | reverse complement strand
CCTCTTTCTCCGGAGCCCCGGGCGCCGCGATCCCGCTCCTCGGCACGAACCAGGCGACCGCCTACACGCTTTTCACCGGCTACCGCTATTTCCGCTACCGCGTCCTGCTCTTCTCGGACACGGCGCAGATTGCATCGCCGAAAGTGAAGGGCGTGACGGTGAAGTGGAGTCCGTAGCGGCGTCGCGGCCTGCGAATGTCCCGCATGGCATGAGTGCATCCGCGCGCGAATCCCGCGTCGCCGCGACGGCGCGGCGGATGCTATAATAGAATTGATGAACAGGACGAATGGCCAGGCATTTCTCTCGCTCGTATTTTTTCTTGGAAGCGTGATGGTGCTGATCGGCATCACCTTCGCACTGATCGTCAACTCGTTCATCGATACAAGCTACGGATACAAGGCGCTCGCCCAGGCGCAGGCCGCGGCGACCGCGGGCGCGGAGGATGCAGTGCTCCGCCTCGACCGCAATGCCTCGTTTTCAAGCACGGGGGGTTATGCGGTGGCGGTGGGATCGACCACGGCAATGGTCACGGTAACGCCGAGTTCGACGAGTCCCGGCATCGTGACGATCCTTTCCGCCGCCACGGTCGCGAACCGTACGAGGAAGGTGAATGTGGTCGCATCGGTCAATGCCACGACGAGCCAGGTCAATATCGTTTCATGGCAACTCGCTCAATAATATGAAAAGCCAATCTCTGCAATCGTTCTATAAAAAAGCCCTATCCATTCTTCGCATCCGCGAACGCGCGGCGGGCCTCGAGGTGAGCGATCAGGCGGCGCGCCTGGTCTTTTCCGACGGGAAGACGTGGCGTACCGAAGCCGTCCGCTTCGGTGCCGGCGTGGTGGCAGAGGGGGACATAAAGGACAAGGAGACATTCGTCGCCGCGCTCCGCTCCCTCAGGGAGCGTGCCGTCCGCGGAGGGAGGAAGAAGATGAGCGTCGTACTTTCCATGAGTTCGGCACGGACCTACACGCAGGTGTTCCCCCTCCCGGACATCCGCGGAAGAGACCTCGACGAGGCGGTTGCTCTGAACCTCCAGATGGTATCGCCGCTCGAAGGAAGCAAGGATTATTCCGGGTGGCAGGTGATCGGGCGCGACGAGAAAACCATGCGTCTCGAGATTCTTTCGGCCTTCACCCTGCGCGCGGCGGTCGACGAAATGGTGGACGCGCTCTTTGAGGCGGGGTTTCTCGTGACCGCGGTCGAGTCGAAAGCGTTCGCCCTCGCGCGGGTTCTCCGCGAGCAGGGCGCGGGCTTTGACGCCGCAAATTCATACCTGATCGTCGACCTCGACGAGGCGGGGATCGATTTTCTGATCGTACGAAAGGGGTCGCTGTACTTCGAATATGCCGTTTCGTGGAAAGACCTCGCGGACGAGAAAGGGGAGATCCCCCTCCCGCGGTTCGAGGCGACTTTTGCCGCCGAGATGCGGCGGGTCATGAGCTTCTACGGCCAGCACTTCGAGGAGCCGCTCGGCGCGGTGATCCTCTCCGCGGTCGCGCTCGGGGATCAGGCCGCGAAGATCATCGCGGAGATCGCGCCTCCCGGAGCCGTGCCGTTCGTGCTCGGCACGGGAGAACGGCCCGGAGCCGAGTGGCTCACCGCGCTTGGCTGCAGCCTTCGCGATGCGGGCGTAAAAGGCGGTGACCGCGAGGTGAATCTTCTCGGCCCGGATTCCCGCGACCGGTTCCACGAGGAACAGCTCGTGAGCTTTATGGATTTTTGGAGGATCGTGATCCCCGTGGCATTCGGCATCCTCGTGCTCACCTTCATCGCCGCCGACATCTTCCTCGGGAGCACCAAGGCGCAGATCGAATCGTATGCGAGCATCCATCTCGGCGCCACGCAAACGGCGGAGGTGCAGGCCCTTGAGCAGTCCGCGGTGTCGTTCAACCGTTCGGTGGCGCTCGCCGCCGCGGCGGAAAAAGCTACGAATCCGAAGAGCGTCATGCTTCAGGACGTCATCACCGCGGCCGCGGCAAATTACATCACCATAAGCCGCGTCACATTTTCATCATTCACTTCGCCGATCAGCGTTTCCGGGAGCGGGGTGAGCCAGGCCGGGGTGATCGCATTCAAGGAAGCGCTTGCCGCGGATCCGCGCGTGAGCCAGGCGGATCTTCCCCTGACCGCCATCCAGGCCGGCGCCGGGCAGGTGTCGTTCTCAATGACGTTCGTCTTTACGCCGTAGCGGACGCCGCGCCGGCCGTCGCGGTACACTATGCCGCGGCGCGTGCGACGATCTCGTCCGCGATTTTTGCGAACACTTCCGCGAATACGGCACGGTCGGACGCGGAGACCGGTTTCAAGACGAAGGCCGATGCTTTCCGGCGCGTCCGTTCCCGCGGCGGCCGGATGCCGATGCGGATCCGGGTGAATTCCTTCGTGCGCACGGTATCCATGATGCTCTGCACGCCGCGGTGCCCCGCCGCGCCCCTTCCCGCCGATATCTTGTACTGTCCCACCGGAAGGTCGCTTTCGTCATGGAGCACGATGAGCGCCGAGGGTTTTGCGCCGAATTTTTTGAGCGCTTCGCCCACGGCCGCGCCCGATTCGTTCATATAGGTGAGCGGCGAGACGAGCGCGATGCCGTCCGCGATGGCATAGGAAAAAAGCCCGCGGTGGGATTTCCACGTGCTCGCGCCGCGACCACTCGCCACTGCGCTCGCGCCGCCGACGCGGATGCCGCTCGCGCCGGCCGCGCCCGATGCGTTGCCGCTATCGTCCGGCGCGCCGAGGCGTGTGGCGAGCGCTTCAAGCGCGAGGCGCCCCGCGTTATGGTAGGTCGAACTGAATTCCGGTCCGGGGTTCCCGAGTCCCGCGACGATCATCTTCGGCGCCTTCATTGGCTTGATTTTACCATATCGCGCCCATATAATGGGTAGTACTCCATGAGAAAGTTCTTCGCCTCATTCCTTGAAGTGCTCGAGATCGCGGTTATCGCCGTCGTCGCGGTGTTTATCATCAGGACGTATTTCATCCAGCCGTTCCTCGTGAGCGGCTCCAGTATGACGCCCAACTTCTCGAACGGCAATTACGTGCTCGTCGACGAACTCACCTACCGCTTCCGCCCGCCGGAGCGGGGAGAGGTCGTCGTGCTTCACGACCCCCAGGACTATTCCACGTATTTCATCAAGCGTATCATCGGCCTTCCGAATGAACGCGTGACGGTCAAGAACGACGTGGTCACCGTGTATAATGCCGCGCACCCGCAGGGGTTCGTCCTGCACGAGACCTATCTCCCTTCGGACGTACCGACGACCGGAACCTACGACGTCACGCTTTCCTCGAGCACCTACCTTCTCTTCGGCGACAACCGTCCCGCGAGCTATGATTCGCGGAGCTGGGGGCCGCTCCCGGCAAGCGATATCGTAGGCCTTGTCCGCGTGCGCCTGTGGCCGCTGAACGATCTGACGGCCTTTGCCGCACCCACGTACCAATAAAAAAAGTGGCGACCGAAAAAGACGAAAAGAAAAAAGAATCCCCGAGGACCTTTCAGGCGCCGAAGGGGATGCACGACGTCCTGCCCGCCGACCAGGTCTACTGGGATAAGATCGGAGATGCCGTGAACGAACTGGCCCGCGCGTACGGGTTCGGCCGGATCGAGACGCCGGTCCTCGAAGCCGCCGAGCTCTACAATAAAACGTCCGGCGACGAGAGCGACGTGGTGGCAAAAGAAATGTACACCCTGCGCACCAAGGGCGGCGAGACGTTCGCGCTCCGGCCCGAATACACGCCCGGCATCGCCCGCGCGTATCTCGAACACTCGCTTTCGCGCCTCGGCCAGCCCCAGAAGCTTTTCTACGTCGGACCCGTGTTCCGGCACGACCGCCCCCAGCTCGGGCGGTACCGCGAGTTCAATCAGATCGGTTTTGAGACGCTTGCGGGGCCGAACGACCCGATCTACGACGCCGAGATCATCGAAATCTACGTCGACCTCCTCCGCGAGCTCAAGATCAAGGATTTCACGATCAAGGTGAACTCGATCGGTTGCCGCGTGTGCCGCCCGATCTACCGGAAACAGCTCACGAACTATTACAAGAATCACGAGGAAGAGCTCTGCGAGGACTGCGTGCGTCGGCTCACGACGAACCCCCTGCGCCTCCTCGACTGCAAGGAGCCCTCCTGCGTGAAGCTCAGGGAGAAAGCCCCGAATTGCCTCGACAAGCTCTGCGTGACGTGCACGGAGCACTTCAAAGCGGTGCTCGAGTATCTTGAGGAGGTGGGCATCACATACGAGCTTGACCACCGGCTGGTGCGCGGCCTCGATTACTACAGCCGTACGGTGTTCGAGATCTACGCGAACGGCAAGGAGGCGGAGATCGGCGCTCTCGCGGGCGGCGGGCGGTACGACTATCTCATGGAAACGATCGGCGGCCACTTGACGCCCGCCGTGGGTGGCGCCTCGGGCGTGGAGCGGCTGATCGCGGTCATGAAGGCGCGGGGAATCGTGCCGCAGGCGCGGCCGCCGAAGCGCGTGTTCCTTGCGCATGCCGGCGCGCTCGCCAAGAAGAAAGCGTTCGCGCTCCTTGCGGCCCTGCGCGCCGCGGGCATCACGGTGTCGGAGTCGCTCGCCAAGGAATCCCTCGGTGCCCAGCTCAAGGTAGCGGACAAAGAGGGGATCGGCATTGCCGTGATCCTCGGCCAGAAGGAGATCTACGAGGAGAGCGTCATCATCCGCGATCTGCGGACGGGGCTCCAGGAAGCGATCCCCCAGGCGAAGCTGGTGGATGAAATACGGAAGCGGCTCCATGGATGATTGTCTTTTCTGTGGGATCGCGGCGAAAAAAATCCCGTCGCAGATCGTCTATGAGGACGACGATGCGGTCGCGTTCCTCGATATCATGCCGCGGGCTCCCGGGCACACGGTCGTGATCCCGAAGCACCATGCACCGACACTCGCCGCGCTTCCTGACGCGGAGGTGGGGCCGCTTTTTGCGGCCGTGAAGCGCGTGGCGCGCCTGCTCGCCGAGCGTCTCTCTCCCGACGGCATCACGATCGGGATCAACCAGGGCCGCGCGAGCGGCCAGGAAGTGGACCATCTGCATGTGCATCTTATACCCCGCCGCACGGGCGACGGAGGAGGGTCCGTCCAGTCGGTCGTGAATGCAAAATCTTTCGCGTCTTTGGAAGAGATGCGGAAAAAGATCGCGGGCTAAGTGCGGCTGAGTCCTGCGTACCTGCCGCCGCGGGGACGCGCCTGCCGGCCGCGCGCTTATTCTTTGGCGAGCGTATTCCAGAGCGAGTCGAAAATAAGCTTTTGCGTCTCGGCGAGGCCCGCGTCCTCAATGACCACGCTGTGCGGCCGCCCCTGGCTCAGGGAAATGATCGCCGTCTTCTTCCCGTAGATGATGACGTACGCCGGCGCGCCGCGCTTCACCGTGATCCAGCGCCGTTCGTCGAGGCCGCGTATCTCTCCTCCCGCGCCGATCGCGATGACCTTCGCCTTTATTTTTTCCTTGATGCGCCGCTCCGAAAAGTTCGCGAAATGGTAGTAGAGATATTCGCGGATGTTGGCGGCCGAATATACGCGGTACTCGCGGCCGGCCTCTTTCGCCACCGTGGCGAGGACGTCTTCGAGGATGATCTTCGTGCCGGCGTGTCCTTCGTGTATTTTGATGACCGGATTCTCGTGCTTTGCTTCATAGAGCGCGGCGAGCTTCGGAAGCGAGGCGGCGATCTCCTCCTGGATGCCGGCGAGCTTCCCGCGTTCCTCCTCGACGAGGCCGAGGAGCGCGGAAGGATTTTCCGCCGCGAACTGCTGGTGCGGTTTTTTCTGCGACCGGCTCACGAGGCCGCGGTCCGCGAGCGTGGTGAGCGCCTCGTAGACTGTCCCGCGGTTCACGCCCGTGTCGCCCGCGATCTGCCTGATGGACCCCGCGCCGCTTTTCAGGAGGTGGAGGTAGATCCGCTCCTCGTTCGGCGAGAAGCCGAGTTTTTCGAATAAGGGCATTTCCTGCAGTCTAACGCCGCCGCCCGCCGCGGTCAAAAATTTGACTCTGCGGCGTTTTCCGCTATACTGTTTCCCATGGCGATCGAAGTAAGAAGGAAGGAAGGGGAGTCCCCGAACAGCACGCTTTTCAGCTTCACGAAGCGCGTTAAACGGAGCGGCATCCTCAAGGAGACGCGCAACCGGAAGTTCCACAAGCGGCCCATCACGCGCACCAAGCGCCGCCTCTCGGCGATCCACCGCGACCTCAAGAAGGCGGACATCGAACGCCAGAAGAAGCTCGGTCTCATCTAGCTCCGGAGGTCCCTCTCGCGGGCCGTTCCGCACGGCTCCATTCTGTCCCGTTTCGTCCCACGCCGCGCTTCCCGCGGCGCGTCTTCGGGACTATAATAAAGAGACATATATTCCATTACCGCCATGACCCTCTTCGAAAAACTGAATGACGATCTGAAGACCTCGATGAAGGCGGGAAAGAAGGAGCGCGTGGAGGTTCTGCGCTTCATGCTTGCGGGCGTTCAGAACGCGGGAAAGGAAAAGCAGGCGAAGGAGCCCGGCGCGGCGCTTACGGACGAAGAAGTCGTCGCCGTTCTGCAGAAAGACGCCAAGCGCCGACGCGAAGCGATCGAACTGTTCCGGCAGGGGAAGCGCGATGACCTCGTGAAAAAGGAAGAGGGCGACCTTCTCGTCATCGGCGAATACATCCCCGCGGGGCTTTCCGCCGCTGACCTCGAAAAGATGGTGGATGATCTCATGGCGCAGGGCCACAAGGATTTCAACGCGCTTATGCGCGAGACGATGAAGCTCGCGAAGGGGCGCACCGACGGGAAGACCGTGGGGGACATCATCAAAAGGAAGCTCGGCTAGCCCATGACACGGGCGACCACACCGCGGGCGGGGCGATGGACCGGACGCGCGCTTGCGGCGCTCGGCGGAACCATTCTCGACGCGCTCATGGTTCGTGGCGGCGCGGTCGACATCGTCGTCTTGCCCGACCGCGAGATCGCCGCACTCAAGGCGCGTTTTATAAAGAAGAAGACCGAGCCGAATGTGCTCTCATTCCCGGAGCCGAAGCGCTGGCCGCACCCCGAAGTACCGCACGGGCGCTATCTGGGAGAGGTATATCTGAACCGCGAGATCCTCGCGCGGAGCCCCGAACGCGCCGCGCCGCTCCTCCTCCACGGGATCCTGCACCTTCTCGGCTATGATCACGTGAAAAAGGCCGACGCCGCGCGGATGGAACGCCTGGAGGCGGACGCGCTTTCGAAAATTGCGGCGCCCGCACGCCGTTCCGGGCGCTACGCACAGTTGCCGCGGCGTCCGTATTCCAATAAAATAAGCGTATATGAAGCTTAAGAATCTTTCCGGCGGGAACTTCGTGACGGGACTCGACATAGGCACCTCTTCCGTCAAAGTCGTCGTCGCCGAACGCCGCAGCGGGAAGCCCGCGCTCGTCTACGCCCGCAAGTTCCAGAGCGGGGGGATGCGGAAGGGCGCGATCGTCGAGATGAGCGAAACGTCGCAGGCCGCGAGCCGCGCGCTCGCCGGCGTGAGGAAGATATCGAAGAGCGCGCTCAAGAACATCTATATCAGCATCGGCACGCCGCAGGCGAAGATGCAGTCGTCGCGCGGGATCGTCGCCGTGTCGCGCGCCGACGCGGAGATATATCAGGACGACATCGACCGCGCCGTGCGCGCGTCGCAGGCCGTGAACCTTCCGCAGAACCGTACGATCATCCATACGCTCACCAAGGAATTCATCGTGGACGGGGTGGGCGATATCGCGGAACCCCTCGGCCTTTCGGGAAGCCGGCTCGAAGTGCAAAGCCTCATCATCGACGCGTTCTCGCCCCATATCAAATCGCTGATCCGCGCCGCGGAGTTCGCGGGCGGGGAGGTGAGCGGTCTTGTCTTTGGCCCGCTCGTCGCCGCCCGCGCCGCGCTTTCCAAGCGCCAGCGCGATCTCGGAACCGCGATCATCGACCTCGGCTTCGGCACCACGGGCCTCTCCGTCTACGAGGAAAACAGGCTGATGGGCGTCGCCAAGTTTCCGGTCGGCGCGGCGAACGTCTCGAACGACCTCGCGGTCGGCCTCAAGATTCCGGTGGACGCCGCCGAGGAGATCAAGCTCCACTACGGCTACGCGGTCGCGAAGGACGTGAATCAGAAGGAGACCATCGAGCTCAAAAAGTTCATCCCCGATGCCAAGAACACCGTCTCGCGCCGCTTCGCGGCGGAGATCATCGAGTCGCGCCTCGAGGAGATTTTCGATCTGGTGAACGGCGAGCTGAAGCTCCTCCAGCGCTTCGGCGACCTGCCGGGCGGCGTGGTACTCGTGGGCGGCGGCGCCAAGCTCCCCGGCCTTACGGATCTCGCGCGGCAGGAAATGCGCCTCTCGACGCAGATCGGCTTCGCGCAGGCGGACGAATGGGACGCCGATGGCGGATCGTTCAAAGAGTTTCTCGAAGACCCGGAATTCGCGGCCGCCTTCGGCCTGGTCCTCTGGGGGATCGAGGGGGAGGGCTGGAGCGCCGGGAAAACAAGCGCGGGATTCAGCGTGCGGAATTTCATCAAGTACTTCGTCCCGTAGCCTCCGGTCGCGGGCATTCGGTGGAGCCAGAATAAAATCCCTCCTGCGGGGATTTTTTCTTGACCGTTTACGGCGGAGTGGTACGATGTTCGTGAAAACAATAGTCTGCATGAATTGCGGACTCGCGTCGCGGTTTGTCGTGCAGGCGGCCACGCAAGTGGCCGTTGTATTTTAGATAGTTTTAAGCGTCTGTTTGATACGCTCATGATGCCGTGGATATGGGGTCGTGGCATATGCACAGGTGGACGCCGCGCGTGGATTTGTTATCATAGACGCATATGACGCCATCAAGACCGAAGGAAAGGTTCCAGCCGCTTTCGACGAACGTGAAGGTGATCGGCATCGGCGGGGGAGGGGGCAACGCGGTCGCGCGGATGGCGCGTGATTTTTTGCGCGGCGTCGATTTCGTGGCGATCAACACGGACCACCAGGATCTTGACCACTGCGAGGTGAAGCACAAGCTCTATATCGGCAAGGGCCTCACGAAGGGCCTCGGCACCGGCATGAACCCTGACCTCGGCCGCCAGGCGGCGGAAGAGAACCGTTCGGAGATCAGCGAGGTGGTGAAGGGCGCGGATCTCGTGTTCCTCGCCGCGGGTCTCGGCGGTGGCACCGGCACGGGCGCGACGCCGGTGGTCGCGGAAGCGGCCAAGCAGGCGGGCGCGCTCACAATCGCGGTGGTCACGAAGCCGTTCGCCTTCGAGGGGAGCCAGCGCGAGCGCATCGCGGCGGAGGGCCTCATGAAGCTGAAGGACAAAGTGGATGCCCTGATCGTCGTGCCGAACGACCGCATTTTCACGGTGATCAGCAAGGACACGCCGATCACGAAGGCGTTTGAGGCGATCGACGAGATTTTGCGGAATGCGTTGAAGGGCCTCGTGGAGGTCATCGCCTCGCCCGGCATCATCAACGTCGATTTCGCCGACGTGAAGAGCATCATGCAGGATGCGGGCGTCACGATCATCGGCGTGGGCACCGCGTCCGGACAGGAGCGCGCGGTGAACGCCGTCACGATGGCGCTCCATTCGCCGCTCCTCGAGGCGAGCCCCGAAGGGGCGAAGGCGGTGCTCCTCAGCATCTCCGGGAACAAGGACCTCAAGATGACCGAGATCAACGACGCGGCAAAGCTCGTCGCGCAGACGGCCGATCCCGGCGCGCGGATCATCTTCGGCGCCTATCACGACCGGAAGCTTCGTCCCGGACAGATCAAGGTGACCGTGATCGCCGCCGGCTTCAACAACGGCGGCCAGCCCGCGGCGCTTTTCAGCGGCCACTACGAGCGACAGAGCAATATCGAATCACTCTCGCTTTCGGTCAAGAAGGCGCCCGGCACGGGTCTGCTCGGTGAGCGCGGCGGTATGGGCGAGCGCCTCGGCGAACGCGCGGGCGAACGATCCGGCACCCCCACCTCGGCGTCCGGCCTGCCCGCCTCTGCCGGTTCCTCCGTGGGAATGAAAGACGGCGCGTCTCCGCGCGAACGCGAACGCGACATGGACATCTTTTCTTCGGCGGACATTCCCGCAGGCGGGAAATCGAACGAACCAAAGATGCCGTCCAGGGACAAGCGTGAAAAGGAGAACGACGCGTGGGACATTCCCGCATTCCTGCGGCGCAGGAAACGGTAAGAGAGGCGGCGGGAGCCGCGTATCGAGGGGACAAATCGCTCGGAGATTAAATTTTCATTAAAAGAAGTTTGACATTTAACCGCGTGCTTCTAAAATAAAACATGAAGTACGGGGAGGGTGATCCTTGGGGGTTCCTCCCATAAGTGGGGCGCGGCCTATGGCTGCGCCCCACGGCGTTCACCGGAACCTTCTTCCGTCCTCAGAGCTCGGGCGAGGAGATCAAAATCGATGAAATTATTTCCGAATGCCCTCCTGATATCCCTGGACGTTTTTCTCGCCTTTGCGAGTACGATCACCTCTTTTCCTGATTCGCGGAGGTAGCGCAATACAGGGAGAAAGTCCCCGTCGCCGGATAAGAATATTAAACGATCGAAATACTCCCTTTCCTTCATGAGCAGGAACGTCATATCGACGTCGCAATTGGCCTTTTTCTTTATGTATCCGTCTTTCTGTTGGTAGTATTTCACCGGTTTTAAGAGGAGGAGATATCCAAGCGATGCAAGCCGGCGATATCGTTCCGCCTCACCGCGGAGATGCATCTCGGTGCCGCTGAAATAAAAAATCTTTTCCGCTCCGCATGTTTCCCGCAAGTAGGAAGCAAGCTTCCGGGGATCGATTTCCCAGCCGCCGTACCTCCCGGTGTCCCGGAAAAGATTGGCGGCGTCAATGAAGGCGTAGGTAATCACGCCTTCATTGAAGCAAAAATGCGATTAAATCTTCGTTAAATCCGCCGCATCGCCCTCGCCGGCTTTTTCATTGAGCGCCGCGCTGGCAGTCCCGTCCTCCTCCGCGATCTTCCCGATCCGCAAGATATCCTTGTCGATCTTCCCGAATTCCTTGTGCGCGGTCTGGTAGGCGTTTGCGGTCGTCGCAAGGTGCGTGCCGACCTTCTCCAGATATTCCTCGTAGCGCGTGAGATGCTGCTGGAGCGCGATCACGTTCTTGCGGATCAGTTCCGCGGACTTGTTGATCTCGATCTGGCGGATCCCCTGGAGCGCCATCTGGAGGTACGCGTAGAACGTGGTGGGGGAGACGGGGTAGACCCGCTTCTCGCCGGCGTATTCGATGAGGTCGCGCCCGGCCGCTGAACCCACCTTGTTCACCAGGAGGTCGTAATAGAGCGCTTCGGACGGGATGAACATGAAGGCGAAGTCCACCGTGTCCTCGGACTGCTTGATGTATTTCGCGGTCTCGTCGATGCGCGTCTTGAGATCCGAGCGCAGGGCGTCCTCGTAGCGCTTGCGCTCGTCGTCCGTGAGCGCGCCCGACCCCGCCGCGAGCCGGTTGTAATTTTCCAGACTGAACTTCGAATCGATGGGGATCACATGATCCTCGTAGAAGATGACCGCGTCTACCTTGGTGCCGTCCTTGAAAGGATACTGAAGCTGGTACGCGCCGGGCGGGAGGACGTTCTTGAGGACGGTCTCCAGGAAGTATTCGCCGAGCACGCCGCGTGTCTTGGTGTTCTTCAGGATGTCGTTCAGATTGCGGAGCTGATCCTGGAGCGCCCCGACCTGTTTCTGCCCTTCGGCAACCTTCGTGAGCTCCGCCGTCACCTCGCGCACGATCCGTGCGCTCTCGCCGGCCTGCGCGACCACGGTCTTCGTGGAATCGTTGAGGCGCGCGTCGAGCATCCGCGAAAGTTCCGCGAGCTCGGCGCGGATCTGTTTCTCCTGGCCCTGGATCTGGTTCTGGATAAGAAGGAGCGACTGGTCATCCTTTTTTTCCTCGGGCGCGGGCGCCGCGGGCGGCTTCATGACGCGCCAGGCGATCACGCCGAGAAGCACGATGACGATGGCGAACAACGCGAGGTCCATATGGATAGATTGTAGCCCTCTTTTGTGTCGCTGTCATTCGTGCATTTGACATTTTTCATGGGGGGGTAAGGTAAGGAAGGTTCGTTTCGATACCTTTTTAGGAGGTGAACGATGAATCAGCCTGATGTCGGAGGCATTCATGATCGCGAGCTTTTTGGCGTGCGTCCTCCAGGACCCGAGCCGGATACGGGGCCGTATGAAGGAGAACTTGAGCCGCCCCGTCTAGTTCGGGCATCTGGCAAAGAAGGCATCAAATTTTGAAGAAAGGAGCCTCGTTATGGGATGGATAAGTGATATCCTAAGCGGCGGCGGCAGCGATTCCACTGCCTCCGAGCAGGGCAACGACGGATCTGATTCCGCCGATACCGGCAACTCGTAATGTTCGCCGGTAGTGCCAACCAATCAACCCACCATTCCCGCAAGGGCTAGCGTCGGCTGGCCCTTTTTTATGCCGCACTAAGGAGTGTTATTATGAAAGAATGCGAAATGAATATCTATAATGCTTCAAAACTGTCAAACGGATTAACGGTTATTACGAGCGAAAATCAAAATACTGACATCGTCACGATTTCGGCATGGATTCGCGCCGGTGCGCGATATGAGACTGCCGGCATTCGCGGATATGCGCATCTTCTGGAGCATATGATGTTGCGCGGGACCGAGCACCGGCCAAGCACGTTTGATATCAGCGTAGTCACCGATCGGGCGGGGGCATATACCAACGCCTTCACCGGACAGGAGCGAATATATTTTTTCATTCAGGTTGAAAAGCACTATTTGAAGATCATGTGTGATCTTCTGGCGGATGTGATCATTCACCCGCTTTTTGATGCCGCCGTGCTGGAGAATGAGAAGAAGATCATCGTACAGGAGTTGCAGAGGGCGTATGATACGCCATCACAACTGGTGAGGATTGAAGCATTAAGGAATGTTTTTGGAGACCATCCACTTTCGCATGATGCGCTAGGCGAAGAGAAGGATATTCGCGATGCGACTTCGATTCGCCTGCGGGAATATTATCAGCTTCATTTTGATCCAAGCGCCGCGGCCTTGATCATAGGTGGCGCACTTAATCACGCGGAGGCGGTTGCGCTTGCCGAGGAATATTTCGGCGCGTGGGAAAGCGCGGCATCTTCCGCGGACATGTCCAATCCGCCCCGCGGGCATGGCCGGCCATGCGGAAAAGTCATGGCGTCTCGGCAGACGAACATGGTCTTTGATTTTCTCGGACCAATGCTCGACGTCAAGGAGGCGGTCATAATGAATCTCTGGGAGGACTATCTTGGCTACGGCCACACTTCGGCGCTCTCCAGAGAGCTACGGCACAAACGGGGTCTTGTGTATACTCTTTCGGCATACGATGGGAATTTCCGCGATGCCAGCGTGTTTCATATCGAAACGGCCACCGATAGGCCATACGAAACCATTCTTTCGATTCGAGACGTCCTCCGCTCTGCCGATTGTCGCCAGCCGCCAAAATCATTTTCTGAGTTGCAGGAACAGAGCCTCGCAATTTTTTCCCGGAGAATCAGCGATTCGCTGTCCGAGGTCAAGTTTCTCGGTGAACACTGGGTGAGATATGAAAAAATGATCACCCCTTTCGAGGTGGGTGCAATTATCAAAGCAACCACAAGCCGTGAATTTTTTATGGCGAAGAAGAAAACAATGACGAAGCAGAATTTTTTCCTTACCATGCTCGGACCTGAAAACCCCGGCGGGAAAAATATTCAGGAGTTCTATGACGCATTTCTCGATGAGTGACAACGGCACGCCGGTGTAGGCCATCGTAAAAAACAAAAATCCCGCATCGATGCGGGATTTTTGCGTCAGAGAACGGTAGAAAACTACCAGCTCTGCCTGCCGCCGCCGAAACCGCCGCCTTCGCGGCGCGGGGGACGGGCCTCGAGAGGCTTCGCTTCGTTCACGGTCAGCTTGCGGCCGCCGAAGTCCTTGCCGTTCCACATCTCGATCGCCTTCTGGGCGTCCTCATCGTTCGTCATCTCGACGAAACCGAAACCGCGCGAGCGGCCCGTCATTTTGTCGGTGATGATCGACGCCGAGGAAACGGCGCCAGCCTGCGCGAACGCATTCTGGAGCTCGTCCTGAGTCGTGGTGTAGGGCAAACCTCCTACGTATAATTTTGTAGCCATGTGATCAAGAATCCAGCGCCAAAATTCCCACGGACTTCGTGGAAAGATTCGACAGGAACTTTAGCGCTGGATCCTAATTTGCTATGTTTATGTAAGGCGACCTGCTTCTCCTCTGCTTCGAACGCGAACCTCGCGGCTGCGGGAAACCTACTAAGAACACTTACATTGCTTTTATTATACCCCATATGCTAAAAAGAAGCAAATCGCCCCGCACATCGCCCGCCGCGCCGCCCGCCCTGCCTGTTTCCGCAAAGCGTTTCAGGGCCATTATATGGCGCTATTACCGCATTCACGGGCGTGCCATGCCCTGGCGCCGGACGCGGGATCCGTACCGGATACTTGTCTCCGAGGTGATGCTCCAGCAGACCCAGGTCGCCCGGGTCATGAAGTTTTATCCCGGCTTCATTAAAAAATTTCCCGGGTACCGCGCGCTCGCCAAGGCGTCCGTGCGCGACGTCCTTCGCGCGTGGGCCGGTCTTGGCTACCACCGCCGCGCGCTCGCCCTCCGCGAGCTTGCCCGCACGGTCGTCCAAGAACATGGCGGCGTCCTCCCGCGCGAACGCGCCGCACTCGAAGCGTTTCCCGGGATAGGGGAGGCTACGGCGGGATCGCTCCGCGCGTTCATATGGAACGAGCCGGAAATATTCATCGAGACAAATATCAGACGCGTGTTCATCCATTTCTTTTTCCCGGGCCGCGGGCGGGTGTCCGATCGGGCAATCGCGCGCCGCATTGCGGAAACGCTTCCGCCGGCGCGCCGCGATACCCGCGAGTGGTACTGGGCGCTCATGGACTACGGCGCCATGCTTGGGCGGAGCAAAGAAGTGCGGAATCCAAACCGCCGGAGCGCTGAGTACCGGACACCGGCGCCATTCAAAGGATCGCGTCGGGAACTGCGCGGCCATATTCTGAGGGAGGTGCTGTGCAGGGCGTCCGCGCGGCGGAAG
Organism: bacterium; assembly: GCA_021780195.1. Taxonomy (GTDB): domain Bacteria; phylum Patescibacteriota; class Minisyncoccia; order UBA6257; family 2-01-FULL-56-20; genus JAJXZE01. Next base: position 12,734 of record JAJXZE010000012.1, on the reverse strand, counting down.
GAGGAGAAGCGCGGGTTCGGCCTCCGTGCGATCGCCCGCGCGGCCGCAAGGCCCATCGCCGAAGTTCGCATCGCGGCGCGCGCCCTTGCGCGCGAGGGCTTCATCGACCTTGAAGGAGATGTGGTTTATAGTAAATAGGAAATGAAAACGCGAGTACTCATGACCGCCGCCGCGGCATTCCTCCTCACTGCAGGAAGTGCGGCCTTTGTGCCGCCGGCGTACGCGGCAACGCGCGCCGCGGTAGCGCAGGCCGCCCCCGCAAAAACGGCCCCGTTCTATTACGGCGTCTGGCTCCCGTTCTGGGAAAGTAAGGACGGCGCCGCGGACATCGCGGTCAATATGAGCAGTGTCCAGGAGGTGAGTCCTTTCTCGTACGAAATGAACACGAAGGGAGCGCTGATCGACGACCTCAGGATCGGCAACGGTTCGTGGGACGGCTGGTTCGCCGCCGTGCATGCGGGCGGCGTGAAGATCATCCCCACGATCGCCTGGTTCGACGCGCCCGGCATCTATAATCTGCTCTCGAGCCGCGCGACGCGCCTCGCGACGGAGGACCGCGTCGCGGCGCTCGTGAAAGCGCAGAGATTCGACGGCATCGACATCGACTTCGAGGGCATGACGTCGAGCACGAAGCCGTACTACTCCCTCTTTATAGAGGGCCTTGCGATCCGTCTCCATCCGGCGGGAAAATCGCTCGCGTGCACGGTGGTGCCGCGGACACCCGTGAGTTCGCTCTACGACTCCAATCCTCTTCCCGCGGTGACCTATGCGGAGGACTACGCCGTGCTCAATAAATACTGCGACGAAGTGCGCGTGATGGCGTACGACCAGGGAACGATCGACGTGAAGCTTGATGCGTCGAAGGGAAACGGGACGCTCTACGCGCCGACCGCGGACCCCGCGTGGGTGGAGAAGGTGATCCAGAATACCATAAAAACGGTCAGTCCGAGGAAAATGATGCTCGGCATCCCGACATACGGCTACGAATACCAGGTTTCGTGGCATATGGGCGCCCTGACCTACGAACGCGTACGGAGCTTCACGTATTTCCAGGCGATGGATCGCGCGGACAGTTTGGGGATCTCGCCGTACCGCAACAACGCCGGCGAACTTTCGTTCACGTTCGCGTCGAGCACGCATATCGCGGCGTCGCCCTCGCTCACTTCCATCGTGGCATCGACCCTTCCCACGGCGCTTTCCGCGCCGCCGCCCGATCCGCGGGCGACCACCACGTTCTTCGTTTCCTTCAGCGACGCCCGATCGACCGCGGATAAGATCGCGCTTGCAAAAAAGTACGGCCTCCGCGGCGCGATCCTCTTTAAGGCCGACGGCGACCTCGACCCCGCGACATGGGGAGTGATGCAATAAAAAAATAAATCAATGAAGCGCGCCGCCGAAGATCTTTTCGTCCGCTATCGGGGTATTTTCCGGCAGGGTTCGTTCCTTGTCGAGGTGCTCCTCGGCTTTGCCGTCCTTGCGGGCGGCATCTTCGCCACGTACCTCGCGAACCGCTACACGATCATCCACGCTTCGAACACGGTGACCGACCTCATCCTCGACCGCGTCCCCGTGGTCAACGTGAACATCGTCTTCACCGAAGGCGCGACGCTCTTCGTGCTCGCGCTTGCCGCCATCACGCTGTACCGCCCCGCAAGGATTCCCTTCGTACTGAAGAGCATCGGCCTCTTCACGCTCGTGCGGTCGGTCTTCATGGTGCTCACGCATATCGCGCCGCCCGTGAACCATTCCTATTTCGATACCACCTCTCTGCTCTATAAACTGAGTTCCGGCGACGACCTTTTCTTTTCCGCCCACACGGGCCTTCCCTTCATGCTCGCGTTCATTTTCTGGGACCGCCGCCCGATCCGGTATTTCTTTTTCGCGTCGAGCGCGATCGGCGGCGTGGCGGTGCTCCTCGGCCACCTCCATTACTCGATCGACGTCTTCTCAGCGCTTTTCATCGGATTCGGCATTTACTACATGGCCAAGAATCTTTTCCGGCGCGACTTCAAACGCCTGGAGGAAGCGTAAGCTCCCATACCATATTCCGCATTAAATTATCGTTAAAAAACTTTTGACGTTTTCCCGTCTTTGGCTAGAGTGAGGGTATGGGAAAACCGGCAAGAGCGATCACGCTCGAAGACATTTGGGGGAAGCTTCTGGAACACGACGGGCGGTTCGACGCCATCGACCGGCGTCTGGACGCCCACGAGGCACATCTCATTGAGCACGACGCGCGATTCGATGCCCAGGACGCGAAGTTTATTTCCCACGATGTGAGGTTTGCTTCGATCGATGAGCAATTCGCGCTGGTCGACCACCGATTTGACGTACTCGCGGCGGCGACCCAGAACGAATTCATGGAGCTTCGGCGGGAAATGGGGAGAGAGATGAAGACGCTTGAAAATCGCCTTCTTCTCGCGATCGAAAGCGTGGACGTGCATGTTTCGGCGCTCGCTTCGCGTTGGAGCGAACAGTTTGAAGCGCTCGACGAGCAGGTTGACGGCCACGAGAGCCGGATCAGGATTCTTGAGCGGAGCGACGAGCAGAGGTTGGAAAAGACCGCGGGCTAGCGGCCCTCGTCCTTACCGCGCCGGAGCGCCGCCACCGGTCGGGCGTCGCCGTGGCCCCTTACCGCGCCGAAGCGTCCCGGAGCGCCACCGTCCCCGCGCCGAGGATGACGACGTCCGCAAAGTTCTCGCCGAACCTGATCGCCGAGGCCGTCGAGGCCATCCAGATGTCGATCGTATTCTTGATGCGGGGGGACATGCGGTCCTCTACGGTGAACACCTTGCTTCCGAAAAGGGAGGGGATCATGACTTTGGTGCCGAAGGGCAGGATATTGGACGCCACGATGCCGTCGCGGACGTGCTCGCCGCTCGCCGTAATGAACGGCGTGCTGTCCGTCTGGTCGGGCGTGCTGGAATACGCCGTAATGCGCATATGGAGGGTGACGGGGGCGGATGAGGCCTCCACGAGTGCGGCCGAGACCTGCGCCGTGCTTCCCGTGGCGGCCCCGGAAGCTATTGCGGTCATGGCGGAACCCGTACCCGAACCCGTGCCCGCGCCCGAAGCCGAGAAAGCAATCGGTTCGACGTCCGCCTTAATGATGGCCGGCGCCGCGGTCAGGACGAAGGCGCTTGCCGTCGTCAGGAGCACGTATGCCGTCCGGAGCGCTCTCCGCACCCCCCGTCTTGTAAGCAGAGTATGCATAATATCCAACAAAAACGCCCCTTTCGGGGCATACTACCTACGTCTTTGTTGTTAAGGGGAGTATACCCCGGAACGGCCAGGGAAGTCAAGGATAGCGATGTATAGATTTAAAATTCAGGGGCGTTCTTCAGCTATGATCTTGCCGGACGGCACATCGTGCTCGCCGACCGGGGCCTCGGACTTCTTGCGACCCTGAGGAGGGTCAGGCCCGCGCTCGTGAACGACGGGGAAGCTCTCAGGGTCGCTTTCACGGAAGTGATTTCCGGGCGTGCTCCCGAAGGAAGGGGAAACGGTTTGAAATACGTGAGGAAAGTCGTCGCGGAGAATGCGATCGATCTTCTGTTCCAAAGCGGAGATGCGGAACTTCGCATGAAAGGCGGAAGCGCGGACTTTGCCGTCGCCGCCAGCCGTGCGCCGTTCCGCGGCTGTCTCGCGCTCATCTCGTATTAAATCAGTCGTTGCTACCACCATGACCATCGCACTAAGAAAATTCGGCACGACGCTCATCTCGCGCCAGACGGGCCGCGAGGCATACGCCGCGCTTCAGCCGCTCCTGCGGAACAGTGGCGGAGATGAAGAACTCAGCGTCGACTTCGAAGGCGTACTGGCCTTTTCCCCCTCGTGGGGCGATGAATTTCTGACGCCGCTCGGACGGAGATATGGCGCGCGCATGACATTGCACCACACCGCCAATTCCTCCGTGAAGGCGACCCTTGAACTTCTTCAGAAAACGACGGGAATCATTTTCAAAATCGCCGCGTAAGATTAGGCGGGCAGACGACGGCAAGACCTTCCGCGATACTTGTTATACGCCTCAGCTTCTTTCAGGGAGCGGCGAAGAGGTGGGAGATGATAGCGATTTCTCGTTGCATCGATTGTCTTCGGGTTGCGTAGTGGACAGAGCTTCAGCGCGCCCCGTTTGTCGAATTTAAATTGGGTCCCAAATTCTTGCTTCCTGCCGCTGGCGACGAGGAGGCGATCAGTGAGATAGGCGATGTTTGTCGGATCAATGTTTCGCTGATCCTCCTGGTATGCCGTGGTGAGCAACTTCAACGCACGCGTCTGGAACCGACGATCATGATCGGCATGCTGGGCGATAAGCCAGGCGTTTCTGCTGGCTTTTTCCCCGACAAGAGGGATAGTCGGCCAACCGTGGCGATTAATTATAACCTTAAGGGCGGCGGTGCGCCTCTTGTCCGCGTTTTTATCGAGCGGGACGCCTTTCTGATAATTGCGACGCATGCGAACGTCTTCTCGAGCGAGCTTATTCAGTTTTTTAGCAAGATGCCTGATCATTAAATTTAATGGAATTTTTATCCTGCTTATTATATAACTAGGTTAGGAATGGGGCATACCGTCCCGTATCAGACGATCTGCGGATCGACTGTTGACAATGATATAGCCCCCTTCCGGAATGGAGTACATCTTTATGAGTACTTGTACAACCGCTCTGAGTAGCGGATTCGCGGTGCCTTCGCCGACTGATTTTGCTCGTATGGCCGGCGTTATTGGTCGTAGCCTCATGGCGCGGTGCGCTTGCGTGTGCCACAATCCGTGCGCATGCAAATGCAATTGCGCATGTCTCTGCGACTGTAGTCCAAGACCCACGGGCAAATGCCCGTGGTAGTAGTACCCTCTCCGGCGGGAGTATTGCTCTCGCCGGAGAGGAGAAGGGGGACAGCATGGAATTGCGATACCGATGGAGCGCCCTTACCCACGTTTTTTCACGTGGGGGGATACACGCCCTATACAATTCTCTCAAGCTCCGACCGATATATGTCGATGGCGATGTCCTCGCCCTGGCGCAAGCTTTTGGTGGGGGAGCCACCTTTTCTGAAGTCCTTATCGGTGCCTCACCAACTCAGAGCGGGAAGTTCCAACGAGCATTCCCTGCGCTGTGCGAGGCAAAGATTTTAGTGGATGCGGAAAGTACCGACGAGGATATCATTGATTTTTTCCGCGATCATTATCTTGGCCATCCCTACGTGTCGATTGCCTATTTCATCCTTACTGACGCGTGCAATCTTGCCTGCAAGTATTGCTTTGTCGAAAATCGGATCCCCGCGGGGCACCTGTTTCGTCAAATGGATGTCGCAACGGTCGTCAACGGTTTGGACTTTTTTGGACGGCTCATGCGGCTCGTTCCAGCTCACTTTGAGGAGGAAAAGACGATCGTTCTTTATGGGGGCGAGCCTCTCATCAATATCGTCGCCCTCCGCGTTCTTTTAGGGGAGGTTGCGGTGCGCAGGTCGGATGGACGATTCCCTCAAAATGTCCGCATCAACATGGTCAGTAACGCTACCTTGGTCACCCCTGAGGTGGCGCGCCTTTTGGCCGAGAACCGGGTTGGAGTCGCGGTTTCCCTCGATGGTGGCGCGACGGCGACAAATTCTGCCCGACAATCCAAGGATGGAACTTCGGTATTCGACGATGCATGTCGAGGATTTGATGTCTTGCGGGCGGAGGGAGTGGACGTCGGCGTCTCGTGTACGTTGACCGAGGGTAGCCTCGAAAATTTCGATGCAACCCTCGAAGTTTTACTCGAACGGTTTCAAGCAAAGACGCTCGGATTCAACATCCTTCTCTCGAGTGATGCGTATCCACTGGCTTCTGGATACGACGAGAGAGCCTCGCGGGCCATCATCAAAGGGTTTGAGATGTTTCGTCGACGGAACGTTTTCGAAGATCGGATGATGCGCAAGCTCAACGCCTTCACAAAGGGAGAAGTATATCCTTTTGATTGTGGCGCGGCGGGCGGAGGACAAATCATAATTGCTCCCGATGGTGCCGTTGGTATCTGCCACGGCTATCTTGGAAGCCGCAAATATTTCATGACCACGGTCGACGACAAACGGTTCGATCCTGCTCGCGACGCGGTGTTCGTGGAATGGGCGCAACGTTCTCCTTTGGCTATGCCGCAGTGCAGGGCATGTCCTGCACTTGGCATCTGCGGAGGAGGCTGCCCTCTCAATGCGGATCATGAAGGAGGCAGCATCTGGGAGTGCGATCGACGATTTTGCGTTCATGCTCTCGCGACGCTTGAGTGGTTGATCTGGGATCTTTACCGGCAGATGCAGGATTTAGGATCGACGGATGATATGGGAGCATAGCTCAATATGGGCGGTTACCGTGGCGTGTAACTGCCCTTTTTTTTGATCGGCGGTACAATCAAGGCATGAGCATGCCGAGTGTGGTATTCGTGCTCGATAAAGAGCTCGACAAAGAAATGGCCTGGCGCTTTTATCGCCGCCGTCGGCATGGGGGAGTCGATTTTTGGAAAAAGGGAGCGGCGCGGCATCACGAGGCCCTGACGAAGCTTCCCCGCCAGAAATCAAAGCGCAGATTCATCGAGCAATACGTGAGTGCCTTGTATGGTGAGCACTCGCACGAATTTAAAAAGAGAGTTCTTGCCATTGAGGATATGTTCCGCTCGCGCACCACGACGTTTTTCCGCGCAACGGAAAGTATCTTCGGAGGTTATCCGTGGCCAAAGGGGCGCTACAAAGTGTATGGTTCAATTTTTGACTTCGGCCCGCGATTTCTCGCCGAGAAGTCGTTTCAGGTATTTCTCTACGACCGTGACGAGATCGTTCTCTGGTCTATCTATCATGAAATGCTTCACTTCATCTTTTATGATTATTGCCTCGTGAGACATCCGGACATTTTTCAGGGACGGGACACCGAGTCGGGATCATTTTGGAAGCTTGCGGAATTGTTCAATGCGGTAATATTGCAGACCCGGCCATTCGCAACGCTCTTTGGCACCCCGGCGGGCGTTGGATACCCCGAAATCGCAAAGTATTATGCGCATGCGCGCCGGATTTGGAGGGGAAATCTCGATAATTGGATTGAGAATATGGATGCCGTCATAAAAAGAGACGTTGCAATTCAAGATTGAATTTGCGCCGGCGCGATTGAAATAAGCGAACAATTTAGGTATAATATATATCATGATAGTGTTGGAAATAAGTAAAAAAATAGAGCCGGTATTGAGGAAGCACGACGTGTCATTCGCCGGTCTTTTCGGTTCCCGCGCACGGGGAGAAGAGCGGGCCGACAGCGACGTTGATATTCTCGTCCGATTCAATAAGCAGAAAGGGCTTTTCGAAATGGTTGATTTAGACCTCCAGCCAATCTATGGAAAGAGATAAGGTATACCTCGAGCATATCGTCGAGGCGGTCAAGAGGATTAAGAAGTATACCGACAAGATCACGGTCGATGAGTTCAAGAAGGACCCGCTCGTACAGGACGGCGTGGTGCGTCAGCTTGAGATCATTGGGGAAGCTGCGCGGATAGTTTCGGAGGCAAGCCGCAGGAAGAGGCTGCCGGGCAGGGCCCCTATCCACACCCCCGCCCATTGCGGCGCGTAATCTGCTATAATGGTTGATATGGAACCGGACATGAATTCATCAATGGATCCCATGGCTTCGCGGGGAGGCGCGCCGGGTGCGGGCCGGTCGCCAAAATCCCGCCTCACCCTCTGGATCACGATCGGTGTCGTCATTGTGGCCGCGATCCTCATCCTGGCCTCTTTCCTCGGACACCGGCAGGGGACTCAGATGACCCAGAACCTCCCGTCGCCCACGCCGGTCTATGCCACCCAGGGAGAGGTTGTGCCTTCCTTCCCCAAGGATCTCATCCTTGACCCCGCGGCGAGCGTTCAAAACAGCTATTCCCTCAATTACAGTTCCACCACGAACCAGTACACCGCCGAGTGGAACTCGAGTACCACCATGCCGACCCTCTTTGCCAAATACCAGGCCTATCTCCAGAAGAATGGCTGGACCATCGTGAATCAGATCACGAACTATCCCGCCCTCCGCGGTCTCTATGCCACGAACGCCTCGTCCGATGTGAACGTCGCCATCACCCCTCTCGGGGGAGGGTCGCAGGCGACGGTGAGCTTCGTGCAGAGATAATGCGCGCAACGATAGAATGATAACCGGACCACGCAATCTTATGAAAAAAATCCTCATCAAATTCGGAGCAGGTGCGGCCGCGATCGTCGCGATCGCGGGGATGGTCGTGATGTTCGGCGGCATGCCGCAGGGCGCGCAGGCGCAGAACCAGAACCCGGGCCTTCTTGCGGGCGCCGCGGGATCACTCACCATCACGAGCGCGACCCTCTCCGGCAGTACCTTCACCGTGAGCGGCATCGCGCAGGGCGGATCGGCGAGCCAGGGACAGGTTTGCCCCAAGGTGGCGGGAGTCGCCACCGTCCCGCCGCAGGACATCGAAATGAATCCGCTTTCGAAGCCGACCACATGGTCCGTCGACAACGGTACGAACGCCACCGGCACCTTCACGCTCGTGCAAACCCAAAAAGGGGAGAGCCAGCCATGCGGCCAGGCCTCGCCTTCGGCCCAGCCGTGGAAATACAGCTTCTCCTTCACCGGCACGCTGACCAAGGTTCCCGGCACGCACACGATCGAGGTCTGCGCCTCGGATCCGAGTGGCCTCTCCGGAAAGGCCTGCGATACGGCCGTGTTGACGGGGATGAATACCGGTGGCGCGTTCATCAGCATCAGGAGCGTGACGCCGAATCCCGCGACGAACCAGATCACGGTGTCGGGCACCGCGCGGGGCGCGCTTCTCTTCGGAGAGGGCATCTATTGCCCCGACGGCTCCGGCAAGGATATCTATCTCCAGGGTTCTCTTGCGACGCCGCTCGTCGCGAACGGCTATTCGCTCGATAGCGGCACGGGCGGCACGGGTTCCTACACGCTCACCGAGACCAAAGTCGGCGTGTCCACGAACAACTGCCCGGCGCTCCTCAAGGGCAGTGTCGTCCAGAATCCCACGGCCTCGCCTTACGAATATTCCTTCAGCTTCACCGATAACACGAACATCGCCCCGCTTTCCCAGGGCGCGCACACCGTGACTGTCTGTGCCCTGGGCGGCATCTGCGACGTCGCGAACTTCCAGGTGGGCGGGGGAGGAAAGATCACGGTAGCTTCTGAAAGTTCCGTGGATCAAAATACGCCAGTGAATTCTTCGTGGGTTCTTCTTGGTAATATTTCTCCGAGCACGATGGACGTATGCTCATTTTTGAAGCTTCCTTGTGATGGTACTTACCAGGAATATCCCGGCGTGACGCTTGGGCCGAATTATACCGTTTCTCCAATCAAGGCGGTTGGGTTTACGTTCCATTCTGTGAAGGAGATTCCCATCGCGGAAAAGCAGGAGACAATTTTCAGCGAACTTTTTTCGTTCGGAGAACGTATTCTTGCTCCAATTGCGAATGCGTGGCGCTTCCCGCCGAATAATCCCCCGTCGCAGACACCTGACGTATTACACCCGACCGCCAATTTTGTGATTCTCTGGGATCCGGTTGCGGTTATGACGATAAACCCGACCACCCTGAATCTCGATTTGTCAAACTTGAGCAAGAACGTGACCATCTCCAACGGCGGGACTCAAGGGTCGGAACTGACGGTTACGTCGATGAGCGTGTCGCCTTCCAGTGCGGCGGCCGGTAATGGAGGATGGTTATCGGTTTCATCGCTCCCCACCAATAGCTTAGTGCAGGGGGCATCAGCACAGATGACTTTTACTGCGGATCCGGCGAATGCTCCACAGTCCTGTGCCGCGGGCTGCACGGCGACGGTGACTTTTAAAGGAAGCTCGACCCCTAATGGCAGTAAGTACACTTCGCCAGAAGGATCTGTCTCCATTACTTTTACTAACAGCGCATCGAATGGCGGTTGTGTTTCAGGGAATTGCCCCCCACCTCCTTCAGGGCGGAGTTGCGTAGCGCCGGGGAGCTGTCCCGCGATAGTGATCACTCCGAGCCAGGTTCCTCCCACGCCAGTTGGCGTGCCGGTACCGGTTACCTGCGCGGGTGGCAATGGCACCTACTCCTGGACGGCTACGGGCCCTGCCTCGCCCGCCACGGGGAGCGGATCGAACTTCATGACGACGTATGCGAGCACGGGAACATATCAGATCACCTGTTCTTCTGGTGGGGCATCGGCAAGCACGCCGGTCGTCATCGTGCCTGATTGCAGTTTGGGCGCTTCGCCCCAGCAGATCGTTCCTCCGGCCGCATCCACTTTGTCGTGGAGCTGTGTGCAGGGGACGGCACAGGCGTGCGTCCTCTCCGGCCCGAGTGTTTCGAGAAACGTGAATCCAAGCGGATCATATGCGGTGAATCCCGCGCAGGGTCCCGCCATCTATACGCTTTCCTGCAGGGCGACGAACGGAACGAATGCATTAATTCCGCCGCCGAGCGTCACGGTAACCACTCAGAATCCTGGCGTGATCGAGACGACGCCGTAGGGAAAGGAGTGGAATATGAAAAAGTTCTAAAAGCCCCATTTTCTGGGGCTTTTATGATGTTTTGGCCGGAAAACATTGACAAAACGCCCAAAATCTGCCATAGTAATTGCAGTGAGTCGCCGCCAAAGCGGCTTGCCAACTCAATACAAGGAGGTGCGTTATGAAAACGCGCCAGTTGTTTGCGACTTTAATAGTCGCGGGCCTGCTCATCGTGTTGGCGGGCTGCGGGAAGGGGAGCGGGAGTTCAGTTCCGGTCAATCCTCCTCCCGATCCTCCAAGTACGCCGACGGCTTCGCCAGTGGCGGGAACTTACAATTCGACGCAGAGCGTGATGTTGACGTCGACAAACTCGACGTCAATCCGTTATACTCTCGACGGAACTGTTCCCACGTGTTCGACGGGGACGACATATGCTAGTGCCGTCTCTATTTCGAGCACGACAACCGTGGCGGCAATTGGATGCAATAGCGCCGGGGCATCTGCCACTGCGTCATTCAAGTATACAATTGCTCCTTTGCCGTCCGGGACGTTTTCCGCGTCGGTGACCAGCGTCGCGTCTGGAAGTCCGGTAACATTGACATGGACTTCAAAAGACGCAACATCCTGTTCGGCCTCTGCAAATCCATCGCAAGGCGACTGGACTGGTGCCTTGGCCTCGTGTAACAGCTCGGCATCTGTCGTCCCGACGTTGTCGGCTGGAGGGGACGTTGTCTATTCTATCAACCTCACTGGCCTCGGCGGAAAGGCGACGCTTACGACCACGGTGACGGTATTGCCGCCACCTGCAGTCACAAGTGCCACGCCTTTATTCCAATGGCTGGACGATGATTCGCCAGCCACCGCCTTCATCGGGATGAAGGCAATGGGAACTGGGTTCGCGAGCGGACAAACCACCCAAATCGTCCCGTCCTTACCGTTTACGAAAGTGGTTGTGCAAAACGCCACGGAGATGGACTTCACCGTGGTGTATGATACCTCACATTGGCGCCCCGGAAGGTATACTGTTGCCTTCTGTGGCCCAACCTGTGGGGATAGCGCGCCGTTCTACTTTTCCGGAAACCAGAATACCCTTGCGGTATCCTCGGTGAACGGAGAAATGTATCTCTTAGATCAGGCCGCAGGCTTGATCCGGAAATACAAGAGCGACGGAAGTTCGGATGGGGCGCCGATTAACATAGGAGGCGCGGGAACCGCTATCGCGTTTGATAGTGAAAGTGGGATGTTGATAGGATCTACCCTGCGCCTTGCTGGTGCTGGTTCCATTGATCCGGTGACCGGGAATTCCGTCAATAACATCACCGGCTCTGCAGTCGGTGTGGCGGGGGCAGACGGCGTCGGATGCGTTGCTCAGCCCGTTGAGGGACTAGCAACGACATTCGGTGACGCACCTAACTCCACGGTTCCGACCCTTTCCCAGCCCGCGGGTAAAGAGCCGTGGGCGGTAGCAATTGCCGCACTTGGATCTGGAAAGTCCTGCGTTGTCTATTCGAGAGGGAATACATCGCTATATCAGTATTCCCTTGCGAATATGACCGCGCAGGGCAGTCTCCAATTCACCGGCCTTGCGACCGGAGGAGAGCCCGAGGTGGTTGCCTTCAATCAGGACTCCGCGGCGGGAACGGTGGCGGTATTCAGCCAAGCCGACAATAAGCTGGCGTTTGCCGCCCTGTCGTCAACCGGGCCGACGTTCACGCGCACTGTTCAATTGGACAGTACGCCGTCGAGCCAGCCGCAGCGGATCGTTGCGGACGAAGTGGGTGGACGAGTGATCGTCGCCTACGCGAATCCAGTCGATCCGTCGAAGCTGACGTCGCTTGTTGCCGTGAACGCGTTGACGGGTGCAAAACAGACCCTCAATGCGACCTCGGCGACCGCACCTGTCGGTTTCGGAATCTCGCCGGACAACAGCAAATTGCTGTTGTGCGACGGGAGCGGTTGCGCGGCGCCGACCCCCAACAATTAGCTCTTTCCCCGGCGCGCGGGCGAATCAGGCCAACCAGCCTTTTTCCCCGCCGCGCCGGACGCAGTTCTTTGGTTCTCGCCCCTATCCGATCTTGCTGGAAACAGCGGATGTGGATGGGGGCTGATTTTTTTATCTTGATTCGGAATTTACTTCTGTCAATGACCCCAATCTTAGGACACTTTTTCGACAATGTTTTTCAAGCGTTCCGCGAAGCGTAAGGGCGGCATCCTGAGGGCGGAATGAATGCGCACGTGGTTGTACTCCCAGATGAGGCGATAG
>JAJXZE010000016.1 GCA_021780195.1 bacterium | reverse complement strand
AATGCTCAGCATCTACACCAACGGAAACTTGACCGCGACCGCCGCTGCGGGATTCGCTTCCACCACCGACCCTCTTTGGATCGGCGCGGGGTATGCAACGGGTGCATCGACGGTTTTCACGGGCGCGATCGATGACGTCCGCCTCTACAACCGTGCGCTCTCGGCGGCCGAGATCCAGGCGCTCTATAACGCGGAGAAATAGCTCCCTGCACCCGCGGCGCCTCCGAAACATCCGTCCCTCGTAAATATTCCTTGAGGCGCCGCGGGCGCAGGGAGCTATGAACGTTTGACGCGCGCCGTCCCCGCGCGGTACACTTTCCCTTGCGACCCCCCAGCAAGCCGTGCTCCGGGGAGCTTTCAGTATATGTCGCACGACAAGATCATCATCAAGGGCGCGCGAGAGCACAATCTGAAGAATATCGACCTCGAAATCCCGCGGGACAAGATGGTCGTCTTCACGGGACTTTCGGGTTCCGGAAAATCGAGTCTTGCGTTCGATACGCTTTTCGCGGAAGGCCAGCGCCGCTATATCGAGTCCCTTTCCGCCTATGCGCGGCAGTTTTTGGGCCGTCTCGACAAGCCGGATGTGGATGACATCGAGGGGCTTTCGCCGGCCATTTCGATCGATCAGAAGAGCCACTCGGCAAACCCGCGCTCGACGGTCGCCACGATCACGGAGATCTACGATTACCTCCGCGTGCTTTTCGCGCGCGCCGGGAAGCCGTACTGCCCGCGGTGCGGGAGCGAGATAAAGAAGATGACGAACGAGGAGATCGTGGACGTCGCCGCGGAGATCGCGAAGGAGAACGGCGCGGCGAAAGGGGCGAAGAAGAACATGGTGATCCTCGCGCCCGTGGTGCGCGGCAGGAAAGGGGAATATTATCAGATGCTCTACGACTTCCTCCGCGCGGGTTTTAGCGAGGTACGCATCGACGGAAAATACCACTCGCTCCGCGAGCGCGTGGAACTCAGTCGCTACAAGACGCACACAATCGATCTCGTGGTGGACCGTATGCCGGCGGGTATGGACTTCAAGGACAAGGACAATCGCCTGCGCCTTGCGGAAGCGGTTGAATCCGCGCTCAAGTACGGCGAGGGCGTGGTCACGATCATCACGGACCAGGAGGTCTCGCTTTCCGCGAAGTTTACCTGCGCCCGCGACGGTTTTTCATTCCCCGAGATCGAACCGCGCCTCTTTTCCTTCAACAGTCCCTACGGCGCCTGTCCCGAATGCCACGGCCTCGGCACCAAGGATATCTGGTCCGAGGAGATCTGCCCGGTCTGCGCGGGAAAACGGCTCCGCGAGGAATCACTGAACGTTCTGATCGACCAGAAGAACATCGATCACGTGGCGTCGTTCTCGATCGAGGATGCCTACGCGTTCTTCGACACGCTGAAGTTCAAGAGCGAGTCGTCCACGGAGGTCGCCGTCGCGCCGCTCCGCGAGATCAAGAACCGGCTGAAGTTCATGATGGATGTCGGCCTCGAGTACCTCACCCTGAACCGCAAGGCGGGGACGCTCTCGGGCGGCGAAGCCCAGCGCATCCGCCTCGCGTCGCAGATCGGGTCGCGCCTCGTGGGCACGCTCTATATCCTTGACGAGCCGACGATCGGCCTCCACCAGCGCGACAACGCGAAGCTCATCAAAACGCTCCAGGATCTCCGCGATCTCGGCAACACGATCATCGTGGTGGAGCACGACGAGGATACGATCCGCGAGTCGGATTATCTGGTGGACATCGGCCCGGCCGCGGGCGTGCACGGTGGCCGCGTGGTGGCCCAGGGGCCGGTGCCGCAGATCATCAAGGATCCGAAGCAGGACTCGCTTACGCTCCAGTATCTCCGCGGAAAGAAGTTCATCGAGGTCCCTTCGCGTCGGCGCAAAGTGGAACCGAAAGGGGAGCACCTCAGGATCCGCGGCGCGACGGCGAACAACCTGAAGAGCGTGGACGTCGACATCCCGCTCCGCCGGTTCGTCGCGGTGACGGGCGTCTCGGGTTCGGGGAAGTCGAGCCTGGTCTACGACGTGCTCTACAAGACGCTCGCGGACAAATACAACCACGCGAACTACCGCGCGGGCGGCTCGAAGGCGATCCTCGGCATGGAATACGTGAACCGGATCATCAACATCGACCAGGCGGCGATCGGCCGCACGCCGCGCTCGAATCCGGCGACCTACGTCGGCGCGTGGACGCATATCCGCGATCTTTTCGCCGCTTCGGAGGACGCGCGCGTGCGGGGATACAAGCCGGGACGTTTCAGCTTCAACGTGCCGGGCGGACGGTGCGAGAACTGCGAAGGCCACGGGACGATTGCGATCGAGATGCACTTCCTCCCGACGGTCTACGTGACGTGCGACGTTTGCAAAGGGAAGCGCTTTGACCGAGAAACGCTCGAGGTGGAATACAAAGGAAAGAATATCTACGACATCCTGCGGATGACGGTCGAAGAAGCTGCGGAATTTTTTGGCGACATTCCGTGGCTTGAGGACAAGCTCACGATCCTTGAAGAGGTGGGCCTCGGTTATCTCGAGCTCGGCCAGTCGGCGACGACCTTGTCCGGCGGCGAAGCCCAGCGCATCAAGCTCGCGGCCGAGCTCGGCAAGCGCGACACGCACCGCACGCTTTATCTTCTCGACGAACCGACCACGGGCCTCCACTTTGCTGACGTGGACCAGCTCATCAAGGTGCTCCAGCGGCTCGTGGACCGCGGCAACACCGTGGTCGTGATCGAGCACAATCTCGACGTTATCAAGACCGCGGATTGGGTGATCGACCTTGGTCCCGAAGGCGGTGCGCGCGGCGGCAAGGTGGTCGCGGCGGGCACGCCGGAGGAGATTGCGCGCAAAGCGGCGAGCTTTACGGGGCAGTATCTGCGGAAAGTGCTGAAGTAGCGCCGCCGCAGGGCCCTGCTATAATAAAGACATGAGCGATAAGATCACGATTACGGGGCACGACATCCGGCGGGGAGGGGAGAAGATCGGCTGGATCGACGTGCACAAGATACGCTCGCACAGCGACAACAAAGTGCTCGGTTATTTCGACACGGAACACATCTACAGCCCCGAGGGACATCATCTTGGGTACGTGTCGGGAGACCATCTCTATTCGGCTGACGGCCGGGTAAAGGTGGCGCTCGAGGAAGTGAGCGAGCATATTGAAGGAGGGCTTGATGAGGGGCTCGAAAAGTGCGCGGTCTATATGCTTCTCGGGGATTAGGCATTCCGCTTCGCGCTTACGCCTTACGCCGCATGCCGAATGTAAAGAAAGCGCCGAACGCGCCGCGGACAAAGACGAAGATTCCGTACCGGTCTCTGCCTGTGACGCCGGGGGTTTACATCATGAAGGACGCCGCGGGGCGCATCCTTTATGTAGGGAAGGCGGGGAATCTGCGCCGCCGCGTGGCGAGCTATTTCGAGTGGCCGCACGACGTGCGCATCGAAACGCTCGTCCGGCGCATCGCGAAGATCGAACATCGCGACACGGACACCGCGCTCGAAGCCCTGATCCTCGAGGCGGAGCTCATCAAGAAGTTCACGCCGCCTTTCAACGTCCGCGAGAAGGATGACAAAAGCTTCCTCTATATAGAGATCACCAAAGAGCCCTTCCCGCGCGTACTCCTGGTCCGCGGCAAAGGCGCCCTGCGCGGCCGCCGCTGGGGGCCATTCACGTCCGCATCCTCGGCGCGCGAGGCACTGCGCATCCTGCGGCGGATCTTTCCGTGGAGCACCCACGATCCCGAACGGCTTGGAAAGTTCCCGCGGCCGTGCTTCGATTATGAGATAGGCCTCTGTCCGGGAACGTGCACGGGCGCGGTGAGCCGCGCGGAGTATCTGAAGACCATCCGGCACCTTGAACTTTTTCTCTCCGGGAAGAAACGGCAGGTAATCCGCGCGCTCGAACGCGAAATGGCCGCGGAGGGCAAAAGGACGAACTTCGAGAAGGCGGCAAAACTACGCGGCCAGATCTTTGCGCTGAGACACATCCGCGACACCGCGCTCATCGCGGAATCGCCGATCGTCTCTCCGATCGCCGCGTCCGCGGCGGCCGCGACGTCCGGCGGCGCGCCCCGGCGTCCGCACCGCATCGAGGGCTACGACATTTCGAATATTTCGGGGACCTCGGCGGTGGGTTCCATGGTGGTCTTCGAGGACGGCGAACCGGCGAAGGCGGAATACCGGAAGTTCCGCATCCGCACCGTCTTCAAGCCGAATGACGTGGGGATGCTTACCGAGGTACTCGAGCGCCGCTTCAGGCATGCGACTGGCGCAACGGCAGGCGCGAGTACTGCCGGTGCCGCCGGTTCCGGTGCGGATGGCAGGGCCGGCACTGCGGCACGCTGGCCCCTGCCCGACCTCATTTTGATCGACGGCGGGCTTGCCCAGGCGAACGCCGCGTACCGAGTGCTTTTGAAAGCCGGAATCCGCATTCCGATCGTCGGAATCGCAAAAGGACCCGAGCGTAAGCGTAATGATGTGATCGGCGCGATTCCGAAGGGCGTGCAGAAGGTGACGCTTGTCCGCGTGCGCGACGAGGCGCACCGCTTCGCCATCGGCTATCACAAAGCGCTTCGCGCGAAGAGGGCGCTTGCGTAGCGCCGCCATAGAGAAGCCGGACGCATTCGATTCGCGGCGGCTTCGATCCGCGGCGTGGTACAATGAAACCACTATGCTTGCCGACGAAATAAAGCAGTTCTTCCGCGGGGAGGTTTCGGCCGACGACGACGCCCGCACCAAGTACAGCCGCGACTACTCGCTTTTCAAAGTGATGCCGCAGGTCGTGGTGTTCCCGAAGGATGCGGAGGACCTTGAGCGCCTCGTGCAGTTCGTCGCGGAAAAGAAGGCGAAGGGTGAAGACGTCTCCCTCACGGGCCGTTCGGCGGGAACGGACATGACGGGCGGGCCGCTCACGCAGGGGATCGTCGTATCCTTTACGGAGCATTTCCATCGCGTAAAGGAAATCGCGGAGGCGGAGGGCGGCCGCGAGGCGTACGTCGTCACGGAGCCCGGCGTCTATTTCCGCGATCTCGAACCCATGCTCACCGCAAAGGGCCTGCTCTACCCGCCGTTCCCGGCCTCCAAGGATCTCTGCGCCCTCGGCGGCATGGTGAACAACAATTCCGGCGGCGAGAAGACGCTCGCCTACGGCAAGACCGAACACTATGTCCGCGAGCTCACGCTCGTGATGGCGGACGGAAAGACGCACACGTTCCGCCCCCTCGCCGGGGAAGCCCTCGCGGCAAAGCTCGCCGAGGAAGGATTCGAGGGCGATCTCTACCGCGGGATCAAAAAGCTCATCGACGACCACTACGACGCCATCGTGAAAGCGAAGCCCGACGTCTCCAAGAATTCCGCCGGCTATTTTCTATGGAATGTCTGGAATAAGGAGACCGGCGTTTTCGATCTCACGCGCCTTATCGTCGGTTCGCAGGGGACCTTCGGGCTCCTCACGGAAGCGAAGCTCGGCCTCGTGCCGCTCAAGAAGCATTCCCGTATGGCGGTGATCTTCCTCCGCGACCTCGGCCCGGTAGGCGACCTTGTAAACGAGCTCCTGAAGTTCGCGCCGGAAAGCATCGAATCGTACGACGACAAGACGCTCGAGATCGCGGTCAAGTTCTGGCGCGCGCTCGTCGCGTCCATGAAGGGGAGCATTTTCACGCTCGGATGGCAGTTCATTCCGGAGATGTTCATGGTGCTCCGCGGAGGCATGCCGAAGATGATCATGCTCGTGGAGCTCACGGGCGACAACCCCGCGGCGCTCGACGCCTCGATCGGCACGCTCGCGGACGCCGTGCGGCGGTTCGCCGCGTCGCACGCGGGCATTCAGGTGCGGGCGCTCCGGAGCGAGAAAGAGGAGGAGAAATACTGGGCGATCCGCCGGCAGAGCTTCGCCATGCTCCACAACAACACGACGGGCAAGGACACCGCACCTTTCATTGACGATTTCATCGTGAAACCGGAATACCTGCCGGAAATCCTGCCGAAGGTGAACGCGATCCTTGACCGGTACAAGGATCAGCTCGTCTACACGATCGCGGGGCATCCGGGCAACGGCAATTTCCACATTATCCCGCTTATGGACCTCAAGGATCCGAAGGTGCGGGCGCTCATCCCCGCGATATCCGAAGAGGTTTATCAACTTGTTCTCAAGTACCGCGGTTCGATCACCGCGGAGCACAACGACGGCATCATCCGCACGCCGTACCTCGGGGAGATGTACGGGAAGGAGATCGAGGCGCTTTTCGCCGCCACCAAGAAGATCTTCGACCCCCTGGGCATTTTCAATCCCGGCAAGAAAGTAGGCGGAACGCTTGCGTACAGCGAAGCGCACATAGAAGCGACGCAGTAGCGCAAAACGGGACCATGCGCCTTTCGGCTCGCGAAGCCGGTTCGCCTTAAGGCGCACGGCTCTGTTTTGCGCGCATACCACACTCGGCATTAAAAAAAGATTAAAGAATGATTGCGGATTGCAGATTCATTTGATAGCGTGAATGCATGGAAGAATTGACCATAGATCACCTCGCCATACTGATTAAGCTTCAAGGGCAGGATATTACTCGCTGCCTCAATAAGTTAAACAAAATCGAAGTAGCGCTAAAGGTCATGAGATATCACAAGGATGGCGTGGAGTGGCGGTCAGGTATAGGTGGGATAAAATCATCGAGAGAGGAAGCTGAGGAAAGTATAGCTAAAATGAAAGAGTTTATAACTAGAATTGAAAATAGACAGTGCTGATTTCGATATGGCCTTGACCCCATATATTGGACAGAAAGGTCGGATTGTCCAAAGATAAATACATGAAGAAATATCATCGGGTCGCTCCGGAAGTGAAGGAGCAGATCCTGCGTCGGATCAAGGA
>JAJXZE010000009.1 GCA_021780195.1 bacterium | reverse complement strand
CCACGCTTCTTCGCAAGCTTTGCGATGACCGGCCAGTCGTTCAGCATCCCCACGGTGTCCGGGATCATTATTGCTACTGTTTTTATACTTATAGCACGCTCGATGTCCCTAATGCTCGGGTTATATCTCCCAGGCTCGGAATCGACAAAAACCGGCATCAATCCTGCGTAGAGTATGGGAGATAATGTGGTTCCAAAAGTACAGGCGGGAGTAATTACCTCGCTCCCTTTAGGAAACTTATTTATCAAAATAGCCAACAGGTTTGCCGAGGATCCAGAATTAACGAACAGTCCATATTTTTTCCCGAATAGATGCGCCATCTTGCTCTCGAATTCTTTCGAATTCCCAGCTGGACCAAGCCAGCGACTCCTTAGAACTCTGAGAGCCGCTGCAACTTCTTCCTTCCCATACACTGCCGTCGCGTAAGGGATTATATACCCCTCAATTGATTTTACTGTTTTCATGGTGGGCTTTGATTTCATTGTAATTGTACCAAATGGCGGTTATCAAATCCATTCCGTGGCAATATAAGCCGATAGGGCTTCCTGCCAAGGCCTCACAATTCCTCCCGTTAGGGACTCCATAATATCAGAATCGCTCCTCGACGCATCTAAGTTAAAATAGCTTGAGTCGACTGGCGTCAATATCGAGTGAGAGTTCATAATTTTTTTAATTTCTATGGCAACATCATAACGCGAACAAAATCCGGCATTGGCGACATGCACCAGCCCACTCTTACCCTCGACGATCATGGTTTTTATTTTATCCACCAAATCTTTTGCATAAGTTAGCGACCCCAGCTTATCATCCACAACCTTCACTTCATCCTGCTGTAATTGCTTAATAATCTTGGCAACAAATTTCCGATCTTTCTCGGGGCCGCCACCAAATACCCACCCTGCCCTCGCTATCAAATAATCATCGAGGATGCCTTTGATGATAAGCTCCCCAAAATATTTAGACCTACCATAATGATTGCTGGGACAAGGAAGGTCGCTTTCTAAATACGCTCCGTGTTTGCTCCCGTCAAAAACATACACCGTGGAGACGTACACGACCTTAGCACCAATTTTTTTTGCGGCATTAGCAACATTAAGGGTGCCAGTGCTGTTCACCATGTAGGCACGTTCCGGTTCGCGCTCGCATCGATCAACGTCCGTCTCCGCGGCGAGATGTATGATGACCTCAGGCTTATACTTTCCAATGACCGCCATTGTTTCACTGAGGTTGGTAATGTCCAGAGAATGATGGTTGGTTTTGATCCCAAAATCTACATAGGAACCAACCATCCCGTCCACGCCGGTAATGAGTACATTACTAAGAGAGGTTAGCCTCATGCTTTGGGTGCCTTTTTAGCTACCCATTCTGCGGCGATCATCAGGGAATCAAAGGTTCCCGCATCTGACCAGAACCCATCCACCACCCCATAAGACAGCGCCCCCTCTTGAATATAGGCGTTGTGTACGTCGGAAATTTCAAGCTCACCTCGCGTCGAAGGGACAAGTTCTTTAATTTTTAGAAAGACGTCTGCGTCGTATAGATACAGCCCCACCGTCGCGAAATTCGATTTGGGATTCTTGGGTTTTTCTTCTATCCCGATGATGTTACCGTTCTTAATCTCTGCGACGCCGAACCGCCTAGGGTCAGCGACCTCTTTAATAAAAACTTTTGCTCCCCGCTCATTTCGGAACTGGTCGATATACTTAGAAAAATCGTCCTCAAAAATATTGTCGCCCAGTATCACTGCGACTTTATCATTATCAACAAAGTCCTCAGCTAAGCTCAAGGCATCAGCAATCCCTCCTGCGCCATGCTGTAAGGAATATGACAATTTAACGCCGTGTTCTTTTCCGGAGCCGAGGAAATTCATAAAATGACCGGCGTGCTCCTTGCCGCATACTATCATGATCTCATCAACACCGGTTTTCTTTAGTGTATCGAGTGGATACATGATCATGGGCCTATCATAAACAGGCAACAAATGCTTGTTAGTGATAAGCGTCAGCGGATGAAGTCGCGTGCCTAGTCCACCGGCCAGAATAACACCTTTCATGTTTTATTTCTTGAGAGTGGGGTGCGCCTGCCGAAAATCAATATGCGGGTTGAAAGCATCCGTTTTTTTACGCACTTTTTCCGTCCACGCCTTATTGTTGACATACCAATCGATTGTCTCTCCGAAGGCACGCGGGAAATCGTAGCGAGGCCTCCATCCAAGATCCCGCTTTATCTTGGAAGCATCTATTGCATAGCGGCGGTCGTGTCCGGGACGATCCGTGACAAACTTACATCGTGTTTCCAGCTTTTGATTAAAGTGCTCCGCAATGAGCTCGGCAATCTCGATATTGCTGAGCTCATTATCTGCGCCGATGTTGTAGGTCTCACCGGACGCTCCTTTAAAAAGGCACAGTCGCAAAGCCTCACAGTGATCAATGACGTATATCCAATCTCTCACATTTTTCCCATCACCATAGATGGGCAATGACTCTCCCTGCATGATCCGGAAGACAAAAAAGGGAATAAGTTTTTCGGGATACTGGTATGGTCCATAGTTGTTCGAACAATGCGTCACCACCACCGGCACCCCAAATGTGTGATGATAGGCACGACAGAGCATATCACCGCTCGCCTTTGTCGCCGCATAGGGAACATTAGGAGCAAAAGGAGTATCCTCACTGAACTTTTTTTTGGATCCAAGGGTCAGACTTCCGTAAACCTCATCAGTGGAAACCTGAACGTATTTCTTGATTTTCGGACGCACTCTTACCGCCTCTAGAATATTGAAAACCCCCGTGATATTCGTATCGATAAATTCCTTGGCACCAACATGAATACTACGATCAACATGCGTCTCAGCGGCAAAATTAATGACGAAATCAGGGTTAAACTTTTTTATCGCACCCTCAACCGCATCGCGATCCCCCACGTCTCCCGTCACAAAAGAATAGCGTGAATTATTCTTTAGGTCTTTTAGATTATCGAGATTGCCAGAATAAGTCAGTTTATCAAAATTCAAAACCGAAGCTTCTCCGTGCTTTTCTAGTAAATAGCGAATAAAGTTTGACCCAATAAACCCAGCGCCACCAGCGACAAAAACCTTCTTTTTTGTCATATATCAATCTTACGCCTCCCTCCCCTTAAAAACAAAGTTCCTATTTCTTCCCCGCACCCGCTCCTTCGAATGCCGTGAGTGCCTGCGGGATCCGCGTGTCCGTCGGCCAGTCCTGCATGATCTTCGCGGCCACCGCCTTGGTTCCGGTGGCGTCATTCATGGCGCGGTAGACGTCGAAGAGGCCGTAGAGCACCTGCGGACGGTTGGGGCCGAGTTCCGCGCCGAGCTCGTAATATTTCGCGGCGGCCGCGAGGTAGGCCGGAGCGCCGGTGTTCGCGAACGCGATCTCGTTGATGGCCCCCTCGAGATAGACATCCTGGCCGAAGCTCATTCCCTTCCCGCTTGAAAGGATCGGGTCGTAGTAGACATTCAGGAATCCGACGAGCTCCGCGGTCGAGGTCGGGTCAAGCCCGCGCTGGACGAAACCGAGGATCGTGTTCGCGGTATTCCGGACGAGCTCTTCCTGCCCGATGGGAGACGGATAATCGAGCGCGGGCTCGAGCCGGGTCTCGAAGTCCTGGATGGACGAGGGCGGATTCGCCTGGAACGCCTGGAGGGTGCCGATATACATCTCGGCCTTCCTGAGCGGCATGTAGGTGCCGTAGAAAGCGACCCCGAGGATCGCGGCGCAGACCAGTGCGGCGACAACTCCCTTAAGCGTTCTGTCCATGGTGGTGGTAGAAATACCAGTACGCGAAGCCGGCGAAGAGGAACACGTTCAGATACATCGGGAACACGTCGAAGATCGCGACGCCCTGCACGAGGTACGCCACGGGCATCGCGAGGATCATGCCTCGCTCGACGATCGCTTTCGGACTCCGATCGTTGCCGTGCCGGTGCCGCCGCGCGAATTCCGTAAAGAACACCGCCCAGATCGAAAGATACGCCAGAAGGCCGAGGATGCCCGTCTCCGCGAGATAATCAAAGTAGACGCTGTGCGCACGGTCGAACCATGTTTCTCCGTTCTGGCCCGGCACGAAGAATTTTGGATTGAAGAATTTGTCGTACACCGCGGTGAAATTCTCGGGGCCCCAGCCGAGGACGGGGCGCTCAAGGAAACCGTGCCATGCTTCGCCCCAGACCCAAAGGCGCGTCTGCGCCGTGGCGTCGGACAAACTGATCTGAAGAAGGCGACCCTCCGGGATCATGTTCGTGATCGGCGACTTGCGCAACGCGTAGATCGTCCCGCCGAGAACCACGAGAAGGATGGCGACCGCGCCCGCCCATTTCCGCATCTTTCCCCGTCCCGCGATCGCAAGATACAGCGTAAAAACAAAGAGTCCGGCGCCGAGGCCGAGGAACGCGCCGCGCGTCTGGCTGATGAAGAAGAAAAAGACGAACACGGCGATGAGCGCGCCCCAGCCGACGCCGGTCCACGCGCGCACCGCGCGCGACGCGGGCGCGGACGCCGTCCGTCGCACCCAAAGATAGCCGGCATAAAACATGGAAAACATAAGATACGGCGCGACGTAGGCGGGGTTCCCGAGCGAGCCCTGGAAGCGCCCGTCGATCAGGGTATGCCACCAGCCGACGGGAGCGACGTTCCCCGTGTAGGGACCGATCGTGCCCTGGACGGCATAGTTCCCGAGGATGCCGTAAAGAATCATCCCGCCCGCGGCGACGAGCGAAAAGCGGAAAAGATTTTTCCATTCTTTTTCTGTATTGAAAAGCAGGACGAGCAACGCGAAGAACGCGTAGTAGTGGAGCATCTGGAATCCGCCTTCGCCCCGCTCGTAGTTGGACCAGAAGGCCGCGTGCATGTCATATGCGAAGAGCGATGCGAGGAGGAACATCGCGGCGAAGGCCGTGACGGCGATCGCGAGCGGCTTCCTGGCCGCTTCCTTCACGCTCTTCCATACCTCGCCCTCCCCCGCCTCAAACGCCCAGAAAAGCGCGTACGCCATGAGCGCGAGCTCCACGGCATACCGGAAGAAGTAGTCCTTCCCGCCGATGAACGGGAAGAATATCGAATTCATGACAACGACGACCGCGAAGACCGCGAGATAGAGATACCAGCGCGCGATACGGCGGAACGTGGCGCCGAAGAGCCGCGCGATCACGCCGAAAAGCGGGAGTGCCACGATGATCGAGAGCGCGAGTGGATGATTGATGATGGAGTCCATGGGGAAGGTCGTTTCGGCGTCGTTTTCCGCGGAGCGCTACCTGGCGTATTCCACGGCCCGCATTTCGCGGATCACGTTCACCTTGATCTCACCAGGATATTTTAACTCGGATTGGATCTTGTTGGCAATCTCGCGCGCCATCTCGAGGGCGCGGAAGTCGTCCACCTTCTCCGGCACCACGAAAACCCTGAGTTCGCGGCCGGCTGAAATGGCGTAGGCGGATTTCACGCCGGGGAAATCCATGGCGATCTTCTCGAGATCCGCAAGGCGCTTCACGTAGTTCTCGAGCGTTCCCCGCCGGGCGCCAGGGCGTGCCGCCGAGAGGACATCCGCCGCGGTTACGACGTAGGCCTCGGGACGGGCGTAGGGGTAATCGTCGTGGTGCGACTGCATTGCCTCCACCACCCGCTCGTCGATGTTGTACTTTTTGAGCAGTTTCATGCCGAGGTCGACGTGCGTGCCCTCGACCTCGTGGTCGATCGCCTTGCCGATGTCGTGGAGAAGCGCGCCCTTCTTGGCGACCTCGGCATTGAGACCGAGCTCGCGCGCCATCATCTCCGCGATATAGGCCATCTCGACGGAATGCGTGAGGACGTTCTGGCCGAAGCTCGTACGGAAGTGGAGCCGCCCCACCATCTGGAGGATCTCCTTCGGCAGATCAAATACGCCGAGGTCCTGCGCGGCCTGCTCGCCGATCTCCTGCGTGCGCTTCACGAGCGTTTCCTTTGCCTCCTCGACGGCCTCCTCGATCTTCGCCGGCTGGATGCGGCCGTCCTTCACGAGACGCTCAAGCGCGAGCCGCGCCACCTCGCGGCGGAACGGGTCGAACGAGGAAATGATGATCGCTTCGGGCGCCTCGTCGATGATGAATTCCACGCCCGTCGCGCGCTCGAGCGCGCGGATGTTGCGGCCCTCTCGGCCGATGATCTTGCCCTTCAGCTCTTCGTCGTGAAGCGGGAAAAGGGTCGTCGTGATGTCCGCGACGTGCGAGCGCGCGTAGCGCTGGAGCGATGTCGTGATGATCTCGGACGCCTTCTTTTCCACCTCCTCGCGGTTCTCGCGGTCGATCTTCTGCACAAGGCCGGCGAGGTCCTGCGCGCGGTCCTCTTTCACGCGGCGCATAATCTCCTCGCGCGCCGCTTCGGGAGAAAGCCCGCCGATCTTCGCGATCCGCGCTTCCGCCTCGGACTCCTTCGCCGTAATCCCCTCCTCCGCCGTCCTCACTTTTTCCTCCCGCGTTCTCAACTTGCCCTCCTCGGCCGTCAGATCGTTCGAGCGCTTGTCGAGCGCTTCCTCCTTGCGGAGCAGGCGCGCTTCGGACGCTTCGAGTTCTTTCCGCCGATCCTTGTCCTCGTTTTTGAGATCGACGAGGATGCTCGCCGCCTTGTCCTTGGCTTCAATGACGATCTCCTTGGCCTTCGTTTCGGCCTCGGCGAGTTCCTTTTTTACCCTTTCTTCGACGTCCCCGAGGCGGTTAGCCGCCCAATACCGACGGGCAAGATAGCCCACTCCCGCACCTATCAAAAGCGCCGCTACCGTGGCAAGCGCCGTAGTCGTATCCATGAGAGCGATT
This sequence comes from bacterium, assembly GCA_021780195.1. Classification (GTDB taxonomy): domain Bacteria; phylum Patescibacteriota; class Minisyncoccia; order UBA6257; family 2-01-FULL-56-20; genus JAJXZE01. Next base: position 24,001 of record JAJXZE010000009.1, on the reverse strand, counting down.
ATTTAATGTTTTTTTCATAAAACCGATGACTTTTACGTGCCTTCATGATACCGCCCCTTGGACCGTGGGGTCAAGGAGAACTGGGTGGCCCGGACGCGGAAAATCAAGTAATATAGGCATATCTCCATGGAATCAGACAAGACGCCGCAGGTACGGGCAATGGATATTTTTTATCATTATGCAGGAGGCATCCGGCGCCACCTGTGGCTTTTCAGCCTCGTCATCCTCGGCGCCCTCGGCATTCAGGCGGCGGATCTTATCTCACCGCTCTACCTTCGCAATCTATTCGACCTCCTCGCCGTCCCCGACCGCACGAGCACTGACTTCCGGCAACTCATAGGCCTTGTCATCGCAATCGCACTTGCGTCGCTCGGAGGATGGTTCGCCCGTCGCGTCCAAGTTTTCAGCATCATGCACTTCGAATCCGGTGTCATGGCCGACCTCTACCGGTCGTCGTTCGACTACCTCATCGGCCATTCATATCACTTCTTCACTTCGCGGTTCAGCGGCACGCTCACGCGCAAAGTTAGCAAGTTTGCGGGGTCGTTCGAATCGATCATGGACAGCATCATGCTACAGTTCTTCCCTACTGCGGTTTTCGCCCTCGGCGCGATCATCGTACTCTTCCTGCGCAACCATACGCTCGGCATTGCGCTCGGCATATGGGTCGCGGGGTTCGTCGCCTTCCAAATCTTCGTCGCCCGCTTGCGCCAGCCGTTGCGCGTTGCCCGCGCGGAAGCCGACAGTAGGATGGTCGGCACGCTCTCGGACGCCATATCGAACCAGAACACCATCGCGCTTTTCTCGGGTGCGGCGCACGAAAACAAGATCTTCGGCTCGGTGGTGAACGCGTGGCGCAAGGCGACCATGCGCTCATGGAATGCCGACGAATACATCTGGTCGGCTCAAGGCCTCCTCATGGTGGGCATCAACATCGGCCTGCTCTACGGCGCGGTGGTCTTTTGGGAGAGGGGTCTTGTGACCATCGGCGACTTTGTGCTCATCCAAAGCTACCTCCTCGGCCTCTTCAGCCTTCTCACCGGCATGAATTACAATATCCGCCGCTTTTACGATGCGTATGCGGATGCCGTCGAGATGGTCGGCGTCCTGAAGACCGCGCACGACGTCAGGGACCGGCGCGGTGCCAAGCCGCTCGTCGTCGCGGAACGCGGGATTATCCTCCGCGACGTCACGTTCTCCTTCTATGACGACCATCCGGTACTCGACCACTTCAACCTCACCGTGAAAGGCGGTGAGAAGCTCGCGCTCGTGGGTCCCTCCGGCGCGGGGAAGAGCACCGTGACCAAGCTACTCCTGCGCCTTTACGACGTATCGGGCGGAGCGATCCTGATCGACGGGCAAGACGTGAGAATGGTCACGCAGGACAGCCTGCGCGACGCGATCGCCTTCGTGCCGCAGGAACCCATCCTCTTCCACCGGACGATCATGGAAAATATCCGCTACGGCCGGCGGGGCGCAAAAGACGCGGAAGTGTTCGAGGCGGCGCGCCAGGCGCACTGCCACGAGTTCATCGCCTCCCTGCCGGACAGCTATGGAACGCTTGTCGGCGAGCGCGGCATCAAGCTTTCCGGCGGCGAACGACAGCGCGTGGCGGTCGCGCGCGCCATCCTCAAGAATGCGCCAATCCTCGTCCTCGACGAAGCGACCTCAAGCCTGGATTCGGAATCTGAGGCGCTGATCCAGGACGCGCTCCAAACCCTCATGCGCGGTAAAACCGTCATCGTGATCGCCCATCGCCTCTCGACCATCATGAAAATGGATCGGATCGTCGTCATTGAAGGCGGAGCGATCGTCGCGGAGGGCACGCACCGCGACCTCCTCAAACAGGGCGGCCTTTACCAAAAACTTTGGAGCATCCAGGCGGGCGGTTTTTTGGACGGCGGAGAACGCGGCGGAAAGTCATAGGCGCGGTATAATGGAGGTATGGCAAAGCGAACGACCGTGCTTGTGGTGCTCGACGGATGGGGTATCGGCGCGGACAATCAGTCGAATCCGATCTACGTCGTGAAGCCGCAGACCTTCGAGTGGCTCCGCGCGAATTATCCCGTGACGAGCCTCCAGGCGTCCGGCATTTCGGTGGGCCTCCCCTGGGGCGAGGTCGGCAACAGCGAAGTGGGGCACCTCACGCTCGGCGCCGGAAAGGTGCTCTACCAGTACTATCCGAAGATCACCATGATGATCCAGGACGGGAGCTTCTTCGAAAATCCCGTCCTCAAAGCCGCGTGCGCGCACGCGAAGGCGAACGGCGCCGCGGTGAATTTCGCGGGGCTTCTCACGCGGGCGAACGTGCACGCGTCGCTCGATCACCTGAAAGCGCTCATCAAAATGGCAACACAGGAGGGCGTCCAGAAGATTAACCTCCACCTTTTCGCCGACGCGAAGGACAGCCCTCCGCACACCGTGGAATCGTTCCTCGCCGAACTCCCCCGCGAAGATCTCGCCTCGCTCATCGGACGGTACTACGCGATGGACCGCAACGGCAACTGGCGGCTTACGGAAACGGCATACCAGGCGATGACGGGCCAGGCGGGCGCCGTGACGGCCGATCCTTCCGCCATCATTCAGGCAACGTACAAGGAGAGCGGCACCGAAGAATATCTCCCGCCCATCCGTTTCGCGGAAGACAAAGGCGTGAAGGACGGCGACGCGCTCGTATTCTTCAACTACCGCGAGGACAGCATCCGCCAGATCGCCGCATCGTTCATCAAAAAAGATTTCGCCGAGTTCCCCGTCGTCGCATTCAATAACCTGTATATCGCGACCATGACGCACTACGAGGATTCCTTCGGCGTGCCGGTCGTGGTCCCCGCGGACACGGTGACCGAACCCTTCGGAAAAGTGATCTCCGACCGCGGTATGAACCAGCTCCGCGTCGCGGAGACCTACAAATACGCGCACGTCACGTACTTCTTCAACGGCTACCGCGAGCCGCCCTTCCCCGGCGAGTACCGCACGCTCATCCCCTCGAACTCCGGTCTTCACCCCGAGGAACATCCCGAAATGATGGCGGGGCCCTTGACGGACCGCGTCGTCGAGGCGATCACCGGGCGCGCGTTCGACTTCATCCTCGTGAACTACGCGAATCCCGACACGATCGCCCACACGTCGGACTATCAAGCCGCGCTCGAGGCCGTGCGCGTGGTGGACCGCGAGCTCGCGCGCGTCGTGAAGGCCGCCGTCGACACGGACGCGCTCCTCGCCGTGACGGCGGACCACGGCAATATCGAGGAGATGATCAGTCCCATCACCGGCCTCCCCGAAAGCCAGCATGACCCGAGCCCCGTCCCCTTCTACCTCGTGGGCGCGGAGTTCAAGAACCGCCGCTTCGTGAACGCCGATTCGCTCGCGCTTGAGACCCTCGGCTCGCTCGCGGACGTCGCCCCCACACTCCTTGAGGCCATGGGCATCCCCCAGCCCGCGGACATGACCGGCAGAAGTCTTTTGGAAGGTCTGGTATAATAGGACTATGCACTGGCTCGGGAAGATCATCCTCATTGTGGCCGCGAACGCGTTCGCGCTCTGGCTCGCCAACCAGTACGTGCCCGGTTTCGTGCTCCAGGGCACATGGGTTCAGATCGCGATCATCGCGCTCGTCCTTGCGCTTCTCAACTTCATTCTGAAGCCCATCCTCACGCTGGTCTTGGGCCCCGTCATCATCCTCACGCTCGGCCTTGGGATCATCATCGTGAACGCGATCATCGTCTGGATCCTCCCGATCGTCGCGGATCACCTTGACATACTGCGGGGAAGCATTAGTATTGAGACGATTCCGGCGCTCTTCTTCGCCACGCTCATCGTGAGCGCCGTCAATTTCATCATTCATCTCGCCAATTAACCGGACCACCCGAACCATTCCATGATCTCCGTCATTCAGATCATTCTCGCGGTCGTGATCGTCACCCTCATCCTCCTCCAGGAACGCTCTTCCGGCATCTCGGGCCTTCTCGGAGGCGACGGCGGCGGATTCTACCAGGCGCGCCGCGGCGTGGAGAAGATAATCTTTTACTCGACGATCGTCGCCGTGGTCATTTTCGTCGCGATCGCGGTCTACCGGCTCGCGGCCGGTATATAGGCCGCGGCCTTCCGCGGGCGGCGTCCGCGCCCGCCACCGCCCAGCCCGTCCCGCGCGTAAAAGCCCCGCGTACGGAACCCGAAATTGCCTTTCCCCAACATGCAGCGCCTTAAGACCATATTCTTCGCCCTGACCAAAAAAGAACGCACCGCGTTCCTCGCCGCCGCGGTCATCGCCTGCGTAAGCTTCTTTGCCGTGGCGTGGATCACGATCGTCCGCGCAACCACGGTCGTCCCCGCCTCGGGCGGCGAATATACCGAGGGGATGGTGGGCCAGCCGGAATATGTGAACCCCGTCACCGCTTCGGACGAGGCGGACCGCACGCTTGTAAAGATGGTCTACCAGAACGTGTCGGACGTCGCGGCGAGCATTGAAGTGTCCCCCGACGGAAGAACCTGGACGGTGCGCTTGAAAGAAGGACTCCGTTGGCAGGACGGCGAAAAACTCACCTCGGACGACGTGATTTTCACCGTCCAGTCGATCCAGGACCCCGATGCCGCCTCGCCTCTTTATCAGAGCTGGCAGGGCGTCGCGGTGAGCCGCGTGAGCGAGCTCGAAGTGCAGTTCAGCCTGGCGAACCCGTACGCGTTCTTCGGGGATAATCTCGCGAACCTTTATATCCTCCCCAAGCATCTTTTTGCCGATACTCCTCCGGGGAACTGGCGCCTCTCGGACTATAACCTGAAGCCGGTCGGCTCCGGCCCGTACGAGTTCGTCTCGTACGAAAAGCAGGCAAACGGCGTAATCTCCGCCTATCACCTTCAGGCGTGGCGTGAGTACTCGGGAACGAGGCCGCTCATCTCCCGCTTTGATTTTTCTTTCTTTAATACCGCGGCCGACATGGTGCAGAGCTTCAACGCGGGAACGATCGACGGCATGGGAGGCCTTGAATCCGGCGACCTCGGCTCGATCGCGCGACCGTACAATCTCTCTTCGTGGAACACGCCGAGCTACTACGCGGTCTTCTTCAACATCAGCAAGAGCATTCCCCTGCAGGATCCCGCGGTCCGCGCCGCGCTCTCCGAGGCCGTGGACCGGAATGCGCTCATAAGCGACGCTCTCGGCGGGCATGGGACGCCCGACTACGGCCCCATTCCCGAAGGGGCGCCCTATTTCGTTTCCACGGCGGAGACGAGCTCGCTCGACCTTGCTTCCTCAACTCTCACGGCCGCCGGATGGCTCCCCGGAACAGACGGCCTGCGCGCGAAGACGGTGCAGAAAACCTCCGTTCCGCTCGTCGTGAACCTCACGGTACCGCAGGTCGGCTTCCTCGCCGCGACCGCGCGCGATCTCGCCGCCGCCTGGCAGAAGATCGGCATCACGGCGAACATCGCCTCGTCTTCGCCTGACACACTTGCGAACGATACGATCAAAAACCGCGATTACGAAGCCCTGCTTTTCGGCAACGTGCTCGGGCCGAGCTCTGATCTCTACGCGTTCTGGGATTCGTCCCAGCGGTTTTCCCCCGGACTCAATCTTTCGATCTACGCAAACAAGAAGGTGGACGCGCTCGTGGAATCGGCCCGCGCCGAACTCGGCGTTGCCACGCGCACCACGGAGTTTGCTTCCGCCGAAGCGGCAATTGCCGCCGACCATCCCGCGGTCTTCCTCTATTCCCCCGCCTATCTTCTCGTGACCGGCAAGAATCTGCAGGGCGTCGCGCCCGGGTTCGTCCCCGGTCCTTCGGACATCTTCCGGCAGGCGCCCGCGTGGTATCTGAACACGGCGCGGGTGTTGAAGTAGACGTTTGACAAACGTCCCCCGGGTATGATAGAATGTAATTTCTATCGGATCTCTCCGGGGCATCGAATTCAAGGGCAGGTGGTGGAACTGGCAGACACGCAGCGTTCAGGTCGCTGTGGCCGCAAGGTCGTGAGGGTTCAAGTCCCTCCCTGCCCACCAAGGACACAAAAGCATATGCGCGGCGGCCGCATCATGGCTTCGGTTTCCGATAAATAAAAGTCAATAAAAAAATAAGTCAGTACTCAGATGAATAAAAAATCAGACAATATAAACGACGATCGCCGGCCGCGGATCACGCCGCCGGAGATAAGACCGCGTCCCGCGTCGCAGGAAATGCGTCCTGCGCACCAGGAACCGCGTTCCGGAGGGAACGCACGCCCCCGCGAGAACGCACGCCCCATGGGACGCCCCAACGGGCGGCCGCAGGGCGGCGCACCGCGAAACGGCGGAGTGCGCGGAGGCGGTGCCAGCGGCGGCAACGGCGGCGGCCGCGGCAGAGACCGTATGCGCCGCGGAGGCCAGGCCGCGCCGGGCTCGCTCGGCGCCGTTTCGGCGCGCAAGTTTTCCTACTCGCCCTCTCCCGAGGGCGCACGGGAGATAAGAGGAAACGACGAGGCCCTGCGCCTCATCCCCCTTGGCGGCCTCGAGGAGGTCGGCAGGAACTGCTCCTTCCTTGAATACAAAAACGAGATCGTGATGATCGACGCCGGCCTTCAGTTCCCCGAAGAGGAGACGCCGGGCATCGACTACATCATCCCGAACATCCAGTACCTCGAGCGGAAGAAGGCGAATATCCACGGCATCATCCTCACCCACGGCCACTACGACCACATCGGGGCGCTTCCCCACCTCCTCGCGCGCCTCGGCAATCCGCCGATCTACGCGACTTCCATCACGAAGGCCATCATCGAGCGGCGCCAGGAGGACTTCCCGAACTCGCCGAAGATGAACGTGATCACGATCAAGAACCATGACGAGATCAAGATCTCGAACTCCTTCACCGCATACTTCTTCGGCGTGCCGCACACGATCCCGGAGACCACGGGCGTCATGATGAAAACGCCGATCGGCAACGTCGTGCACTTTGCGGACTTCCGTCTCGACTACAACGAGAAGGACGAGCCGCAGGGACTCGAGGAATTCGAAAATCTCGGCAGGATGGGCGTGCACACCTTCATGGTGGATTCGACCGCCGCGGAACGGGCAGGGCACTCGCTCTCCGAAAAGACCGTCGAGAAAAACCTCGAGGAGATCTTCCGCGCCGCGGAAGGCCGCATCGTGGTCGCCACATTCTCGTCGCTCATCACCCGTATTGCGGAGATCATCAAGATCGCCGAAAAGATCGGGCGCAAGGTGGCCCTCAACGGCTACTCGATGAAGACGAACATCCAGATCGCCGAGAGTTTCGGCTACGTGAAGGCGAAGGAGGGTACGATCATTCCCGTGGAGGAGATCGGCGCGCTGAAGGACGACAAGATCCTCATCCTTTCGACGGGCGCGCAGGGCGAGTCGAACGCCGGACTCATGAAGATGATCAACGGCGAACACCGCCACATCAAGATCAAGCCGGGCGATACGTTCGTGCTCTCGTCGTCCGTCATTCCGGGCAACGAGCGGAGCGTGCAGACCGTGAAGGACAACCTCGCCCGCCAGGGCGCGACCGTCTACCACTCAGCCCTCGTCGACATCCACTCCTCCGGCCACGCGCCGAAGGAGGACATCAAGCTCGTCATCAAGCTCCTGAAGCCGAAGTTCCTCATGCCGGTGCACGGATACTACTTCATGCGCGCCGCAAACGGCATCTCCGCCCGCGAAGTCGGGATCCCGAAGGAGAACGTGAAGCTCATGGACAACGGCCAGGTCGCCGAACTCACTAAGGATACCTTCACCATCACGAAAGAGACCGTCCCCGCGTTCTACGTGATGGTGGACGGACTCGGCGTGGGCGACGTGGAGGAAGTGGTACTCCGCGACCGCCGCGCGCTCGCCGCGGAGGGCATGATCGTGATCATCCTCACGATCGACCGCGACAAGGGCCGCATCCTTAAGAACCCCGACATCATCTCGCGCGGCTTCATCTATCTCAAGGAGAATCAGGAATTTCTCGACGAGATCAGAAAACGCATCCGCTCGCTCATGCAGCGCCTGCCGAACTACCGCGAAGTGGAGCCGGATTACCTGAAGACCCTCATCCGCGACCAGGTCGGCCAGTACATCTATATGCAGACCAAGCGCCGGCCGATGATCCTCCCCGTCACGATCGAGATATAGGAAAGGGAAACAAGAGCCGCGTCTTCTTTGATTCGCAGGGCCGGCGCCCCCGCCGGAGAAGACGCGGCTTTTTGTTTCTTTTGTGATATTATCAGATCATGAGTTCCAAAGAATCCGCCGCAAATGAAAAGATCGTACTGACCGGCGACCGCCCGACGGGACGGCTCCATCTCGGGCACTACGTTGGCTCCATCAAGAACCGGCTCGCGCTCCAGGAAAAATACGGACACTGCTTTTACATGGTCGCCGACGTCCAGGCGCTTACCGACAATGCCGAGCGCCCCGAGAAGGTGCGGAAGAACGTGCTCGAAGTCGCCCTCGACAATCTTGCGGTCGGCCTCGACCCGAAGCGGACCACGTTTTTCATCCAGTCGCAGATTCCGGAGATCGCGGAGCTCACCATTTTCTTCCTGAACCTGGTCACCCTCGCGCGCCTCAGAAGAAATCCCACGGTCAAGAACGAAATGAAGCAGAAGGGGTTTGGAGAGAATGTCCCCGCGGGATTTCTCGCGTACCCCGTGAGCCAGGCGGCGGATATTCTTTTTTGCGGGAGCAATCTCATCCCCGTAGGGGAGGATCAGCTTCCCGTCATCGAACAAGTGAACGAGATTGCCGCCAAATTCAATTCGATCTATGGTTCGACCTTCCGGAAAGTTGAACCATTGCTCTCAGAAACCCCACGCCTCGTGGGAATCGACGGAGGCGCCAAAGCGGGGAAATCGCTCGGCAATGCAATCTATCTCGCCGACCCGGCGAAAGAGATCGAAGCGAAGGTGATGATGATGTACACCGATCCCGGCCACGTACACGTCAAGGATCCCGGCAAGGTCAAGGGGAACGTCGTCTTTGCCTACCTCGACGCTTTCGACCCCGACAAGGAAGCCGTGAAGGAACTGAAGCGTCAATATGAACGCGGCGGGCTCGGCGACATCGTAATCAAAAAGCGTCTGATAGAAGTGCTCGACCATCTGCTTTCCCCCATCAGGGAACGGCGCGAGAAACTCGCGGAGAATCCGAATCGGGTGATGGAAATATTACACGAAGGAAGCCGCACCGTGCGGATTGCGGCGAAGGAAACCATGGCGAAGGTGCGCAAGGCGGTGAGAATCGACTACTTTGGATAGAGAAACGGCTCGGTATTTTTTTACGCGTTGCCCGCGCTGACGAGGGGGTGCCTGCGCTGGCGCGCGGCAACGGCGCATGCCCCGGCCCGCCGGATTAAAAAATCATTAAAAAAGTTTTGACAAAACCGTGGTGAGGCCTAGGATGAGTATCATGAACAAAATGACACTCGACATCCTGGCCGAAGCAATTGCAAAAGATTTTTCACTCCTCCGAGAACAGATCGGCGGCGTGAGCGAAGAACTCGCGGGCGTAAAAGCCGATGTTGCCACACTGAAAACTGATGTTGCCACACTGAAGTCCGACGTCGCCGTGCTGAAAACTGATGTTGCCACACTGAAGTCCGACGTCGCCGTGCTCAAAACTGACGTTATTGATCTAAAAGCTGACGTTGCCGTGCTCAAAACTGATGTTGCCACACTGAAGTCCGACGTCGCCGTGCTGAAAACTGATGTTGCCACACTGAAGTCCGACGTCGCCGTGCTGAAATCCGACGTTGCGGATATAAAAGTGGAGCTGAAGAGCTTGGCGGGATATACCAAAGAGGGCTTCCTGAATATACGATCCACCATGGAGGATTACCGCCTGGAGCAGACCCACCTGCGGAACCGCCTGGAGATACTTGAGGCGCGCTAGATCTTCCGGATCCCGACCCACGCGGCCTCGCCCTCGATCTTCGCTTCCGATTCCGCGCTGAACTTCGCCGACCGGCGGTATTCGACAAGCTTTGCGCCAACATCGTTCCTCAGATCCGCTTCATGCTTCATGACGGCCTCACGCGCCGCGGGCGGGAGCTCGAGCATGACGGCGATCCTGTCTTTCGGCGCGAGTCCCGCCTCCTGGCGGAGTTCCTGCACCATCCTCGCCACCTCACGGAGCGTCCCTTCTTCGCGGAGCGCGGGCGTGATTGCCGTGTCGAGCGCGACGCCGTCCCCGAGCTTCGCGTCAAATACGATCTTCTTTACGTTCACTTCATCCGCAAGAATATTCCGGATCTCTTCGGCAAGCTTGACGCCTATCGCCATGGAAGCGAGCGGCTGGCGAACTTTGATCCCCACTTCGGCGCGTTTCGCGAGCCCCGCGGCGGCGGCAGAGCGGGCAAGCGCCATCTGGGCGATCAAACGCTTCTCCGCCGCGCCGTGCTGCGGCTTTCCCGATGCTTTCGGCCAATCCTCAAGGTGTACGGACATCTGCTTCCCGCCGAGGCCTCCGTACAGCGCCTCCGCAAAGAACGGCGTGAAAGGCGCAAGTATTTTCGTAAGCGCCATGAGCAAAGCACCGAGCGTGGCCGATGCGGCGCGGAAATCCTTTGCGCTCAAAGGCCGCTGGAGCCGACGGCGAGAACGGCGGATGTACCACCGCGAGAGATCGTCCACGAAGGCCCCGATCTCGATCGCGGCCTCCCTTATCTCGTACCGGTCGAGCTTCCTAGTAACCGAATCCGTAAGTTCCGCGAGGCGGGCAAGAATCCACCGGTCAAGGACATTTGCGCTTCGCGGCGCGGATGAGGCCTTCACACTAGTGCCCGATCCGGCCGCCGCGGAAAATGCGCCGCCCACGGCATAGGTTTTATAAAAGACGAACGAGTTGTAGACGATGAGGTGCATCTGCCGGAGCGCCTTGGCGATTTCCAGCGCGTCGAAATTCTTCGGCTCGCCGAACGGCGTCCCGGAATAGAAATACCAGCGCACGGCGTCTACGCCGTACTGATCGATCACGGCGAAGGGCTCCACGATGTTCCCCACCGACTTCGACATCTTTTTGCCGAACTTGTCGTTGATGAGGCCGAACGTGATCACGTTCTTGTAAGGCGCCGGCCGGCCGAGCGCCGTCGCGATCGCGAGCATGGTGTAAAACCATCCGCGCGTCTGGTCCATTCCCTCCGCGATGTAATCCGCCGGGTATGCCAGGTCATGCTCGTGCTCGAAGGGGTAGTGGTCCTGGGCGAGCGGCATCGCACCCGAATCGTACCAGACGTCCGCGACCTCCGGCGTGCGGCGCATCGCGGCGCGGCATTTCAGGCACCGCACCTCGAGCTCATCCACGAACGGCCGGTGGAGGTCGACCATGCCAGTGTCGTTGCGGGGCGCGGCGCGGAGCGGGAGCTCGCGAATTTCGGCGAAGGCGAGATATTCGCCGCCCTGTTTCTCCTGTTCCGCAATCGCCCGCTTCTCGCTCCATCCCTCGGCGGCGTGGAAAAGCATCCATGCCGGATATTCGTGCGTCACGATAAGAATGTTTTTACCTTCGTATTTCTTTTCGCATTCGCGGAGAAAATTCCATACGCGCGCGCGGACATCGCGCAAAGATTCGCCTCCCTCCGGACGCTTTTCAAAACGATCCTCATACGCGGGGTAGGCGACATAGTAATCGCGGACGTTTTTCCCCGTGAGCGCGGGACCGAGATGAATCTCCTCGAGCCGCCGGTCGACGTGCGCACGCTCGCCTTCGAGGATCTCCTCGTCAATGCGTTCCGTCTCCCTCGTCCGCATGATATCCGACGCAAACACGAGGTCGATCTTTTCGCCCCTCTTCGAAAGCGCCTTTTTAAGCTTCGTGATGGACGCCGCAACCTGTTTCCGTCCGCGCGGCGTGAGATGGAACGCCTGCTGTCCCGAGTCGGCGATCCCCCGCACGTTGCCCTCCGCCTCGCCGTGGCGCATCACGAAGTAGCGGTTCCGCGCGCCTCCCGCGAGGCGCGAGAGCTCATCAAGCGAGCCGACCGTTTCCGTGCGGCCGCACTCGCGGCACTGCCAGATCGGCAAAGGCGCGCCCCAGTACCGTTCGCGCGAAAGGTTCCAGTCCTTCACCTCGCGAAGCCACTCGCCGAAACGGCCCTCTCTCACGTGCGACGGCATCCAGTTGATCTTCTCGTTGCGCGCAAGAAGTTCCTTGCGGAGGGCGCTCATCTTGATGAACCAGGACGTGCGCGCGTAATAGAGGATGGGCGTCCCGCACCGCCAGCAATGCGGATATTCGTGCGCATAGGGCTCCACGCGCACGAGGGCATTGCGCGCCGTAAGATGCGCGAATATCTTTTCCTCGGTCTCTTTCGCCTTCACATACGCGCCCGCGAGCCCGGGCACGTCCTTCGTGAACTTCCCCTCCTCATCCACCGTGTGATGTTCCGGCAGACCGATCTTCTTCCCGAGCTGATAGTCGTCCTCGCCGTACATGACGGCCGTGTGCACGATGCCCGTCCCGTCGGTCGCAGTTACAAAATCTGCATCATAAATTTTATAAGAATTCCCTCCCTCTAGAGCTGGCACTTTAAAAAGCGGATCATAATTTTGCGATAGCAATTGCTGCGCCAAAATCGGTTGATGCGAATATATATCGACATCATAATATTTCCCTGAAGCGCGCAAAATCTCTCGGATGGCCGGCCATCTCTCCTCCGCAACAATTAAGTGCTCCACGCCGGGGCCGCCAATGGGATGAACATCAAAAATTGCATACCGTAATTTAGAATTGATAGCAAGAGCTATATTCCCCGGCAACGTCCACGGCGTCGTTGTCCACGTGAGGATAAACGCATGGAGCCCAGGTACCCAAACTTTCACATAGACCGAATTGTCCGTGACCTCTTGGTACCCCTGCGCGAGTTCGTGCGACGAGAGCGACGTGCCGCACCGCGTGCACCACTGGACGATCCGGTGGCCCTGATAGAGAAATCCGCGCTTCGCGATCTCGGCGAGCGTCCACCACACCGTTTCGATGTATTCCGGCGCATAGGTGACGTAGGCGTTCTTGAGATCGAGCCAGTAGCCGATCCGGCGCGTAAGGCGGACCCATTCGTCCTCGTGGATCCATACCTGCTCCATCGCCGCCTCGTTGAATTTTTTGACGCCCAGGGCCTCGATGTCGCGCTTCGTCTTGAGGCCGAGTGCCTTCTCTGCCGCCATCTCGACGGGGAGGCCGTGCGTGTCCCATCCTGCGCGGCGCGGGACGTAATAGCCGCGCATCGTCTTGTAGCGGAGCATGACATCCTTCACGACGCGCGCGAGCACGTGGTGAATGCCCGGCTTCCCGTTGGCGTACGGTGGCCCTTCGTAGAACACAAAAGTTTTTTTGCGCGCCGCCACGGACTTCGGACTTTTCGGCCGATTCTTGGCGAGCGATTTTTCAAAAATGCCGTGCTCGTCCCAGAACGCAAGCACCTTCTCTTCGAGCTTCGGCAGATCGAATCCGTCTTCGAGGAAATTGTGGGATTTACCCGCCATATCCCCTTAAAATACCAGATTTTACGGGATTTTCAAAGGGGAGAAGGATATATTCTCTCCGTGGCCATGGGCTCCCTTTAATGTCCTCGGAGGGAATATATCCTTCTCCCCATTGCAAACCGCAAAGGCTATATCTTTTCCGGCGTTTCAATGCCAAGGAGGCCGAGACCGGCGCGCAGGGTCTCGGCCGCGGTGCGCGCGAGAGCGAGGCGCGCGGCGCGGCGCGGCGCGTTTTCGTCCTTCAGGACGGGCGTCGTCTCGTAGAACTTGTTCGCGGCGACCGCGAGTCCGTAGAGATACGCCGCAAGGATGCTCGTCGCGTAGAGTCCGGCGGCGCGGCGCGCCACGTCGGGGAATTCGGCGATCTTCCTCACGAGGCCGAGTTCGTGCTCCGTTTCAAGAAGCGTCACGTCCGCGCGCGCGGCAGGTGCGCCTCCTTCGTTCGCCTTTCGCAAAATACTCGCGAGACGCGCGTATGCGTACTGGAGATACGGCCCGCTGTCGCCCGTAAAATCGAGCATTTCCTCCCAATCAAACACGATGTCCGTCATGCGGTTCTCCTTAAGGTCATTGTATTTAAGAGCTCCCACCGCAACCGCACGTATAACGATCTCCTTTTCACTGCCGCTAAGGTCGGGATTCTTTGCCTCGACGACGCGACGGGTGAGATCCTCCGCCTTCTCTATTGCGCTTGCAAGTGATACATTGCGCCCCTCGCGTGTGGAAAATTTTTTCCCTCCTTCTCCAAGGACAAGACCATGTTTCACATGCACCAGTTTCGCTGCTTCAATCTTTAATCGGGGTGCAATCGCAAAAAGCTGTTCGAAGTGAAGCGATTGCTCGCCGCCCACCACATAGAAAATTTTCTCCGGATGATATTGCTCCATGCGATAACGCAAATTGGCGATGTCGCGGGTAAGGTAAAGGCTCGCGCCATCGGACTTTTGGATCAGGGCGGGCGGCAATTGTTCGTGGTCAAGCTTCACGACGATCGCTCCCTCGCTCCGCTCCGCGATTCCCTCCTCCATTAATTCCTCCACCACCCCTTTAAGCATCGGCTCAAAGAATGCCTCGCCGATCCAGACATCGAAAGATACCCCGAGGATGCGATACGTGCGTTCGAATTCTTCAAGCGACTCTTTCTTAAACCATTCCCATAACCTCCTGTTTTCTGGATCGCCATCTTCCAGTTTCCTGAACTCATCTCTCCCGCGAACTTCGATACTGCGATCCGTCTTTGCCTCATTATGGAATCGTACGTAGAGCCCCTGTAGCTCCTCGACCGGCGACTCCTTCACTCTCTCTTCCGAGCCCCAAAGCTTATATGCCGCGATAAGTTTCCCGAACTGCGTGCCCCAATCGCCGAGATAGTTCCACCTTATGACGCGGTAACCCGCGAACTCAAGGAGGTTCGCAAGTGCGGCGCCGATGACCGTGGTTCGGAAGTGACCGAGGTTCATGACCTTGGCAATGTTGACGTCGGAGTATTCCACGATCACCGTCCCTTTCTCCTCCGCCGTGCCGCCGGCCTCACTGCCGCCGCCGGCAGTTTCGCCGCGTCCGGTTCCTCCCGCGCCTGAAAGATGCTTCCCCGCCGCGAGATCCCCGAGCGCGTCCTGGATCGTCCTCTTGCTTAACCAAAAGTTAATGAAGCCCGGCTTTACCGCCTCCACTTTCTCAAAAAATCCCGCGGGCGCGGACGCCGAGATCTCCGCGGCAAGCTCCTCCGCGAGCGCGAGCGGCGCTTTCCCGCGCGCCTTTGCAAGGCGCATGGCAACATTCGTCGAATAGTGGCCGAACACGGATTCTTCGGGCACGGAAAGCTCCGCCGGGACGTCCGGGCCAAGCGCTTTCTGCAGGATTTCGGTCAGTTTTTTCCTCATTTGACGGCGGGAAATGGACGGGTCATAGTGATGGCAGAGCGACGGGCTGGCGACTTGGGAACCTGTTCGACGGCTTCCCGGATCGCCGGTTACCCTCCCGGGCAGGAGGCGGTGTACCTGCCGTTTTTTCCGTCGCTCCCCTTTCCCCACTATTTCACTTTTATATTGTGGCCCAAATCGGGCCAAAAACAAAGAGGCGCTCCCCCGAGGGGCGCCTTTGGCGTTCACGCCCGCGCGCTGGGCGCTCCGCGCCCGCGCAATGGGCGTTCCCGCGCGGGGTGCTCACGCCGCATCCATATCCGTTCTATAATGGAATCCATGGATCAGCGGCACGGAGACACCATCGCGGAGAACAGGCGGGCGCGCTTCGATTACGAGATCGAGGACACGTACGAGGCGGGCATCGAACTGCGCGGCCACGAGGTGAAGAGTGCGAAAGGCGGCGCATTCCAGATCGCGGGCGCGCGGGCGCTCGTCCGCGGCGGCGAGGTCTGGCTCGTGAACGCGCACCTCCCTCCCTACCAGCCGAAAAACGCTCCGCCGGACTACGAAGAAGACCGCGCGCGGCGCCTTCTCCTCACGCGCGCGGAGATCAAGGAGCTCACGGGCGTGCTGAACGAAAAGGGGCGCGTGCTCATCCCCCTCCGCGCGTACGTGAAACGCGGACTCATCAAAGTGGAGCTCGGCGTCGGGCGTACGCGCAACAAATCGGACAAGCGCGACGTATTAAAGAAGAAAGCGCACCTGCGCGAAATGCGCAACGCGTAGCGCCCGCGACGATGAAAACCATGTCCGAGCACACCTACCATCTTCTCTTCCGCATCGGCATCATCGTAAAAGCCGCCGCCACGGTGTTCGAGCTCGCGGGCGGTGCCGTACTTTGGTTCACGGCGAACACCGCCCTGAACGGCGCCATACTCTTTCTTACGGGCGACGAGCTCATCGAACACGGTCTGTTCCGCGCGGTGACGCCGGAAGCCCAACACCTATGGGCCCTGCTCCTCCTCGGCCACGGCGTCGTGAAACTGTTCCTCGTGATCGGCCTCCTCAAAGAGCGCCTATGGTCATACCCCTCCTCCGCCGCGGTGTTCACAATGTTCGTGATCTACCAGATCTACGAGACGCTCGTCGCGCCTTCGCTTTTTATCGACGCGCTGACCGCGTTTGATATCGTGCTCATCCTGCTGATCCTCCACGAGTACCGGTACCGCCTGCGCCACCGCCTCGTGCCCATGGGAGCCCTCAAAGACCCGCACGGAGACGCGTAGTCCACGCACGCGCGCCCGCTTTCAGAGCACTGCGCCGATATCCTCCTCCTCGTGCCGCCCGCGCCACTTTGCGGCGCGCTTCGCGAGCGCTTCGAGATATTCGTCGCGATCCCTTCGGTATCCCGCGCAATCGTCCTGATGTTTCGCAAAGGCCCTCCGCTTGAGTTCATCGAGATGCTTCACCTCTTCGGGATGCGCGAGGAGATATTCGCGCGTGTCGATCATGGAAAGAAGGGAGGTGTGCTCTTCGGGAAAAACGTGGAGGGTCGCATGACGCTCCACGACGCCGTGCGGATACGTGATGTCCTTCGCAAACGAACGCATGCTCCCCATAAAGCGGTCCGGGAGCGGCTCGTAGCCGATTGCCTTGAGCGAGAATGCATACCGGTCGATGCCGGCGGGATTCTTCACGGTGACAAGGAGGTCAACCACGGGGCGCGACGAGAGGCCGGGTACGGCCGTGCCGCCGACATGCTCGACATACAAAGCGTCGCCTCCGAGGGCCTGCTTCACGAGCGCCGCTTCGCGCGTGAACTTCTCCGCCCATTCGGGGCGGTACGGGGTGACCGCATATTTCCGGGGCTCATACCCCATCATGCCCTCTTCATACCACCGCCTTCCCCGCCGCGCAAGGGGCGGGTATAATAAGAAAACATGTGGCCCACGATCAAAAGCTATCTCGTCTACTTCATTACCGGCGGCCTTTTTACCGCGCTCATCGTCGCGCTTGAGGAGAACGGCGACCGCCTCCTCTCCGGCTTCGCGACCCTCGTGCCCGTCTTCACGCTCGTCGCATACATTTTCATCGGCCAATCGCGCGGCGGCGCGGCGGTCGGGTCGCACGCATGGTTCGTACTCGTGGGCACCATTATTTCATGGGTTCCCTATATGATTCTCGTTGCCTACCTTGCTCCGCGCCTCGGGCCGAAACTCGCCATCAGCGCCGGCATGCTCGGCTTCTTCGTCCTCGCGCTCGCGTATCTCCTTCTCGTCTACCACTATCACTGGTTCGGCGAATAGCACGGAGAACCACGCCCGCGGCGCGGCGCGGCGCAAAGCGTCTACCCTTTGATCCCCGCGAGTTCGGCGAGCCGCGCGCGGTCGAATCCCACGATCACTTCTTCGTCGCCGTCGTCAAAGCGCACCACGGTCTGCGGCACGCCCATCTGTCCCGATTTCTTCACCATCTCTTCGGCCGCCTTGCGGTCCTCGTCCACCATCACGAGATCGAACGCGACTTTGTTTTTCTCGAGATATTCCTTCTCCATCCGACAGTACGGACAGGTCGCGGTGGAATAGAGCGTGAGCTTTTCCACCTTCGGCGCACCGACGCCCGCGGCCCCGTTCACGGCCTCCTTCACGGTCCGGTCCATTTCCCGCACCGCGCCCTCAAGCGCGTGCGCCGCCTCCGATCCCATGAGAAGCTCTGGATTCCCGACGCCGACCAGCGTGCCACCGTCCTTTTCAAGAACAAGGAACGCCGTCGGGGCGAGCGCAAAAACCTTGTGGTCGCTCTCCGCCACCGCCGCGAGCCATTCCCTTTTTGCAAAAGCAATCATGAAGCCCTTCCCGGGATTCTTTTCATCGATCGGCAGCTCGCCGAGCGCGGTGAATCCGCGCTTCTTGATTTCCTCCCTCAGCTTTTCCGCAACTTCCGCGACCGTCCTCTCCGACTTCCGAAAATATGAAATGTTCATTTTGTTTTTATAAGGGTTATTTTATCCGCGCCATCGCCATCATCACCTTCCCCGCTCCCGCTCCGCCGCGCCCTCAGCCGACCACTTTGAGCACGCTTCTCACCAATGGCATCTTCGTCCGTTTGATGCGGTAATGTTTTTCCCTCCCTTCCTTCGCCTCCTCGATGATCCCCTTTTCCCGCAGGACGGCGAGGTGATAGGAAAGCAGGTTCTTCTCCACTTTCAGGCGCCGCCCGAGGTCGCATCCGCGGGACGAATCGCACCGGAGGAGCTCCCGGAGGATGACGAGGCGCTTCTCTTTAAAAAGCCAGAGGTTATGCATGGCAACAGTTCAATATAGATTGAACTATACTCCCGGTTGCGCGCCCCTGTCAAGCCCGACGGGACGGCCGGGCCGCATCGACAGCGCGCCGGAAAAGTGCTTGAATATCTTTATGCACGTTTACCTTGTCCACGGATGGGAAAGCGGCCCCGACGAACCCGCGCTCAAATGGCTCGCCACGTCTCTTGAAACGCGCGACTATGAAGTGAGCGTGCCGCTCATGCCGCACCCCGAGGCGCCGACGATCGACGCCTGGGTCGGCAGGCTCGCGCGCCTCGTCGTTCCGGACGAACACGCCATCCTCGTCGGCCACAGCGTGGGATGCCAGGCGATCCTCCGCTATCTCGCCTCCCTCCCCCCGGACCGGAAGGTAAAGGGTACGATCCTCATCGCCCCGTGGATGACGCTTGACGAGAAAACCATGAAAAAAGAGGGGCGCGAGGCCCGCGCAATCGCAAAACCATGGATCGAAACCCCGCTCGACTTCCCCGCCGCGCGCGCCGCGGGCGGAAAGATCACGGCGATCTTCTCGGATAACGATCCCTACGTCCCGCTTGAGAATAAAGATATTTTCGAAAAAGAACTCGGCGCCCACCTCGTCCTCGAAAAGCACAAGGGGCACTTTTCCGGCAAGGACGGCGTAGAACTTCTGCCATCGGCTCTGAACGCAGTGCTCGCGCTCTAAAGACCTCTTATAAAGGCCTCGATTTCTCGCGCGCCGCATATTGCGATGGAAAAGGGCCGCATACGCATGCGGCCCCGGTGATGACTGCGGGCCGCCTTAGTAGCGGCGGCCCAGGACGTACTGCCCGAACAGCGGGCAGTACAAGGTGATAAAAAACGCGAACGGACTGCGCGGCAAAGCGCAGCGCCCGCACAGCCGGGCGCGAAGCATCCCCCGCCCGCGCGGCGGTCGGAGCGCCCTGGCCCGTTGCTCCCCTTTTTGTCCACGCTGAAACATGCGACCTCCTTGAGTCGCAATGATTAAACTCCAAACTCAGTCCAAGATACCACGGTAGGCACTACGGGTAAACCGGCCACAAAAAACCTTCAGGCGCAGGCGAATCTCCCTGTGGATAACTCCATTTGCCACGAGGAGGTAAATGGCTATGATTAATACTACCGTCGAAAATAAATCGAAAACGAATATATGCCGCCCATCACCAAAAGGCAGAAAGAAACGCTTGATTTCATCAAGTCCTACCGCGCCAAAAGGGGCTACGCCCCGTCGCTCGAGGAGATCAAGAAGCACCTAGGACTCTCCTCCGTCTCGACCGCCCACCATCACGTGAGCGCCCTCAAGGGCCTCGGCTACCTCGGCCGCGAAGACAATCAGCCGCGCGCGATCAGCATCTACGAAGCCGAATCCATGGTGCAAGTGCCGCTCCTCGGCACAATTGCGGCCGGCCAGCCCATTGAGGCGATCGAGGGACGCGAGATCATCGGCGTCGCTCTGAGCCAGCTCCCCCGTGCGCGGGACAACGTCTATGCGCTCCGCGTCAAAGGCGAAAGCATGATCGACGAGAATATCCACGACGGCGACATTATCCTGGTCCGCCACCAGGCGACCGCGGAGAACGGCGAGAAGGTCGTGGCGCTCATCGACCGCACCGCGGCGACCCTCAAGACCTATTTCAAGGAGCGCGGGCAGGTGCGCCTCCAGCCCGCCAACAAGAAGATGGAACCCATCATCGTGCGGAGCGGCGACACTGGATTCGCCATCCAGGGCGTCGTCCTCGGCGTCATCAAGTGCGCGGCCGGCGCGGCGTAAAGGAACTGCCGCAGACGGCATAGGGTAAGGAAAAAAAATAGGACGCCGAATCGCTCCGGCGTCTTTTCTGCTGCCGCGGGTACTATGTTTCCCCGTCGATAAGGAAACATACTTCCCGCAGCTTCCCGTCCTTTTGAATCAGGATCCTGGCTCCTGCGGCGGTCTCCTTCTGATACCATGCAAGGAAACGCACCGCCTGCCGAATAGTTTCACGTTGCGTTGGGAAACCGCAATCCTTCTTGAGCTTTTCTAGCGCTTGGAAGGATGCCTCGTCGAGATTGATCTGCACTCTCTCCATCTTGAACCTCCGTAGCAATCCAAGCAGAGGTAATACTAAAAGTCAAACCGCATAGACAAAACTGCCGCGAAGCGGTATACCGAAAGCAGGAGGTGCGGTATGCAGTGCACATATTGCAAGTTCCCGATCCCAAACCGCGGGGACCGGGTTACGGTGGTACTTCCCAATGGCAAAAAACGCTTTTACCATGCGAGCGGGCGATGTCTGAAGGAGGCCTGTGGCGTGGCAAAGAAAGCACGTTTCGTCATTGCGCGGCGTCTGCGCCGCCACCATTCATGCCCGGAAGCCATCGCCGAGGTCACGGCGCAGGCGGGCCTGAGCCGCTGAAGCGCCGATCCCCCTCAACTCAAAGCGCCGCAACCTACAAGGCGGCGCTTTTTCATGGAAGCCATTGATATTAGAAAGGACTTCTGGCATACTTCTGCACGGCATCATTATCTTTCGATTAAGGAGGGGTTATGCGGTGGTTGTCCGATTTAAAACAGAAGCTGAAAGAGGTGCCTGCGAAGTATCTTATCACTGAGGGAGCTATTGGTGCCGGGGAGCGAGTGGTCGGCCAACTGCCGAATGACCTGCTTCGGCTTTGGGGCTACCAACTTCAGGTCGCGGATGAAATCCGCGCTATTCTGGAAAGGCACACGCGGGCGCACCTGACGGGCGCGACAACCGAAAAAAGTTACCGCGAACTCCGAGATGACTTCGAGTGGGCAGTGCGACAGCACCTGGCCATCCTCCAGATTTTTTGGGTCTCGGTGCGATCCGAATTCGATCTCTACGCGGGAGGAGTGGGCATTCGCGCTCACGGCACCGTGGTCGCCATCGAGAAACCAACGGCGCAGGAGCTCGACGGCGAAGCTCTTCGAGCTTTACTCGAACAAATCGATTGCGGGGGAAAACCCAACTAGGCACGAGGGCGACTACCTTGCGCGCCGCGGCCTCACGGGAGGCCGCCTTTTTATACTCTTTCGAGGGGTAAATTAAAGAGTGATCCTGCGTTCCTACATATGGTATCTGGTGGAGACGGGCGGAATCGAACCGCCGTGCAACGATACGGAAGATGGGCCGTCTACGAGCGTAGTCTAACGAGGTTAGGCGAAGTGATCCTATTTCTCGCGCCCGGCGTAGGATCGTCCGGCCGCGCGCCAGTCTCCTTATATAAGACCGGTATCAGCCCAAGAGACCCGGGCTGGCCGATCCCGACTTACGCGAAAGCGAAAGCCGGAGCTGCAACCTTGCGATTGGCAGTTAGTGTTTGCAACGTTTACGGCGTTGCCATCGGCTCGCAAACCCATCGAATATCGCTGTCAAAACCGGTGCGTCCCCGGAACCCATCCGTACTATAGGCCCGCGTGGTGGGGATTGCAACCGCGGCGGCGCGCAACCGGCCGCATGCGCGCAGACAACTCCACGCGCGCCGTTATTTTTCTTCCACCACCTTCTGCACATCCGTGCGCTTCAGGAGTTCCGCCTGGAGCTGTTCGGCAAGCGCGCGGTCAAGCACCGGGAGCACCCCCTCCGATTCGTCCTTGCCGTCCTTCTCGTCCTCACGTCCGGACGTGAGGATCACGAGGCGCGAGACGCCCATCATCCGGTCGCTGAGCGACCGTTCGATGTCCACGTCCTCAATCTGCCGGTACGGGATAGCCTCCTCCGTCTTCGAGAAGACCCCGCGCGAAATCTTCAGGGCGTCGTCGCCAAGCATGAATTTGAAATTAACGTAGATGAGCCACGAAACGACGAAGGCAATCACGGCCGAGAGTACAAAGAGCGCGAGCGCGATCCATGCGGCGATGCTGACGCCTCCCGCCATACCGGCGAGCACTCCTTTATCGAAAAACGGCTGGCTCCCGATGGAAAAAAGCGCCACGGAAATCAGTAGGAAAATGACGGCGGTGTTTATTCGGTCCATCACGAAGATCCAGAGCGTCTTCTTTCCGAGTCGCCGGTACGACCCCACGTCCTGTTCGTTGTCCATAGGATTATATTAACTTGAAAAAGTCATTTGGAAAAATTTGCTAATTTCTCTTTATTATGTTATAAAATGACCGGATTGAAAGGTTTACAATTTAACCAAAGGGCCTGAAAGGAGCTCAATATGTTTTACTTGGGGCTACGGGATTATGACCTCCAGCGGCTTTCGAAGCTTGCCGGAAAAACCAATATCACTGTCGAGCGCCTTGCTCGGCTCGCATTCCTGGAGGGGTTGAAGTTGCTGCTGAGGTCGGACGGCCCCTCTCAAACGCCGCGTCAACGACAAAAAGAACGGCTTGCGAAGGCCCGCTCCTACATCATGGATCATTGGCTTCAGGAGACTGACGGCCAACTTGCAGGAGCAACCGGTTATTCCATTGTAACCATCAGGCACCTGAGAGCCGAACTGAGCTTATTGAGAGATCCGGCATCGAAATCCTCCTCCCTGTCTCCTGGCGACATAGACTATATCCGTGGCCACTATGCTCATCAGACCGACTTTCAATTGGCGCGCGCTATCGGCTGCAAGTTCTATCACGTAGCCAACGTCCGGAGGACTCTTGGCCTGATAAAGAATCCACTGTCGAACCGGGAAGCTCTCAAGTCACTTATCAAAGAATATTGGGAGTCAAAGGACGATGAGGCGATAGGCCGCCTCCTTGATCCGAGCGTTTCGCCGCACGTCGTACAACGGGTACGCGTAAGCCTCGGCCTCGGACGAATCGTTCTCAATGCATCGCAGCCCTCCTTTGACCCCGCAGAATGCAGAGCCGCCATTACCCGTGATGGATATACCATGACGGAGTACATGGCTCTCAGGGGATTGCGATACACGAGGGAAAGATTCCGCCAGATTCTCTGCGGAATGGAAATCCCCCATTCGCCAAGCGACCGCCTACCCGAGTGGACAGTACAGCGGCGGGCCCGCATGCTTGGCCATATGGAACTCGCTGATCCAATATGGCTCCAGAATAAACTTTCGGAAACATCATCTTTTCCGGAGCTTGCGGCAACGCTCGGCACTTCCGCAAGGGAAATTTTCTTTTTCGTGGAGAAGCTTGGCCTTACCAATCCCTTCTGTAGGGGGAAGCGTAATGCGGTAGTTCATTTGGTGTGCCCTTGCGGAAAGGAATTCGACCGCCTCGAGTCTCTCGTTAAGGCCAGGCACAAGCTCAAGGGGGACAACTGTAAATTCTATTGCGGTCAGAGATGCTGTCAATGACCCCAATCTTAGGACACTTTTTCGACAATGTTTTTCAAGCGTTCCGCGAAGCGTAAGGGCGGCATCCTGAGGGCGGAATGAATGCGCACGTGGTTGTACTCCCAGATGAGGCGATAG
>JAJXZE010000014.1 GCA_021780195.1 bacterium | reverse complement strand
GGTCGGGGTTTATGTGCGCGGGACTAAAGAAACTTATCCTTTACATTGGGGGAAAAGAGACTTCAGGGTCGTGGATCCATTTGGCTTCTATGTGCGGTTCACCGAACTTGTCGATTGGGGACAATAGCGCCGAAGACCGCGTATTTCTTCCAGTATCGTCGCAGGATCGGATACTCGCTTTTCAATTCCCTCGCCACTTCATCCGGTGTGAGTGTTGGAAATCTCCCGAAGTAGTATCGCCAGATCCTCTCCTTCGATGGGTGGGTCAAAAGGAAACGCACATGCCGCCAGTGAAAACTTTGCAGAAAAACGGCGACCGTCAGCTGTTTCCTCTTTGAATATGAATATTTCCCGATGATCCGCTCGATGTGGCGGGCCATAATCGTTTCGCGCACATATTGTTTCGTCCAGAATTCCCGCGAACGTCGCGCGCGGAAGAGCGGCACGATACCGTCATTCACGAATCCCTCCCGCCGCAAATCCCTGGGAGCGTCCACGTTAAATAAAAGAGTGTCATGCCCCGCGCGCCAGAGCGCCGCGATATTGTCCCACACCAGAATATCTGAAGATGCGTGAGGAATCCTTTTCGCTTCCCTGCGCAATCTGCTTTTTATTTGTTCAACTTTTACCATGGGCTTTTCTCCGACATGATACCCGTTAAAGGGAGACGAGGGATTGCCGCCGAAAGAAGGTAGCTCGAATAAAATGAGATCCGGCTTGTGTCTCTTTACCACGGCTGCCTGCCGTGGATCGATCTTCTTTCCCTCGGTGCAATTAGCCTGAATGAATCTGATGCTCATACTTTGATTATAGCGCCGAGCCAAGCTATTTTCTTGCTTTATCGGAAGGCTGATGTTATAAAACCCCCAGCGCACAAGGGTAATCAAGCAGAATTCTTCGAGTCGCTGAACAACCCTTAGTGCTTCTTAGGAGGCTATATGCTAGTTGCTTTGTTGATCGGGGCGATTATTGCCATCATCGGCTTGGCAAGAATGGCAAAATCGTACAAGAAAGCCGTCGAGGCCGAGAGTGAGTACAGAGAGAGAATCGAAGCTCAGCTTGAACTTCGACGCTTCTCATTGTTCGCTCTCGACAATATGGGGCGAGCTTTAGGAGGTCTGACTCCCGAAAACGTCCGTATCGCATTCGCGGTCGCGGATGCGTGCGGCCAGAACAATACGGTCGCGGAGGATCTCGAGGATGCGCTTTCGTCCCAGATGAGCGCTACGGATGATGCCGTGAAGAAGCTCGAGGCGGCAAAATTCGGCTTAAAACAAGCCGAGAATGATCTCGAACAATCCCGGGCCGCCCTAAAGATCCTGAGAGAGACAGAGGCGCTGCTCCCTCCGGACTAAAAATCTTTTTGCATCCAAACGGCTACCGCATCGGCAGCCGTTTTTTTGCGGAAATTTTTTTATCCCCTCCCCGCCAAACCCGCTCCCCCGTCGATCGTCAGCACTTCGCCGCACATGGCATCATTCTTCAGGAGAAAAACGATCCCTTTGGCGATTTCCTCCGGCTCGATCATCCGTCCGATCAGATGGCCCGCGGCAATATCCCTTTCTTCTTTCGCGCTCAGTTTTCCCCACATGGGGGTCCGCACCGCGCCCGGCGCGATCGCATTCACGAGAATCCGCGGCGCGAGGGCCTTGGCAAGATTCTTGGTATAGCTTTCGATGGCCGCCTTGAAAGCGGAGTATGCGATGGCGGTCGGCCTTCCCTGTCCGAGACGCCCATGGATTGACGAGACGTTGACGATCTTCCCCTTCTTCATGAGCGGCAGAATGTATTTCGTCACCATCACATGGCTCATGAAATTATTCCGGCAGGTGTTCTCGAAGGCGGCGAGGTTGGTCGGCGCGTCGCCCTCGTCGAAGATACCCGCGTTGTTCACTAGGATGTCGATCCGCGGAAAACTCTTTTTCACTTCCCGCAGCATGCGCCGCACTTCCGCCTCCCGCGCGATATCCGCCCTCACGATGATGTTCCCGTCCGAAAAACGACCGCACTCGGCAAACACCTCCCGCGCCGCGCGGAGGTCGCGCTTATAGACGATCGCCACGGCGCAACCCTCTTTCGCGCAGGCGACGGCGGTCGCCCGGCCGATGCCTTTCGATGCACCCGTGATCAATACATGCATGCCGCGTAAATCCATGAGGTTATTATACCCAACCACTCCCGCCAGCGTCTTTTTGTCATCAACCTCCTTGCCAGCGCTCCCCTTTCCGCCGGCGCCGCGCGCGCCATACTGGAAACAGTACCATCACAAGGAGAACACCATGACCACCTATGAATTCCTCGATCCGCACCACCTCACAGAAGACGATGTTGCCGATATCAACCGCCTTCTGCCGCAGCTCACTCCCTCTCCCGCGGTAGTCGACCTGACTCACATCATCGAGGTCGCAAAACTCTCCGCGGCACTCGTGGTCCGCGACGAACACGGACGCATCCAGGGCACCGCCACCCTCTGTTCCATCGACGCCCTCACCGGACATTCCGGATTCATCACCAACGTTGTCGTGGATGAATCCTGGCGCGGCAGAGGCATAGGCGAAGCGTTCGTGAAACAACTCGTCACCCTGGCGCAATTTCAGTCCATGCACCATCTCGAGCTCACTTCCAACTCTGCGAGAGTTGCCGCGAACCATCTCTACCAGAAGCTCGGTTTCAGGCAACGGCCCACGAACCACTACCTGATGCTCCTGTGAAGCGCCCTCCCCCGACGAAAGTTGTCTAGCGGCTCGCCAACCAGCGAGCCGTCTCTTTGTCATCAACCTCCTTGCCATCAGTTCCCTTTCCGCCGACGGTGCCCGCGCCATACTGGAAGGAGCACTACGTCGTCATCGAAGGCGGCATGGTAGCCGCGCGAAACACGAAAGGAGACCCCATGAAAAATGTCGTCACAATAGGCGGAGGCGGCGGACACGCACAGATCCTGAAAGGCCTGAGGCGGCTCGAGGGCGTCAGGATCACGGGCATCTGCCCGGGCACCGACTCCGGCGGTTCCACCGGTGTTCTCATGCACGACTACGGCTCTCCCGGCTACGTGGGCGACCTCACGCGATGCGTTGCCGCGCTCTGTCCCGACGAAAAGCTCGCCGCCGCGCTCGTCCGGAGATTCAAAGGAGGATGCCTTCACGGCCATTCGCTCAAAAACGTTCTGCTCGCGGGCCTCGTCGGAACCGAGGGCATCACGCCGCACGAGGCGCTCGGAATCACGCACCGCATGTGCGGCATCCTCCCCCATTGCGTCGTTCCCGCTTCGATGGAAGAAACGGAGCTCTGCGCCACGCTCAAATTCGGCGGGAAGATCGCCGAAGAAACGCACATCGACCGCCTCGCCGAGAATCCCCTCTGGTCGGCGGACACCCATGCGATCACCTCCGTGTTCCTGCGTCCCGCAGTCCGCGCTTCACGCGAAGCGCAGGATGCGATACGCAGGGCCGACACGATCATCGTCTGCCCGGGAGATCTTTATTCGAGCATCATCCCGGCGCTCCTTCCCCGCGGCATCACGCACGCGTTCCGCCGCTCGAAAGCCCGCGTGATCGTCATGCTGAACATCATGACCAAGCAGGGCGAGACGGACGACTACTGCGCGGAGGATTTCGTCCGCGAGATAGAAAAAAGGATGGGCGTGCGCGCCGCGGTGATTCTCCACAACAGCGCGCCAATCCCGCGCGCGGCGATGCTCCGCTACCGCGCCGAACGGAAAGTGGAACTCGCGACGAAAACCCTGCGCCGCGACCCGCGTCTCATGCGGTGGCCGCTCCTCAGGGTCACGCCGGAGGGATATCTCTATCATGATCCCGCGGCGGTCGCGGAGGCGCTCGGGAAAATCCTTGCGCTTTGATGTAATGCACAATTTCTGGTTGTGGCCGCCGAATCATTCGGCGGCCTTTTTTCTCACGTCGCCGCTTGACTTTTTCCAATATTCAGCTAGGCTGAATAGGTCTTCCGGTTGTCCAAACCGGAGGGGTATAACATCCAAGGGCAACCCTCCTCGCGGAGGGTTGCTTTTTATCTACGCTCCCTTCCGCAGTTCGGCGCGGTGTCGCAGATCCTTACCCCAGATTTCCTCAATATCCAAAATGTCCCGATAGCCATCACTAACGCCAAAAAGTCGGAGTCGCCCGTAAACAGCGCGGCCACCTCGTATTTATCCATATGGCGCAGTGCGTCAATGGTCATTTCGACGTCCATATTCCCCTTCTCTTCGCCGGATTCTCCAGCGGCGCCCGCCACCATAATCCTTTTCAGTTCTTTCTTGATTACCGCAAAACCGAGGCCCTTTTTGAGATAGGTGTAAAATTTATGTTTTCCATCGAGGGAATAGTTCCTTGTTCCTTCTGCCGGATACGCCGTATAGTAAAAGGCTTTGACCGCGGTCCCGGAAAAATATTCCCTAAGGTAGATGGTCTCGCTTTTTCGAAATCCAAAAGCCGGCCCTTTGTTTTTTGCGCCTCCCAAAGATTAGACGCGTCGATAAAAAGATAGATGGCGCGCCGAGTATTTTCGGGCATCGTATTCTTCTCATTATAATAATTCTTCCATGAAATTATTGTTAAGCCGCACGCGAAAGCCACTCCCTGCTATAATGGACCCATGAACCTCCGTGCGGCGTCGGTGCTTGTCGGCGCAATCGCAATCTCGGAACTTGCGGGCGCGCTCGGTGCGATTTTCACGGTACGCGCGATCCCCGACTGGTACGCGACGCTCGCGAAGCCGCCGCTCACCCCGCCGGGATGGGTCTTCGGCCTCGTCTGGACTCTGCTCTATCTCCTCATGGGCATTGCGGCATTCCTCGTATGGCGCCGCGCACGGGAAACGCGGGCCGTCCGCGGCGCGCTCCTTATCTTCGCGGCCCAGCTCGTCCTGAACGCTCTGTGGTCGTTTCTCTTCTTCGGTCTCCGCTTACCGCTCGCCGCGTTCGCCGAGATCATCGTCCTCTGGTGCGCGATCGCGTGGACGCTCGTCGCGTTCTTCGCCGTATCGCGCCGCGCCGCGTGGCTCCTCGTCCCCTATCTCCTCTGGACAAGCTTCGCGGCGTATCTCAACTTCGGCATCATGATGCTGAACGCTCCCGCGGGCGCGCCGATCCTCCCTGCCGTGCCCGCACCGGCGGTAGCGGGTAGCGCGCAGAATGCCATACCGACCACGACCGGCAATACCGTCGCCGCGCCCGCGACGACCACGATGAACGCCGCCTTTGTCGCGCCGAAGCCGATTGCGGCGGCGCCCGTACCCATAGCCCCCGCAGCCACGCCGTCTGCGACGCCCATCGCGCCGACATCAACGCCGCTACCCGCGGCAACCACCGCCGCCGCGACGCCCACCTCGACCACGCTCCCTCCCGCGACCATCGCACCGCAAAGCATCGTGGGACTCCTCTGCCACTACCGTTCGACCGATCCCTCGAGCGCGGGGACCGAAACGCTCTTCAAGGGTAGCGGCGTGATCGTGAGCCCCCAGGGCTACATCCTCACCGCAAAGCATATCGTGGATCCCGCATGGACCGCGTGGGCGTACTCCTCGACGCTCCCCGCCGCCACCGCGGCGGCGTATCGAAATCTCGTGCTCGATCACTGCGAAGTCGGCCTCCCCGAAATGAACACGCTCCCCACGGCCGACGAGATCAAATCGGTGAATCCCTCCACCCAGCTTCAGGGCGCGATGCAATACGAAGCCGTCGCGTATTTCGATCCGTCGCGCGGATCGATGAGCGACCTCGAATACCGCCAGGCGGACTTCGCCGTGCTTAAGATCACGACCACGACACCCGACTGCGCGATGTGGCACAAGGACTGCAACGACTTCGGCCGGTTCCCATACGACGCGGCGCTCGCACGCGACGTGCCGCCCTCCCGCACGGCGCAGGTCCTCGACTACGGCTACCCCGCCGAGCTCATCAACGAGTACGGCACGGACTTCAACCTCTTTTATCTGAAAGGCGCGGTGGGATATATCGACGCGTATTACGGCGGCGACCAGTACTTCAAAGATCAGCCGTTCGACTTCCACTTCGTGGCGAACGACATTCAGGGAGGCCGCTCCGGGTCGCCCCTGTTCTGGAACGGCTACCTCGTGGGAATATTCTTCGCCTCGGACAACGGCTCTACGCAGAGCGGCATCGCGCTCGGCATGCCGGCGATCTATCGCCTGCTCGAAGATAGCGACAAGGCCTCCGTCGTGCTACCATCAGTCCAATGAAAGTCCTCGCGATCGAAACGTCCTGCGACGAGAGCGGCCTCGCGCTCCTCGACGCGTCGGGCGGCGTGCGCGCGCCCCGCTTCCGCGTCGGGAAAAGCCTCGTCGCCTCGCAGATAAAAATCCACCGCCCGTTCGGCGGCGTGGTGCCGAACCTCGCGAAGCGCGAGCACCTGAAGAATCTTCCGATCCTTTACCGGAAGATGTTCGGCGCGCCGGGGAGCGCCGCCGAAGCGCGCCTCTGGCGCTCGATCGACCTCGTCACGGTGACCGTGGGACCGGGCCTCGAGCCCGCGCTCTGGACGGGCATCGAGTTCGCAAAGCGACTCGCCGCGGAACACGGGAAACCGCTCGTCGGCGCGAACCATCTCGAAGGCCATCTCTACAGCTTCCTCCTCTCCGGCGGCGCGCCCGTCCGCTTTCCCGCGGTCGCGCTCATCGTGAGCGGCGGCCATACGATCCTCCTCGAAATGGCATCCTTCACGAAGTGGCGGCGCCTCGGCGAAACGCGCGACGACGCCGCGGGCGAAGCGTTCGACAAAGTGGCGCGCCTCCTTGACCTCCCCTATCCCGGCGGCCCCGAGATCGAAAAGCTCGCGCGCGAGGAACGCCTGCGCCGCCCCGCGCATCCCGACGGCACGATCGCGTTCCCCCGCCCGATGCTCCACGACAAAAGCTACGACTTCAGTTTCTCCGGCCTCAAGACCGCCGTCCTCTATCACGTGCGCGCCGCGGAGGAAGGAAACGGTACGGCGGGCGCGCACGGTGCCGGAACTGACGTCGCGCATCTCAATCGCCGCGACATCGCGGCCTCCTTTCAGGCCGCCACGCTCGACGTCCTGGCCGCAAAGACCGTCCGCGCCGTGCGTGAATACGGCGCGCGCTCCGTCCTACTCTCGGGCGGCGTCGCCGCGAACAAGGCGCTCCGCGCCCGGCTCAGACGCGAGGCGCGGAAGATCGGCTCTGCATTCTTCGTTCCGTCGCTCAGATATAATCTCGACAACGCCGCAATGATCGGCGCGGCGGGCTACCTGGCGCACCTCCGGAAGAAGCGCTACAAGCTCGAGGCGCGCGGGGATTTGGATATCTGAAGACGGGTGATATACTGAAAGCAGGCTGAACAACATGCATCCTCCGGTTGGCCAGCAGGGCGCGCGTCCTGCTGGCCGTTTTTATTCCGTGGCATACCGCGGCACGCGCGGCACCAGCCGCCTTGCATCTCCTTGCCCGCTCCTGGTATGCTGAGATCAGCAACACTTGTTTCTGTCGGGAAGCCCACCCTCCTCCGCGGGGCATCATGCCTATGGAGGGTGGGCTTTTTTTGACAGAAGCGCGGAGAAATGATATAAATCGGAACGGAAAGGAGGCGCCCATGAGACGCCCCATTGAATCAGCGGAAGAGGAACCGCGGTTACTCGGCCTGCTTGCCGAGCGGCTACGGGAATCCTTTTTTGAAGGCATAATTTATGCCTTCTTTGGCTTCATCGCCGGCCTCTGCGTCGCGGGTCCGCTTGCCACGGCGCTGTGGGTCATCAACAACCCGCGTGCCGTGAGCGCAGCGGTGACGTTCGCCGCAATCGGAACGCTTGCGGCAGTGGCCGAAACCAAAGCCGACCCGCGGTTTCTCGCCACGCGGGCTCTCACGGTCGCTGCCTGTTTCTTTGCGCTCGGCCTCGCGACCGGGGCCGCAGCGCTCGCGGCGGTCGGACTTGCCGGAGGCGCGGGCACGATCGCGCGGGCGGTCCGTCGGCGGGCGGCGCCTCGGTAATAAAAACCTCACTCTCCCCCAACAGGCGTACTCCGTCGCAGTAATGCGGTGACCAACGGAGTACGCCTGCTTTTTTATCTTCCTTACCTTTATCCTATTTCGAAACTTCGAAAATTTTCTGTTTTGCCGAGTGCCCCGCCACGATGCGCACCGCGGACGGTGCCACTTTGAAATATGCCGCAAGCGCGCGTTCGATGGCGCGGTTCGCGCGTCCGTCCACGGCGGGTTCCTTCACGGCAACGGTGAACTGCGCCGGGAGCGCGCCGGCGTTCCCCGACGGACGTTTTTCAAAAAGCCCTGCGGGCACGCCGGTTTCTTTTTCCACGAATTCTTTCCGCGCGCCGGGCTTCGCCCGCACCGTGATCCTCATGGAGCGCTATTCTTCCACTCCCTTCTTGATCTCCTCGAATTCGTTCTCTACCTCCGTGAGGCGCGCCTTGCTCGCCTTGATGAGCGCGCCGGCCTCGCGGATCTTCGCGAGCGCCTCCTCGAGGTCGATCTCGTCCTGCGCCTCGAACCAGTCGGAGATCGTCCTGATCTTCTCCAGATATTCCTTCAGTCCTTCCTTGCCCGCGCCGGCGCCCGCCGTTTTAGTTTTCGCCATGGTTGTGATGATCGTGACGGATGTTCTTTATCGCCGCATCCAGTGAACCGTCCTTCACCTGGAGTTCCAGTATATCACCTTCCGCGCGCCCCTTCACGCTCCGCACCACGCGCCCGTTCGCGCGCGCGATCGAGTAGCCGAGGGAGAGCTGGCGCGCCGGGTCGTTGTGCGCCGCGGCCTGCGCCGCGAGCGCGAGCGTCGCCCGGGCGTCCGCGAGCGCGCGGGCGAAGCGCGACGCGAGGGCTTCCCACTGCGCCGCGGCCGCATTCCGCGCGCGCTCGATCTCGAGCGGGATGCGGTTCAGGAGCCCCGCGAACTCCCGCACCTTCGCGTACGCCTCCTCCCAGGAGCGCGAGACGAGATGCGCCGCCGCGGTCGGCGTCGAGACCATGAAGTCCGCCGCGAGCGCCGCGAGCGGCACGTCCTTGTCGTGGCCGATGCCCGCGATGACGGGCACGGGGAAATCGACGATCGCCCGGACGAGCGCTTCGTTGTTGAACCCCTGGAGCGATTCAAGTGATCCGCCGCCGCGAAGAATCGCGAGTACCTCGATCCGTCCCGCTTCGGCTTCCGCGCGCATCGCCTCGACCGCCGCCATGAGCGACGTGATCGCCTGCTGACCTTCCACGCGCGCGTCCGCCGCCCGCACCCGGAAACCGAACTTCCCCAGGTTGTTCAAAAAGTCGTGGATCACCGCGCCCTTCATCGACGTCACGACGCCGATCCGCGCCGCGTACTCCGGAAGCGGCCGCTTGCGCTCCGGCGCAAAGAGGCCTTCCGCCTCGAGTTTTTTGAGGAGCGCATCGTACGCCTTCTTGAGCGCGCCCTCGCCCACGAGCGACACCGTGTCCGCCACGAAGGAGAGCCGCCCCGACGGCGCGTACACGTTCGGCCGCCCCGCAAGGACGACCTCCATCCCCACTTCGAGCGGAATGCCGCAGAGCTCGTAATTGCGGCTCCAGATAATGGCGTCGAGCACGCCGCCGCTCTCTTTATCCTTCACCGTGAAGTACACGTGGCCCGACGCCGCGCGCTTGAGCTCGGAGATCTCGCCCGTGATGCGCGCCTCCTGCGTCTTGAAAAACGCATTCAGAATCTCGATATATTCGCCGACGGTGAAAACGCGGTCGCGGAAGAAGTCCGGCTTTTCCATCCGCTCATTGTAGCGCGGAACGGGACGCAACAGAAGTTTGACCATCCCCCGGCGCGTGCTCCGATAAGAGCGTGAGTGACTTCTGCTTCCGAGAAGACCCCTTCCGCGAGTAGATTAAATCTTTATTAAAAGAAGTTTGACTACGGGTACGGAAATGGTATTGTGAAATCACAATGGCTTCGGCCTCCGAGAAGACCCCTTCCCAAGAGGGGTCTTCGTTTTCACCTCAGGATCCCAGAAGAGCCGTAATCTTCACTACGAGAAGTTCGAAATCTGACCGCGGAATATGGCCGACTTTTCGGAGAAGCCGCTTGCGATCAAGCACCCGCGACTGAGTCAGTAGGGCGGTTTCCCTGCGGCCCGCAAGTAGAAACGAATGGTAATATTCCCCAACCTTTTCTGTGCTTGTGATCGGCACCGCCCAAAAGAGATCTTGGCTGAACACCCTGACCACCACCACGGGTCGAAGAAATGCGGATCCCTTGCCGCCCTCCTCATGGCCGAGGTTCTCGCCGAGATGACAATGCCACACCTCCCTTGATTCGAGCGACGTCTTCACCACGCCCCATGTCTTGAAATCCTTGGCCACGGAGCCAGCATAGCAAACACCCTATGAAATTAACCTAAAAAAACCTACGCGAGTTTCTCCGCGCGGAGGCCCACGAGGCGTACCGCCTTGCGGTCCGGGTTCATGCGCCGATCGAGGAATGGCATAAAGAGCCGGAGCACGGCGAACTGCATGGCCTCGCGCGCCGCGGGGCTTCCGTCCGCCGGAATCGGCTGGTCGAAGGTCGTGGCCCGCGAGACCGTCGTGAAGTCCGCGAAGCGCACCGTGAGCGCGACGCCCCGGAACGAGCGGAAGCCGCCCTCCTTCACCCGCGCAAGAACGCCGTCCGCGATCGCGGCAAGCCGTGCGCGCAGGAACTTCGGGTCGCGCGCGTCCAGGGCGAAGGTCTCCTGCTCCCCCACCGACTTCGCCTCCCACGCGAGAACGAGCGGCGCCTCGTCGCGCCCCCGAAGCTTTTCATACAAATCCGCGCCACCTTTCCCGAAAAGTTTCCGGAGTTCGTCGCCGGAGAACCGCCGCGCGTCGCCCACCGCCCGCGCCCCGAGCGCCGCAAGGCGCGCCTCCGTCTTCGGTCCCACGCCCGGGATCGCCCGCACGGGAAGCGGCGCGAGAAAATCCGCCGCTTCCTCCCCGCGCACGAGCGTGAGTCCGTCCGGCTTTTCGCGATCCGACGCGATTTTCGCCACGAGCTTGTTCGGCCCGATTCCCACGGACGCCGTGAGGCCCTCCTCGCGGAGGATCGCCGCCTTGATCTCTCGCGCGACGCCCTCCGCGCGCGCCCACGGATCAGCGGCCACGGAGGAAAGATCGAGGAACGCCTCGTCCACACTCGCCTCCTCGACCTCTTTCACGTGCCTCCTGAGGATCGCCATCACGCGACGCGACACCTCCGCATAGTGCGGCATGTCGACCTCCAGGAACGCCGCGGGAGGCAGACCCTTCGCCCGCGCCGCCTCCGCAAGCCGCCACGCCCGCCCGATCGGGAGCGCCGACCGGATCCCGTACGCCCGCGCCGCATAGCTCGCCGTGGACACCACCCCGCGCCCCCGTCCGTTCAAAGGATCCGCCCCCACGACGATCGGCGCACCCGCAAGTCGCGGGTGCCGCCGTTCTTCAATCCCCGCAAAGAAAGCATCCATGTCGAGGTGCGCAATAATTCTCATATACACACAATACACCAACGCACCGAGATATGGATGGAAAGGGTGGGTCGGAAGGTCGCCGTTGCGGCGACCGTGCGGCACCGAGGGTGTCGCAGGAGCGGCCCGTCCCACGGGCCGCGACGCATCCATATTTAAACATACCGAAGAAACCTGCTCGTAAGACCGCTCCTCTTATAATTCCCTCTTCACAAACTCCCGCAGGAGCAGGGAGGAAAGGACCACATGATCATTTTTGAGTCCGGCGATCTCCCGGGCATAAAGCGAATTCTTGCGCTCGATGATACTGGGAGCCCACACCACGCCGTCGATGACCGCAATGGCGCGGGCGCGGGAAGAAGAATATTTGCGCACGAATTCCGTTGCTTCCCGGAAGCTCTTGTCCTGCGTTCCTCCGCTCGTGCTGATGAACTTCGCCTCCCCGAACACCGCCCTGCTCTTCCCTAAGATGATGAGGTCCAATCCCTTTCTTCTTCGATACCCTAAATTTTTTGCCGCATACTTTGCCAGTGCCGAATCGGACGCATAGAGGGAAACCGGTTTCTTTGCGGAATCGAGCTCACCGATGGACGAGGAGCGAAGCTCACTGGGAAGCCACTTGTGAAAAGATTGACCGAATCTTCTTGACGGAGACATAGGGCGCTCGATTCCCCGAACTACTTCCTCCGATCCCATAAGGGAAAGCCTCTTCCAAATCCTTTCAATGGTCTTTGGATTCTGCCACAGTGCGATGGGATGCTGATGTAAAAAACCGGCGAACCGGAATCGACGCCGATAGAGTAGATCGCCTGCAGTTTGTCGAGATAGCCCGGGCGTTTCGCGAGCTTGATGCTCTTTGCGGTCCAGATATTCATGACCGCAACGACAATCGGCGCGGCGCCTGAATTCTTTCCCGCAGAAGATAGTTGAGGTAGCCGTAGACGAAATCAAAACCGATCCGCTTTCGATCTTTATCGCGGTAGTTTGTGAGAAACAGCGAATCATATTTCTCCCTCCAACGGGCAAGGTCCTTATTGAACGCAGAAATTAATTCCTTTTGCACTTCGATGTCCGGCGGCCGGGGGAAGATCAGCTGGATCATGTGCCTGGACGTCGGCTTGCTCACTAGGCAATCGATACCGTACTCGCGGATATCCTGTAAATCGATCTTGCCCGTGTCGCTCCCGCTGTCGATGGCGCGGAGGAAGATGATATTTCCCTTGAGCAACCGGTACATTTCATCGGACACCTGAAATTCAGTCCTTGGATCGGCGATGTGATTGATCACCCCCACCACCTTCCTCGAGCCGCGCTGCGCGCGAATGTGCCCCTCGGTCAATCTCTGTATCGATGCGAAGTTCGGCGTCCGCGCCCGTTGCAGAACCTCGGCACCGATGGACCAGCCGTCGCGCCGGTGAAGTTCTATGTCGAATTCTTTTCCATCCGGATAGATCACGAACCTGGGATTTTGCGCTTCCAAAATTTTTCCTTCTTTGCGATAGTGGAACGCAATGACGTTATAGGTCGTATCGGGGAAAACGCGCTGCTTGAAATAATTGATGCGCGTTATTCTGTGGGTCGACAAAAAGAGATCCCGGATTTTCCGCGAGTTTTCCGCCGAGAGAAAATTGATCGGCACGATCACGATCCCCTCCCTGCTCTTCAGGATGGAGGCGAGGGAAATCTGATAAAGATCTTCGTACGGGGAAGAGGAGAAATATTTCTCCTTCATCGCGGGCGCGGCCTTGTTCACGTTGAGATACGGCGGATTGGTGAGTACGAAATCATACTCTTCGTTCGCCTTCAGGCTGTCGCGCAGAAAGACCGTTTTTCCATCCACGTATTGTCTGTCCACATCAAAACCCTTCACGCTTGCCGCGCCATGCTTGTGGGCCCACTTCAACAGGTCGCCGCTCCCTGCAAAAGGATCGACGATCTTCTTCCCCTTCACGCGCGGCGAGAACCCCGACAGGATGTAGTCAGAATTGACGGTAAAAAACTGTCCGAGTTGCCGCTTCTGCATGTCTATATTATACCACGCAAAAGATTGAAACTTTCTTAAAACGGCGTCCCCAAAAATCAAAAGGCCCCGGAAAATTCCCCGGGGCCTGAAGAAAGAACCGACACCTACACCGCCTTTCCGCGCCTCCTTTCAATGAGGCGCTCCGCGTACCTTTCCCATAGGTACATGAAGGCGAACATGGCGACGCCGAGTGCGGTATCGCCGAGCGTCCCCACGGCAAACCCCGGCGGCGGGCTGAAGGGCAGAGGTAGTGTCCACGACGCACCCCATATCCCCCAGATGATCCTAGCGGCGACGAGAAGGATCCACCACGTGAAAATCCCCTCCCTCCCGAAATATCCTCCCTTGCGCGCGACAGTCGCCGAAACCGCGCACACGAAGGACGCCAGCAAGAAAAGGATATGGTCGAAGAAGAGGCCGACGAGCGTGAGATAGATAATGCTCACGCCGAGGAGCACCGCCACGTTGCGCCAGCTAATGCTGGCGTCATTACCTCGAGTCATGATCCCTCCATGTAGGCCTCAATCCACTTGCAGCGGCGCATACGAAGAATAGCACCGTGGCGAGTATGAAGCGGAACGATTTCGTTGCCTCCCACACGGGAAGCCGTTGAAGGGCGGGATACCCCAATGCGATGATGGCGCTGATGATATAAATGCCTACCAGCCCCATCGACGTAACCCAGAAGTTGAATTTCCACCTCTCATGCCCCGTCCCCAAGACCACTCCCGCGCACACCGCAGTCAACACAACCACGAGCGCATCTTTGGTAAGCAAGCTCAGGAGCACCGTGAGGTAGAGTCCGCACAACACCAAAACGCCCATCAGATACCTCATATTCCCTCCTCTGAAAAGGGTCATTCAAAAAAATCGCCCTTACGAGCTTCGCCTACTATGCCACACGCGGGCCGGGAATGTCAAAACCTTCCCCTCTCCCTCCCCGCCGCGCTACACTTCAGTCATGGCAAAAAAGATCAACGTCCTCGTCCTTGCCGGCGGGCCCTCGAGCGAACGCGAGGTCTCCCTCCGCACCGGC
Source organism: bacterium (assembly GCA_021780195.1). Classification (GTDB taxonomy): domain Bacteria; phylum Patescibacteriota; class Minisyncoccia; order UBA6257; family 2-01-FULL-56-20; genus JAJXZE01. The sequence goes on along the minus strand of JAJXZE010000014.1, from coordinate 23,621 downwards.
GCCCAGGTGGCGAAGGCCCTGCCGAAAGACAAATACCGGACGGAGCTCTTCATATTCAAAACGGGCGCCGAGCGCATCCCAAAGGGATTCGACGTCGCCTTCATCGGCATGCACGGCAGGTTCGGCGAGGACGGCACTGTGCAGGCCCTCCTCGAAGCTACGGGCCTCCCCTATACCGGTTCCGGCGTCCTCGCGAGCGCCCTCGCGATGGACAAGGCGAAGGCCTCGGCGCTCGCCGCCGCGCAGGGCATCCGCACACCGAAGCGGATCGTCTTCACGAAGCTGCCGACGGCCAAGGAACGCACGGCAATCAAAATACCCTGCGTCGTGAAGCCGAACGCCTCCGGATCGAGCATCGGCGTCGCCGTCGTGCACCGTAAAAAGGACCTCGGTCCGGCGCTCCGGCGCGCCTTCCGCGAAGACCGCACCGTGCTCGTCGAGGAATACATCCGTGGCACGGAGCTCACCTGCGGCGTCATGGGCAATACGGGCCGCACGCCCCTCGCCGTCCTGCCGCCGATCGAGATCGTTCCCGCGCGCGATTTCTTCGACTATCGCGCGAAGTACGCCGACGCGCGTACGAAGGAGATCTGTCCCGCGCGCGTGAACGCCGCCGTGCGGCAGCGCGTCGCGCGCGATGCCGTCAGGGCGCATGCCGCGCTCGGCTGCGACGGCCTCACCCGCGCCGATTTCATCCTCGACCGCCGCGGCCGCCTCTATTTCCTCGAGATCAATACCATTCCGGGCCTCACGGAAACCAGCCTCCTCCCGCGCATCGTGGACCGCATCGGCATGACGTTCCCCGGATTCCTCGACCGGCAGATAGCGCTCGCGCTCGAAAAGCGCCGTCGCCCGCGCCGCCGCTAGCCCGTCTCTATCCCATCTTCCCGAGCTCCTCTCCGAGCGCCCGCAGATCCTCCGCAAGCGGATTCCCGTCCCATACCGCGAGCAGGGCGGCGATCACGCGCCGGTAGTTTCCGACGAAACGCTCTTTCCCGATGGCGAACCGCGCGAAGGTCCGGTCGCCTTCCCGCTTCCAGTCGTCCACAAGATCGCCCGCGTTACTCACCGTGTCCGCCGACTTGAGGAGCAGGGATTCGTGCGAATACTCCGCGATGTGCGCGAGGGCCTCCTCCTTGCGCGACTCCCAGGGCACACTCTTCGGTGCCTCCGTCACGCTCGTCACAAGGTCCGCCACGCGCGCGCCGAAAAGGTCCTCGATCATCGGGCGCGTCACGCGGTAGTCGGGCGCGCTGTCCTCGATCGTGTCATGAAGGAGGCCCGCGATCACCGTGTCCTCGTCCGCCCCGGCGCGCGAGAGGATCATCCCCACGGCGGCGGGGTGCACGATGTACGGCACGTCCTTCCCCCTGCGCTTCTGCTTCTGGTCCGTTTCGTGGACCTTGAGGGCGAAGGCGAGCGCGGCACGGATGCGGGGACTGTAGAGCATGCCTTTATCGTAGCAGGAAAACGGCGGCGGGCGAAGGCGAGCGCGGAGCGGCGCGGCGGGGCGCGGTGAAATAAAGGCGGGGAAACAAAAGTGGGAACAAAAAGGGGCAGCCATCTCGGCTGCCCGTAATTTTATCCATCGGGAAATCAATTTGGGCTGGCGGCAATCCTTCGCGCCGCGAGGCGCCGCCGAAGGTCAAAGGAGGCGCTATAGCGTTGCGCCTTCCTCCCCTCCTGCTGTATCGCAAGATCGCGCATCATCTCTCCGACCGCAATGTACTGCCACCGGAGGAGATGAAGATTATGCCGTGCGCGATTGCCGTACGCCAGTGTCCCAAACTCGCTGAGGCGAGCACTGATGCGGATGGCAAGGTCAGCATCCAACCGCAATCGTCCGAGCTGCTTCCTGAATTCCGGGACCCCTTCCCGGAAAAAATTTACGAGTGCGAGCCGCAAATCCCAGGCAGCCGCATAATAGACGTCGACAACTTCTTCGAGCGCGAGTTGTCGCTCCCAAACATTCTCCACGCGGGCGGCGGCACGCCGGTCGCGGAATGCGAACTCAAGCAAATTCCAGGTTCCCGGCGCGAGCACAAAACCCGGTACGCCTCTTGCGAGAGCCTGGATGTTTTCCGCCTCCGCCATGGCGGCTTCCAACCGTCGCTTTATTGCTGAACGCGGCATACCTTCTCCTTTCTTTGGAAGAATTGAACTCCGGCCTTAATCGGCTGGCCGTATCATAACCTCGATTATGTCGCCGCGCAAGGACGCTCGCCCGTGCAGTGCGAAGCGGGTAGATATGTAAAGGGCGGCATCGTTGTGCCGCCCCATCCCCAAAACGCCGCGGTTAAATTAGAGATGGCACGGACTTACAACGCCACCTCGATGCTCTCCTTGCACCCCTGGCGAGAGAGTCCCTCCCCGACGGAAACTCTCGCGCTGATTGTGCAGATCGAGAAGCGCCTTCAGATCCTTCTCAACGCCGACGCATATGCCGAAAAGGAGATCGGGATCAAGGCGGGCCGCGCCGGCAAGGGTTTGAATCTCGCATACCCGTGCGTGGATGGCCGTTTTTTTCTTCTTGAGATCCTCGTCGACCTCAACCGCCAGCTTTCCAAAAAACTCTTTCGCGCGACGGTTGAACAAGTCGCGCAACAACGTGGTGGCGGCGCCACTCATACTTGCAACATTACTCATTTTCTCCCCCTAGGAGAAAGATTCGCTCTTAAAATCTTGCAAGAGCCAAAATCGTTATACCGCAGGCTCGCCAGAAGGTCAATTGCGGGCGCACGTGCACCTCCGTCGCCGCCGTCACGCGACCGTCGCGCCCATCTCCCGCCGCAGTTCACAATACTCGCACTCGGGGTCGCCGCAGGTCGTATCCCAGAACGCGAGCGAGCGGATTTCCTTGGCCACACGGATGATCTCGCGTTCGAGCGCCGCGGTTTCTTCCGGCGCCACCGAGAACGGTTCGCGGTGGAACGTGCCGCGCTCGTCCGGCTCCACGAACTGGATGACGCCCTCCTTCATGTCGCACTTCCCTGCCTTGTCGAGCAGGAGCTTGTAGAATACGATCTGGCGCTTGTAATTGCCGTCGGCATCCTTCGTGTTGCCCTCGATCACGTTGCGCGTCTTCGGCTTGCCGGTCTTGTAATCGATCACGCGCGCCACAGGGAGCGCCGCCGCGGGGAGCGCCGCCGCGCGGTTCCCCGCGCCCGCCCCCGCACCCGGATCGCTCGCGGGAAATTCTATCCGGTCGAGCTTGCCGTTGATCGGCGTGCCGTCGCCGACCGAGGCGCCGTCCACCCGCGCTTCGTTCTCGGCCGTATGCGCGGGACTCGCGCCATCCCACGACGCGCGGTATTCGCGGTAAAACGCGGCAAGCGCCGCCCGCCCCTTCGCGAGCGCTTCCTCGTATTCGTCCTCGCGGATCGGCTCGTGCGCAAGCGCCTCTTCGAACCGCGCGATGAGCCGCGCGGCGCCGCGATCGTCGCCCGCATCAAACGCGTCGAACCAGCTCTTGAGCGCGGCGTGCACGGCGTTCCCGAACGAAAGATGCTTGTTCGGCGCCTCGGGGATGCGGATCAGGTTCCGGTAAAAATACTGCCACGGGCATTCCAGATAATTATTGAGCGCGGTGACGGAGATCCCCTGCTCCGCGAAAAGCGCGTTCAGGAACTCTCTGTCCTTCAGTTCCGGCGTGCGCGGGGCGGGCGCGCGGAATGCCAGTTCGCCGTGCGCCGCGAGTTCACGCTCGTACGGCGCGGCGTCGTACGGCGCGAGCAGGTCGTCGCGGAGCTCGGCGATAAACTTGGACGGAAGCTGTTCTTTTCCTTCGCGATCGGTGCGCGCGAGCGTCACGAAAACCTCGCGGCGCGCGCGGGTGAGCGCGACGTAGAACACATTCCGCTCGTCGGCGTCGTCGTCCGACGCGGCCTCGTCCCGCGCCTCCGTGGCCGGAGCCGCGACCGCGGCATCCGGAGCCGCCGCAAGCACGCGGTACACCGCATCAGGGATCTTGATCGTCTCGCGGTGAAAGCGCGACCCCCACTTGCGGTCAACCGCGTTCATGATAAACACGTAATCAAACTCCTGCCCCTTCGCGCGGTGCGCGGTCATGAGGCGCACGCGGCCCGGTAGGCGCAGGGTCCCCGCATTCTTGAGCGCGACGCCGTGCTCCCCCATCAGATCAAGGTGGGCGAAAAACTCCGCGAGCGTGTAGTCCCTCTTCCGTTCCACGAACGACTTCAGAAGATCGAAGAGCGCGTGAAGCTTGGCGAGCTCCTCCGTGGCCGACGGATGGCGTAGGAGGTGGGCGAGAAATCCCGACTCACGCACGATGGTTTCGAACGCGTCCGCCGCGCCCTGATTCTCCGCCGCGCGCTTCCACGAGGAAAACTTGGCAAAGAGCGCGGTGAGCGCCGCGCGCGCCGCGGGATCGTCGATTCCCGCCGCCTCGAGCACGGTGTCGGAGCGCATGGCGTCATGGAGGTTTTTCCGGTTCCGCGCCGCGAAGGAAGCGAGTTTGTAGATGTCGATCGGCGCAATGCCGAGGAAATCCGCATGGAGCGCCTCCGCGAGCGCGACATCATTGCCGAAATGTTCCACGGCGCGGAGAATACGGACGAGCTTCCGGATCTCCGGATCGCCCAGCACGTCCTGGTCCGACTCGATGACGTACGGCACCTCCTCCTTTTCAAGCATGCGCGCGAGAGGCGCGGCGTCGCGGTTGTCGCGATAGAGCACCGCGATCTCTTCCGGCACGGCGGAGGGCGCGCGTAGCGTCGAACGGCCGGCGGCGCCCCTGATCAACTCCTTTATCTTCCGCGCGATGAAGAAATATTCCGCGTCGGGCGAGGAAAGCGCGGCAAGATGCGCGGGCGGCTCCTCGCGCGGCGCAAAATGCCCGGCCTTCGCGACGAGCGACGCCTCGCGCGGCGAGACGCCCTGCGCGGCATCGAGGATCGCCTGCGTCGAACGGTAGTTCGCGCGGAGGAAGATAAGTTTCACGCCGCGATATTTCCGGCTGAAATAATGGAAATTTTCTATGGAAGCTCCCTGGAAGCGGAAAATGGCCTGACGCTCGTCCCCCACCACGAAAAGGTTCGGCCCCGCGCCGGCGGCGGCGCTTCCCGCGCGGTCATCTTCTTCTCTGTCCGCAAGCAACTCGATGATGCGGTTCTGCGCGTCGTTCGTGTCCTGATGTTCATCCACCCGGAAATAATCGTAGGCATCCCGGAGCACGCGGCGCATCTCCTCGCGTTCCTGAAGGGCCCGCGCGACCTCCATGATCATGTCGCTGAAGTCGTACTGCCGTGCATTTTGGAGTGCGGCCTGGTAGGCGGCGTAGATTTCCGCGAGTTCGAGATTCCGCGCGATCTTTTTCGCCTGCGACGCGTACTTTGTTTTCATCTTCCCCTCGTACTTCCCCGATTCGTTTACGAGGTCGGGATTCGCATAGAACGCTTCTTTCTCTTCGCGCACGATCACCGCAAATTCGTCCGGAGGCACCCCCTGCTGTTTGACCTCGCCGATCGCGCGAAGCACGGTCCGCAGGTGAAGATAACGATCCCCAAAGGGACGCAGTTCCGCGAGCGGCAGAGTGTCGATAAGGTCGCGGAGAATCCTCACCTGGTCTATCTCCGTGATGCTCGCGGCGCCCACGATGCGCGGGAAATAATCGGGGTAATCGCGGATCACGCGGTTTGCGAAGCCGTGGAACGTCGCGATCTCCGTGCGGTAGGCCTCCCGTCCCGCGAGCTCCGACAGGCGGCGGCGCATCGTGATGGCGCCCGCCTCCGTGAACGTAAGCGCGAGGATCCGTTCCGGCACGGTCTTCTTCTTGTGCAGGAGGTTCGCGATGCGCATGGTAAGCACCTCGGTCTTCCCCGTGCCCGGTCCCGCGATCACCATCACGGGCCCCTCAAGCGTGTCGACGGCCTCTTTTTGTTCCGGATTCAGCTCGCGGTAGCGCGCTTCGAACGGCGTCATATGGAAAGCTTACCGCGGATGCGCGCGCGTGCCAACCGCGACGCGCGCCGCGAGTTGACGTATCGTCCTCATATGCGATACTGAACGTACGTCCACGGGAGCTTATTTTTTTCTTTGGGCGCGTCCTACTCTTAGGGCAAAAGGTCGCAGCAATAAACCGCAGGACAACAACTATCATGGACGACAACAAGTGTCCGATGTGCGGCCACCCGCACAATGCAGACGGCAAGTGTAGCGACGCGACGTGCACCTGCACGGGAGCGGCAACCGCCCCGCAGACCGCCGCCCCGCAGACCGCCGCACCGGCGAGCATGCCGGCGACGCCGGAGCAACCCGCGGCGCCCCAGGCCTAAGACGGCCGCGGCGACAAAAAACCGGAGCATCCGCTCCGGTTTTTTTTATTCCCCTTCGGGCCTCCGCCGTTCCGCGCTATTGCGCAGGAACGGGAGCGGTCGAGGTCGTCCCGGGCGTCCGCACCTGATAGCCGGCATAGTAGCCGCCCATCATGCGCGCGGCGGCCGGATGCCAGCCGTAGCCCGCACCGTAGCCGTACGCCGCATCCTTCATCTCGCCGATCCTTACGCCGATGCAGAAGACCACCGCAAGGATAATGAGACCGATCACGACCCGGATGATCCGGCGCCCGCGTCCGGCGCACATGCCGCAGGGTCCGCCCATACAGCACCCGTGCATCCCGTGGCAGTGGGCCATGCAGGAACCGGCGCCGCAGGAGCCCGCCGCGCACATGCCGCAGGAGCACGGGCACTCGCCGCCCTTCTTCGCCGCTTCCCCCTTTTCGCCTTTTTGCTCTTCCATCATTTGAATGAATAAATAGGTTTGTTTCCGCGACCTTTATGGTTCATCTATTATACGACAGAAAGGCCGGTTTCGGTTATAATCGGTGTATTATACGCCATTAGCCATGGAATCACGCTACGATATCAAGGAGGTTGAGACCCGCATCGCGAAGGCATGGGATGACGCCGGCTACGCGAATCCCGATGTCTGCGTCGAAAAGGGCGTCGCCAAAAAGGACGCGGAGGTGTTTTCCATGATCCTCCCCCCTCCGAACGTGACAGGCGAACTCCACATCGGCCATGCGGCGATGCTCGTTATTGAGGACATCTTGGCGCGGCGGAATCGCATGCAAGGCAAGCGCACGCTCTGGGTACCGGGCGCCGATCATGCCGCGATCGCGACGCAGTCGAAAGTGGAGAAGCTCCTGCAGAAAGAGGAAAAGAAAAGCCGCCACGATCTCGGCCGCGAGGAATTCCTCCGGCGCGTGAACGACTACGCGAGAAAGAGTCATGACTTCATCGTGACGCAGGTGAAGCGCATGGGCGCCTCGCTTGACTGGAGCCGCGAGGCATACACGCTCGACGACACGCGCGAACGCGCGGTCCGCACCGCGTTCAAGAAGCTCCACGACCTCGGCCTCATCTACCGCGGCGACCGCGTGGTGAACTGGGATCCGAAGGGGCAGACTGTGATCTCGGACGACGAAGTGGTCCATGAGGAGCGCACGGCGATGCTCTACACGTTCCGCTACGGGACCCTTGCGGACGGCACGCCGTTCCCCATCGCGATCTCGACCACGCGCCCCGAAACGAAGGTCGGCGACACGGCGGTCGCCGTCCATCCTTCGGACGCACGCTACCGCGACTTCGTCGGCAAGGAGTATGACGTCGTCTTTTGCGGCGTGCCGCTCCATCTGAGGGTGATCGCGGATGAGGCCGTGGAGAAGGATTTCGGCACGGGAGCCCTCGGCGTCACTCCGGCGCACAGTGCGATTGACTGGGAGATGGCGCAGAGGCACCGGCTCCCGCTCGTCCCCGTGATCGACGAACGCGCGCGGATGGCGATCGCCGCCGCGCCAGGAAGCCCGCTGAATGGCATGAAGACCGCCGAAGCGCGCGAACGGATCGTGGAGGAACTCCGCGCGGCGGGCCTCATCGAAAAAGAAGAGGAAGTGCCGCAAAGTGTGGCGACCGCCGAGCGCACCGGCGCGATCATCGAACCCCTGCCCAAGCTTCAGTGGTTCATCGCCGTGGACAAGGCGTTCACAGACCCGGCCGGCAGGACCGCGACCCTCAAGGAGCACATGCGCGACGCGGTCCGGGGCGGCGGCATAAAGATCGTGCCCGCGCACTTCGAAAAAATATATTTCAACTGGATCGACCATCTTCACGACTGGTGCATCTCGCGCCAGATATGGTTCGGCCACCGCATCCCCGTGTGGTACCGTGGCGCGGAGACCTTCGTCGGTGCCGCGGCGCCCGCGGGCGAAGGATGGAAGCAGGACCCTGACACCCTGGACACCTGGTTCTCATCCGGCCTCTGGCCGTTCTCCGTGTTCGGATGGCCCCCGCAGACCGAAAAGGAAAAGGGCGACCTTGCCGCCTATTTCCCCAACACCATCCTTGAAACGGGATACGACATCCTCTTCTTCTGGGTGGCACGCATGATCCTCATGTCCTCGGCGCTCACGGGGCAGGTCCCCTTCCGCACGGTGTACCTCCACGGCCTCGTGCGCGACGCGAAGGGACAGAAAATGTCGAAGTCCAAAGGCAACGGCATCGATCCCCTCGAAATGGCCGACAAGTACGGCGCGGACGCCACGCGCCTTTCGCTCGTGATCGGAACCTCGGCCGGCAACGACCTCAAACTTTCCGAGGACCGCATCCGCGGCTACCGCAACTTCTCGACGAAACTCTGGAACATCGCGCGTTTTCTTGAAATGAACCGCCCGGGCGGCGCAGATGGAACTCACGGCATTGTGGGCGCCGCCGCGGTCGCGGACGCGGAAAAAATCGCGGCGCGCGACGAGGCAAAGGCGCTCGCGGCGCTCAAGCGCGAAGTGGACGCGCATCTTGATGCGTTCGAATTCCATCTCGCAGGAGAAAAACTCTACCACTACCTCTGGCACACGCTCGCGGACGTCGTGGTGGAGGCGGAAAAGAAAAACCTCCGCGAAGGCACGGCCGAAGAGAAGGCGGAGAGCTACGCCCTCCTCGAGCACCTCTTCCTCGACGCGATTGCCCTGCTCCATCCTTTCATGCCCTTCATTACGGAGGAAATCTGGGGTATCTTCCGGCCCGGGCGGATGCTCATGGTGGAACCCTGGTAAATGTTCACCCTCATCGTCATTGCGCTCACGGTCGGTCTCCTGCCCGGATTTGCGTGGCTCATCTTCTATCTAAGCGAAGAGACGCATCCCGAACCGGGCCGCATGATCGCGCTCACGTTCTTTGCGGGGATCGCGTTCGGGTTCTTTGCGATCGTGGTCGAAGAGGCGTGGACCCGCGCGGCGCAGGGCGCGGGGATCGCCGCGCTCTCGCTCGGTTCGCTCGCCGTCCTCGCGGCGATCGAGGAGGTCCTTAAATTCGCCGCGGCGTATTTTGCCGTCGGGAAAAGCTCCGTTATCAGAAAGGATCCCGTCGATCACATGATCTACCTCATCGTCGCGGCGCTTGGATTCACGACGCTCGAGAACATCGGCACGATCGCGAATCTTCCCCTCGCCTCGTCGGGCCTCGCGCTTGCGGCGGCGGCATTCCAGATGGGCTCCGTCCGCTTCGTGGGAGCCACGCTCCTCCACACGCTCACCTCGGCGATCGTGGGCTACCATTGGGCGAAAGGCGTGGCGCGCGGCACCGTGGTCCGTAGCGTACTCTGGGGCCTCGCCCTCGCCACATTCTTGCACGCGGCATTCAACTCCCTTATACTGGACTACGGAGAGATCGCCTATACGGCAGTGTTTCTCCTTGCCGTGGGATTCTTCGTGTTAAACGATTTCGAAAAGCTCAGATACCCCAATGGAACCACAGGATGAAAAATTTTTCGAGTCCCTCGCGGCGGGCATGAAGCCCGTCGAGGAAGAGCCGGCGTACGAAGTCGAGCTTGCGAAGGCCGACATGGGCGCGGTCGCGTCGCGCGCGAGGACAAAAGCGGAACCGAAAGAGGAGATGAAAGGCTGGACCGAGGACGAGCCGGAAGGCCAGCTCACCGTGGACGTCTATCAGACGCCCGCGGAGATCGTCGTCGAGTCCGCGATCGCGGGCGTGAAGCCGGACGATATCGACATCAATGTGACCTCGGACTCCATTTCGATCAAGGGCGCGCGGCGGCGCGAAACCCAGGCCGCGGACGAGGACTACCTCTACCGCGAGTGCTACTGGGGCCGCTTCGCCCGCTCCATCATCCTTCCCCAGGAAGTCGACCCCGAGGGCGCGAATGTCACCTTTAAAAACGGCATCCTGACCGTCCGCCTCCCCAAAGCGAACAAGCGGCGCACCAAAAAGCTCGAAGTGAAGGCCGAATAACGGCTGACTGATCCCGACCCGCGCCGCGCTTGCAAAAATGACCCGTTTACCTTATACTCATCTCCTATGAGACAGTGCGCACTCTGCGGAAAAGGATCGAAGATGGTCGGGGCGCGGAAGAAACTTCGCGGTAAGTTCAATCCCGTGAATTGGAGCCGCAAATACCCCAACCTCCAGTACGCCAAAGTGGATGGCGCGCGGAAGCTTATCTGCACCGGTTGCTTGAGGACACAGAGCAAGGCGCCGCTCGTCAGAAAGAAGAAAGCGCCTGCGGCCGTCGCGGCGTAAAAAAATCCCCGACTTGTGCGGGGATTTTTATTGTCGCTTCGTTATTGAACGGTCTCGGCTTTTAAATGCTTCCTTTTCACCTCATCGATGCAATCCATAAGCGCGCCCTCCTGATCCTTCGCGCGCAAAACTCCGTGCGGATGCGTTTCGATGGTCTCCAACAATTCCTTTGCCACCAGACCCCTCTGATCCTCGGGAAGCGAGGTAATGAAGTCGAGGACGACCTGAAAATTGGCGTCGGGGAATACTTGGATGAGGTTGTGCGCCAATGTCTTCATCCACCTTTTGTCGGGGGGCAGATTAATCTCCGTGCCCCCGACATATTTGCCGAACTGACTCCCCATACTGCCGGATCTCGGCACTTCATTATTCGGCCTCTCGAACCTTGGAGCGGTTGCCATAGTTTTTCTTTAATATACACCCCTTGCGAGAATCGAGTCAAAGGTCGTATAGTGATAGGCGTTGCGGGCCGTAGTATACCGGTAGTACGAGCGCATGGGGTGCGTTTAGACCGGGTCCGATTCCCGGCGGCCCGACCATGAAGAACACGAGGAAGAAGAGACGCAAACCGCAGATCGTCCTGATCCACGGCGGCGAAGCGTTCAAAACGCGGAAGGAGTATGTGCGCTTCCTGAAAAATAGGAAGGTCTCCGTCGAAAAATGGCGCGGTTGGAGCGGCGAGTATCTCGATGAAAAGCTCGGCGGAAAATTCCAGATCATCCGGCCGCGGATGCCGCTCCAGGACAATGCACGCTATGGGGACTGGGAGATTCATTTTGAACGCTACCTCCCCCATCTCCGCGACGGCGTCATTCTTATCGGCTCCTCGCTCGGCGGCGTATTCCTCGCGCAATATCTTTCCCGCCACGCGTTTCCAAGGAATATCGCAGGCGCGTTTCTTGTCGCGCCCCCGTTCGACAGTAACGCGGGCGGCGATGAATTTGCCGGCGGCTTTCCGCTGAAAGGGAGCCTGCGCCTTTTTGAAAAACAGGCCAAGAATCTCCACCTTTTCTTCTCGCGCGACGACGCCGTGGTTCCCCCGGCTCACGCTGAAAAATACCGTGCAAAGCTTCCACACGCGAAGATCACCATATATAAGAGCAAACGCGGCCACTTCCGCGTCGCGACCTTCCCGGAAATCGTGAAGGCGATCAAGGCCGCAGCAGAGCAACCACGGAAGCGGCCTAGCTCCTGAGCCAGCGGATGAAACGCCGGAGGATATTTTCCTTCTTCCCGTGCGGGGCGAGTCCCGCAAGCCGGCGGATCTCGGGCATCTTCGCCATCGTCGCGCGGTAGCCCTCATCGATCAGCGCGTCCGCCTTCCCGAAATCCGATACGCTGTAGGCCGCGAGGTCCGGCTCGATCAGAAGATCCGCGTTCAGCGGCACGAGATGGCGCTGATGGCTCGCGAGGATGCTCACGAAGTTCACCATCACGTCGATCACGTTGCGCACTTCGCGGCGCGCGTGCCACGGCATCACGTTCACGCCGATCCGCGCTTCCGCACCCATGCTCCGGAGCGGCGAGAGCGGCAGATGCTCCGTGAGGCCGCCGTCCACGAACTTCCTCCCGCCGATCGTAACCGGCACGAAGAGTCCCGGAATGCACGCGCTTGCGCGGACCGCGACCGCGGCGACGCCTTCGCGGAAGACCACCTCATCCCCTCCCTCGATGTCCGTCGCGACGACCGCAAGCGGGATCGCGGCGTCCCTGAGGTTCGCGTCCTTCACCATGCTCCGCATGATCTCCTCGATCTTCCGGTTGGACGCGATGCCAAGCTTCGAGTCGGGAAGGCTCGCCATGGTATACCAGTTGATCTCGCCCGCCTTGCGCGTGAGCGTTTCGAGCGGGACTTCGAACGCGTACCCCGCGGCGACGATCGCCCCCGCGCTCGTGCCCGCAATGCAGTCGACCGGTATGCCCTCGTCCACGAACGCGCGGAGTACGCCGATATGCGCGATGCCGAGCGCGCCTCCGCCCGAGAGCGCGAGTCCTATCCTTTTCATATCTATAGTATACGGTACAATGGAATATATGGAGAACCTCTACCGCGCGAACGCCCGAAAAGAGCTTACCGAGCATCTGGTCTATCACAAACTCGCCCTGCGCGAGAAGAAACCCGCGAACCGCGAGCTCCTCGAAAAGCTTTCCCTTCAGGAAAAGGGCCACTATGAATTCTGGAAATCGCTTCTCCCGGGCGAGGATCCGCGACCGTATGCGTTCTCCCTCCGCGTCATGCCGCTCATGCGCGTCTTTTTCGGCGTCACTTTCGTGAGCAAGCTCCTCGAAACGCACGAAAAGGCCTCTGTGGAGGATTACGAGCGCATCCTCCCCCGGATCCCCGAAGAGCATCGCGTCACGCTTCTCGCGATCATCGAAGACGAAAAGACACACGAGCAGTCGCTCATCGGTTCCCTCCAGGAAAGGCGCGTCGCCTACCTCGGTTTCGTCGCGCTCGGCCTTGCGGACGCGATCGTCGAAATCACGGGCGTGCACGCCGGGTTTCTCGGCGTCACCCACGAAACGCTCATCGCCGGTATCTCCGGCGTGATCGTCGGCTTCTCCGCCGCGATATCCATGGGGTCCGCGGCGTATCTCCAGGCGAAACAAGATCCGCAAAAGACGCCGTTCGCCTCCGCGATCGTGACGGGCGTCTCGTATCTTGCTTCCGTCATTCTCCTCGCGCTCCCCTACTTCCTGCTCCACGCGATGCTCCCCGCGTTCGCGGCGTCGACCACGGTCGGCATCTTCCTCCTCGCCGCCTTCACGTTCTTCAGCGCCACGGTGTTCGACCGCGCCTTCTGGCACGACATCACGGAATCGGTACTCCTCATGCTCGGCACCGCCGGCGCGAGTTATATCCTCGGCACGATCGTCGGCACCGCCTTCCACGTCGGTAGCGGAAGCTTCTGAAAAACCGTCGTCTCCCCGTTCAACCGTCCCACCATCACGATGCCTCAGCCGCAGGAATCATTTCTTGAAAAACACTGCGTCCCCTGCGAAGGCGGCATGCCCCCGCTCGACGCGGCGCACGTCGACCATTATCTCGCTGACGTTCCCGGATGGACCTCTCCCGATCGGGCGCACCTCGTACGCGAGTTCGCCTTCGCCGACTTCGCGGCGGCAATGATCTTCGTGAACAAGATCGCCGCGATCGCGGAAGCGGAAGGCCACCACCCCGACATTCACGTTTTCTATAACAAGGTCCGTCTCGAGCTCAACACGCACGCCGTCGGCGGACTTTCCGAGAACGACTTTATCCTCGCCGCGAAGATCGACGCGATGGCGTAGGCGGCGCAACGGAGCGCGGCGGATACATAAAACACCGAACGCGAAGTTCGGTGCCTTAGGTATCCCGTCCGATCTCTGGCATTGCGCCATGTGGGTTGGCTCAACCGCGATCCACGGACCGTGGTACTATCGCCTGCCCCTTTTAAATTGCTTGATCCGAGATCTGGCAACGGGACACTTAGAGTATACCATGGTCGGCGGCGGCACGGCGGCAATGCGGGGCGCGCAATCTCGCCGACACTTGAGGAAAAAGCATGTATCCTCTACAATCGAGGGCATATGACGCGCCGGACACGAAGGGCCATTTTTTACGTCCTGACGGCCCTTTTCCTCCTTATCGGGACCACCGTCGTGCTTTACGCCGAAGGATGGCGCTTTGATTTCGGTACCTTCCGCGCGGAGAAGGTGGGCGCGATCTATCTCCGCTCCTTCCCCTCGGATGCCTCGATCACGCTCGACGGCAAACCCGTGCAGAATCAATCGGGATTCCTTTCCAAGGGGACGCTTATTTCGAATCTTTTCCCGAGAACGTACTCAGTCGCGCTCGGCAAGGACGGCTACCTCCCCTGGCGGGAAAACGCGGCGGTCACGCCCGCGCTCGTCACCGCGCTCAAGAACGCGGTGCTCATCCCCGCGGTGCCCGCTTCGGTCTCGACCGGCACCGTAAAGAATTATTTTGCGGGAGGGGGCGCGGTGATCGTCCAGACGCCCGCGAACGCGATCAGGTGGCAAGGCAAGACGATCGCGCACGGCACGCTGATCGACGCCGGAGCAAATCTCGAGGACGCGCTCGTGCGCGACGCGACGACGGGCGCCGCGACACTCTACCGCTTTGAGAACTCCGCGGACAACGCGGGCGTCGCACCGACGGCGGTCAGCGTACCGATCCCCTTCGCCGCGCGCGCGGCGATCGACCCTGCGAACGCCTTGCAGATTTTCGCACTCGATGCGTCGCACGCCTTCCTCTTTGACGCGTCGCGCGCGACGACGACCGTGATCGCCGCCGCGCCCGCGGGCGTCGTCTTCGGCAGCGCGTTCGCGATCGCTCCATCCGCGATTGCCTGGACGAGATACGCGGAAAAAACCGGCGCATTGTCCCTCGTCATCTACGACCGCGCGGCACAGACCGTCACCCGAAGCTCCTCGACCATTCCCGGAACGGCCGCGGAGGTCCGGTGGATCGGCACGGACGCCGTGGCGGTGCTCCAGCACGACGGCACGCTCTGGCGCTATGACGTGAACGGAGAATCATTCACGAAGCTCGACGACGGCGTGCGCTCCTTCGCGGTGGCGGACGACGGCTCGGCGCTCGGCGCGCTCGGCGCGCGAAGTCTGGATCTTTTCCCCTTCACGGACGCCATGACCTACGGCCGTTTCAACATCCCCGACGTCCCGGAAGCGCAGGGGCTTCTCTGGTACGGGGATCGCACGCACCTTTTCGTGGTCTACCCGGACCGCGTCGTCTTCCTCGACCTCATGGATTTCGGCCTCAGGAACTTCACGGCCGTGGCGACCGGGACCCTCCCCCTTTACAACCCCTCCGACAATACTTTTTATCTCGTAAATTCCCTCGGAAAACTCGCAAGGTTTGACTTCCCCCGCTGAAGTTGTCGTAGTCCGCTATCCACACCCTTTCACTTGCCCGCCCCAGGCGGTAAAATGGTCATACGTCGAAAACAAAATAAAACACTCACCCCAAAAATGTTCGGCAGACACGAGTTCAAAGAAGTAAGGAAAAGGGACGGAAGAATCGCGGCATTCGATCAGAATAAAATCACGAACGCCATTGCGAAGGCGATGACGGTGACGGGCGAGATCCGCTCGCGCGAAGACGCGGAGAAGGTCTCCGACCAGGTGATTGCGATGCTCGCGAAAAAACTTCAGAAGGACCATGTGCCGACCATCGAGGAGATCCAGGATGCCGTCGAAACCCAGCTGATCCTTATGGATTATGCGAAAACGGCCAAGGCATACATCCTGTACCGCAGCGACCGCGCGCAGATCCGCGAAAAGAAGCGCGAGATCCCCGAACACGTCCGTAAGCTCGCCGAAGAGAGCAAATCGTATTTCAAAAATCAGCTCGCCGAGTTCGTCTACTACCGCACCTACTCGCGGTGGATCCCCGAAGAGGGACGGCGTGAGACGTGGATCGAGACCGTCGACCGCTACGTGAACTTCATGAAGGAGAACCTCGGCGGAAAACTCACCGAGGCCGAGTACGCGGAAGTACGCGAGGGGATCCTCCGGCAGGAAGCGATGCCGTCGATGCGGCTCCTCCAGTTCGCGGGCAAGGCGGCGGGCAAGACGAATGTCGCCGCGTTCAATTGTTCATTCACCGCGCCGACCAAGCTCGAGGACTTTGCGGAAATGATGTACATCTCGATGTGCGGCACGGGCGCCGGCTACTCCGTGGAGAGCCAGTACGTCCAACAGCTTCCGCAGATCAAAAAGCAGACCGGAAAAAAACTCGAGACGTTTGCGATTCCCGACAGCAAGGAGGGGTGGTGCGACGCACTCACCGTCGGCCTCAAGACATGGTTCGACGGGAAGGACGTCGACTTTGATTATTCCGGCCTCCGTCCGGCGGGCGCGCGCCTCGCCACGATGGGCGGCAAGAGCTCCGGCCCAGAACCCCTCCGCGCCCTGCTCTCCTTCGCCCGTGCGCGCATCTTCGCCCGCCAGGGCAAGCGCCTTTCGAACCTCGACGTGCACGACCTCTGCTGTAAGATCGGCGAGATCGTGGTTTCCGGCGGCGTGCGCCGGAGCGCGATGATCTCGCTCTCCGACCTCGATGACCAGGAAATGCGCGAAGCGAAAATGGGCCAGTTCTGGATGACGGAGCCCCAGCGCGCGATGGCCAATAATTCCGCGGTCTACACGGAAAAACCGAATTCCGAGGTCTTCCTCGAAGAATGGCTTTCGCTCGTCAAGAGCCGCACCGGCGAACGCGGCATCTTCAACCGCGGCAGTCTTCCCCTCCAGCTTCCCGCGCGGCGTGTTTCGTTCCTCGGCGAGGAGATCGGGAAGATCGGCACGAACCCGTGCGGCGAGATTCTGCTCCAGCCCAAGGAATTCTGCAATCTTTCGGAGATCGTGGCGCGTGCCGACGACACCGAGGAATCGCTCATGCGCAAGGTGCGCCTCGCGGCGATCCTCGGCACCTATCAGTCGACTCTCACCAACTTCCCCTATCTCTCGAAGGAGTGGAAGAAGAACTGCGACGCGGAACGGCTCCTCGGCGTTTCGATCACCGGCCAGTGGGACTGCGCCGCGGTCCGCGACGAGGCGATGCTCCGCAAACTCCGCGACCGCGCCATCGAAGTGAACCAGGAGTACGCCAAACGCTTCGGCATTTCGGCGTCGATGGCGGTCACATGCGTGAAGCCCTCCGGGAACCTTTCGCAGACCGTGGACTCGTCCTCGGGACTCCACCCGCGCCATGCCAAGTACTACCTCCGCCGCGTGCGCATCGCCGCCACGGATTCGCTCTTCCAGATGCTGAAAGACCAGAAGGTCCCCTACTTCCCCGAAGTGGGCCAGTCGCTTTCCTCGGCGAACACCTACGTCGTCGAATTCCCGGTAAAGGCGCCCGAAGGCGCCGTCGTGAAGAACGACCTCACCGCGCTCGACCAGCTCGAGTACTGGAAGAAGGTCAAGACGAACTACACCGAACACAACCCGTCGGTCACGATCTCCGTGGGCGACGACGAATGGCTTGCGGTGGCCGACTGGACGTACAAGAACTGGGACATGATCGGCGGCCTTTCCTTCCTCCCCCGCGAGGATCACGCCTATCTCCTCGCTCCCTATGAGGAGATCACGAAAGAGCGCTATGCGGAACTTCTGGCCAGGATGCCGGAGATCGACTTCTCCCAGATTCTGCTCTATGAAAAGGAGGACGTGACGGACGTGAAGCAGGAGCTCGCGTGCGTGAGCGGCGTGTGCGAGATCGAAGACGTCCCGACGGAAGCGAAAGCGTAGGAGCGCGCGCGCCCGGCGGCGGCCCGCAATCAAAAACTCCCCGGCGCGCCGGGGAGTTTTTCGGTCTCTTTGCGTGCCCCCTCGCCCCTGACCCCTCGTCCTATTTCGCCTGGAGTTCGTCGCCGAAGAGAACGTAGGTCGAAGTGGCGCGAGCGCCTCCCGCCTTCTGCCAGTCGAGCACGATCGCGCCGTTCACGATGCGGTGGTTGTATACGGTCGGGGCCGTGCCGCTCGTGAGCGGCAGGTCGGCAATATTGAACATGATGCCTCCCTGATTCAGCAACGCGGCAAGCGCGTATTCGACGGTGCCATTCGGCCCGGTGCGCTTTACGACGACCGCCGCATCATCCATGCCGTCGGCATTCAGGTCGCCGAAGGAGACCGAGGACTGGTCGAGTGCGACGCCCTGGCCTTCGCGCACCCACACCCCCGATGCATTCCGATACGGCGCATTCAAAAGATCCTTCACGTTCGGCCACGCGCCGTCATTCGGGGTCACCACAAACGGAACCGGTGCCGCGGCCTGGGCCGCGATCTGTACCACGTGCTCCCCCGTGAGGACAAGTTGGGCCTTCACCGCCACGGGCGTCTGAACGTCGTGCTGGACCCCCATAAGAAGTGTGGCGGTCATCTGAAGCAATGCGGCAATCGTCCCGGTGGCAATCATGCGTTTCAGTGTAGCGTAAAGCGGCGGCGCGGTCAAAAGCCGAGGTGGGCGCGGCGCGGCGCGCGGATCACCCAAATGAGCGTCATACTGAACTTTTATTGGTGATCGCCAAGTATTCCTGCACCCCCTTCAGCCATCCTCCCTTGAGGTATTCCTCCGGGCGGAAGTTCTTTGGATCGACCCAGAGAAATTCGGGATGGCGTTCGGACGTTTTGATCTCCCCGGTCGTGAGCGTCCCTTCATAGCCGACCGCAAAGATGCGAACCGTAGGATTGCCCGGCGACGCTTCCTGCCGCTCATGACGCATAAAGACGACCGGTTTGCCGATCGTGTATTGGATGCCGCCACCTAACTCTTCCTTCATTTTTCTCTTAATGACATCCTCAAGAGGTGTCTCGAACTCGTCCGGCCTCAAGCGCCCTCCCGGTAAGTCCCAATCCCCAAAGTTGTCTTTCATGATCAGAAGCTTGCCGTCCTTCATGAGGAAGACTTTTACCGCGACGAAATAGGCGTCTTTGTCTGTCATATGAATTTCTTGAACCACTTTACCGTTGCCGCATAGAGCTCTTCCTCTTTTCCGTCCTCTACGTAGGTGTGTGTCGCTCCTCTGATAACCACCAACTCTTTCTTGACCTTCGCAACGGCATGCATCTTCTTATTGTTATTCCAATTGCCCACCACGTTGTTATCCACCGTGATAAAGCTGATCGGCCTGTCGAACTTCCTCACGGCATCAAGCGAATTGAATACACGGGAATCTTCGGCCATCCGGTCGCCCATGATGACCAGATACCCTTCGTCCAGAACCCTCCCCTTGGGCTCCTCGCTTCGCCTTGCAAATTCCTTCTTGCTATACGGCAGCTTGGAACCGTCCCATCCGGCAACTGCAAGGTAACTCCGCTCTTTGGTGTGTAAAATGGACGGCCAGCCGAAGCTGTGGCCGACGACGAACACTTTCTTAGCTCTATGCCGGGCGAGGTATTTGAGCACCGCATCGATGTCCCTACCATGCGTGCTGAACGTGCACTCGTGCAGCTTGCGATATCCTTTTTGCCAGTGGTATAAATTGATGCGAAGCGAGGAAAATCCGTGTTTTTCGAAATACCGCGCGGCGTTGTAATGCATCGCCTCGTTCATATTGCCCGCGAGGCCGTGCACGATGACGATGATGGGATTATCGAACGAGCCGCGCTGGGTTGCGGCAACCCATTTCCCGTCGGGAGCTTTGATTTTTATGACTTTGTCTTTCATATGGATAACAGCGGATACGCATCGATCACCGGCTCCTCATACGGATGATTGTCGCGGATGACTTTGACAACCCTTGTCGCCATGCTCCTCTCGCACGTAATCTCGATTCGCTCCTCTTCAACCTCATCCAACTTCCCAACCTCGCCGACGAACGGATGCGCGCCCTCGTCCGGCTTAAAACGGCCGACGCCCTTCACGGTGAAACTGCAGAATGAGTAGTCGCCAATCCTGCCGCCGCCGGCATGGCCTATCACTTCGCGGAGTTTCGCGCCGTGCTCCGGCGGCACCGACACCACAATCTTTACGAGGTCATTCATATTCAGACACTATAAGATACTTTTCTGATTCCCGCGAGAGGGGCGCCCACGATTTTCCGTCGAAACCTAAACAAAAGGCCCGATTGCTCGGACCTTTTGCGGGATTCGGACACGATGTCGCCCCGACCTGATAATACCCGGAGTATACCCGTCCTCATCCGCTTCGTCAACCCCGTCTTCATCAAGATTTAATGCGCAATCCCCTATTATGTCATAGCGGTGGGCGTAGCACGGTGCCGGCCCCGACCTGATAATTGGGGTCCGCGGGGTCCGACTCCCCGTACGTCCACCGTCCGCAGGATAACCGCAGAATGCATCCAATCCCTCACCAGACAAACGGGATGAGCGCCTTCGTTCTCGCGCGATACGCGGGGTACGCCTGCGGGAAAAGTTTCGCCATAAGGGAATCCTCCACGTGCACCCGCCACGCAAAGGTCAGGGCGAAGGCCGCGCAGATAATGAGCCACAGAAGATTGCTCACGAGTGCGGACCCGATGAGCGCAACGATGACGCCCGTATAAATCGGGTGGCGCACGAAACGGTACGGTCCCGACGTCACCAGTTCATGGTTCTCCTGGATGGACGGCACCGGACTCCAGTTCTTCCCGAGGCACCGCCTTGCCCAAACGGCAAAGGCGATGCCGGACACGGCAAGCCCTGCGCCGAGCGCCCCAACCCATGGAACGCGCGGAAAAACGTGCCCGTCGTATGAGTGGAAGATAATGGCACATGCCGCTATGAGAAGAATACCCAGATACCGTCGCGGCCCCACGCGGTGAACCATCTTCTTCGCGCCGCGCGCGGAAATGATCCAGTAGGCGACGAGAAAGAGCCAGGAGAGAAGAATGATGACGCTGAAGACGGTCATGACTGCGGTCGGGCGCTCTTCTTTTCACCGCACCAGGGACAGAACCAATACCGCCGTTCCCTGGGCGCGTCGGCGACCGACCACCATTTACCGCACTTGCCGCACCGGAAGTGGGCGATTTTCTCCACTGAACATTTGTGTGGATGGGATTCTTTCATTGGAATATTATAGCATCAAAACAAGAGGCCCGATTGCTCGGACCTCTTGCGGATTCACGCATGGCACTGAGCCCGGATTACCATACTTCGATCCCAAAATGCTTCAGTTCTCACACCAGCTCATAAACCGGCAATCCCATGATCCCGAAGAAGTCGCCCTCGATCTTTCTGATGAAGATCGAACCGATTTCCTGAATGGCATAGCCGCCTCCGCGCTCAAGCGGCTCACCGGTTTTCACGTATGCGGCGATTTCGGACGAGGTCATTTTCTTGAAATACACCCGGCTCTCAACGGCTCGTGAACTTCCGCCCGATCGCGGCGGTCATCAAGGAATTCTTTGCGTCGTCTCAGCTTTCCCGCGCGATAGAATCCTTGCGACCTCGGCCGGCTTCGACTTGAGGGTCATATCCTCCTCGTAGTCGCTCGGATCAACCCTGAATTTCAAGCCGGTTTTCGCAAGCAGTTCTCTTCTGCGCGGAGACGATGAGGCAAGGATGATTTTTCTAGTGATCTTTTTCATCTTCAATGCTAGTTCGATGAATAGACTGGACCGCTTCTTTGAGCAGGGCAAGGTCCCTCATCCGTATGAATTTGCCTTCATAATCTTCCACGGACGCTTCTCCCTCAAGCATCACAATTGCACTCCCGATACCGATCCAAATCGTTTCAAAGCCATCCGCTATCTCGTCTGCTTCAAGATGCGGCGTACCTTTTTCTCCGTCCACATCCGCCAAAAAGCAATAGGAAATCTGCCTTAACGAGTATTTATTACGGTATTCTTCTACTATGCCAAGTTCGCGGATATTTCTCGCGGAGCAACCAATTTCTTCCGAAAGCTCCCGGTGCAATGCCGACATTACACTCTCCCCTTTCTCTATGCCGCCTCCGGGCAGTTTGTGATAATGCTTCTTTCTGGCATGAAGGAGCGCCACGTTGCGGTCCTCGTCAAAGACGATCGCCCGGCTTGCCCGACGTTCCTTGTACACAATTGGGTTGGGAAAATCGCTACCCACATCGGCATCCCGAATAGTGGCCACGAGTCTCATCGTAAAGCTCTTGATCCACTGGTCAAAGATGGCGCTTATTTCCTGCAAATGCTTTTCATCCCTGAAAGTATGTTCCGCGCCCTTGATGAGGTGGAGTTCTTTCCTTCCCGGTAGCCGATCATAAAGAATCTTTTGATGCTCCAGTGGAGTGCCCGTATCTTTTTCACCGACCATCATCAGAACCGGCATGGTCAATCTTTGCGCGCCCTCAAGAAGGTCGTATTTCAGACGGTCCTCCATATTGGCCCATTTGATCCGCTTGATCACGCCGGGATGCGACCTGCTCTCGCTGACCTGCCAACCGGTACGCCGCCACTCCTCGAGACCCTTTGGGTCGGCGGCCATGTGGGCCTCGTAGCTCAATGTGCCGGACACCACCGTCGAGGTCGGCGCACACGCCCTTACCTTTTCCGGATGCCGTTCCGCGTAGAGAGCGATACAGATTCCTCCTAGGCTGTGTCCCGCAAGGACGAATGGCTCCCGATACCAATGCTGCGTCCGCGACCAATCAATCACATCCTCAAGATCTTCATAATAGCTGGTGATACTTGCGTCTTCCATTTTGCCCTCACTCTCCCCCATCGAATTGCGCGCGTCGAACCGTATCACCGTAAAATCGTTATCCCTAAAAGCGGCGGCGAAAGTTTCGATCTGCGGCTGTTCCTTGACGGAACCCTGTCCGTGCATGACGAAAGCCAACCCCCGTGCTTTTGGGGCAACTTCGATAAGAACGGCAATTTTCTTCCCCGCCCTATTGTTTATGAAAATCTTCTCCATGTAGCCGCTATAAAACTACTTCTCCGCTGGCGCATAGAAAAGGACCGGCTGGAGACGCTTGATCATGGGAGTATTATAGCACGCGTGGCCACGGCACGGCAAACACTGTCCCGACCAAAGAAAAACCGCGCCGATTTCGATCAACGCGGTAATAAAAATGACATCAGCGCCGCCCGCCGCCGCGAGACGCAACGCCCAAGATCGATTCGTGCCTGCCGAAGCACGACACGATGTCCGGCCCGGGGATGCGGTTGAGCATCTCCAGCATGTCCGTATAGAATGCCTGCACGCGGACGAGCGTTCCGTCATCGAGGTTGAGCTTGCCATTATTCTCAAGAGCCTCGATGAGAACGGCGGTATCAGCGATAGCATGAATCAGTCGCCCCTTGTCGGGAAAAGCGTCACCGCTGACCTCGCGTAGCCGTACAAGCAAACCAAGACCCGGAGGTGGCGGTTGCAAGTTCGATAGGTCGAACTTCCAATCCATAGCCTCCTTGATGTGAGAAAAAGTTGCGCCAGCGGCCCTTGAGTAGACAATATCCTCGCCTTCGACGTGGGCGCATAAACCTTTGTCGTTGCGGATTCTCGTGGCCTTGACCCCATATATTGGACAGAAAGGTCGGATTGTCCAAAGATAAATACATGAAGAAATATCATCGGGTCGCTCCGGAAGTGAAGGAGCAGATCCTGCGTCGGATCAAGGAGGAAGGAGTC
>JAJXZE010000017.1 GCA_021780195.1 bacterium | reverse complement strand
ATGCGGGCTATGACCGTCCAATCTTCTTTTCCGATGCGTGTGTATGACATACCTCGGAGCATGGATTATGAAAAAGACCTGTGCAATGAGCCTGCAAACCCCTGTGCAATGAGGGTGAGAATTCACCCTGCGCCATTTGACAAAACAGAATAATATGGTACTCTTTATTCCAGAAAGGAGGTGCTCCATGATTCAGTGGGAGCGCCAAGGTATCATCCCCGCCAAACGGCGGGATCACGAGCCGGCCACGTTATGGCCGGCGGTGGCGGTATTTGTATTTATCGCCACCATTTTTTTCCTCGGTGCTCTTATCGAGTGGTCCGCACCACTCGTGGAGCACCTGCTCCCCCGGGTACCCTAGTACCCGGTTTTCTATTTGACGTATCCCCCGATCCCCTCTATAATAGACACCATCATGAAGAAGGACATCCAGCCGAAATATTTCCCCAAAGCAAAAGTGATCTGCGCCTGCGGCAACACGTTCACGACGGGGGCAACCAAAGAAGAGATCCGCGTGGAAATCTGCGCAAAGTGCCACCCGTTCTACACCGGCGAGACCAAGCTCATCGACACCGCGGGCCGCGTCGAGAAATTCAAGACGCGCCGCACGAAGGCTGTTGCGCCGAAAGCGAAAAAGGTTCGCGCGAAGAAAAATTAAGGAATTCCCGACCGCATCACAAGAAAAAACGCCTCCCGGCGTTTTTTCTTTCTTCCCCCAAATGCCGTAGGCGGCTTCGCTCTCCGGCATATGTGTTGCCGGAACATTTACGAGGAAGGGATGTTCCGGCAACACATATGCCGGAGAGCGAAGCCAGGCCTCAGATCTTTGGCACTGAAAGATAGAATGCCGATCCTTTGTCCTCCCCTCCCGACTCCACCCATACCCTGCCGCCGTGCGCCTCGGCGAACACACGCGCCACATAAAGACCGAGTCCCGTGCCACGGATCTCGCGCCTGATGCGCTCGTCGCGGACGAATTCCTGGAAAAGAGCCGGGATGACCTCGTGTGGGATACCGACGCCCGAATCCTCCACGGAGAAGACCGCGTTGCGCTCCTCCTCTATGACTTTCGCACGAACATAGCCCTTACGGGTATACTTCACCGCATTATCGAGGAAGTTCTGGATGATGTGCCTTAGTTTTTGCTCGTCGGCGCGGACCATGATCTCGCGGTCGGGCGCGCTGAAGCTCATGTCGAGACCCTTGCTCGTCGCCATGTGCCCGAGCTCCTCCGCCGCCTGCCGCGCGAGCTTCACGAAGTCCACGTCCTCCATTTCGTACTCCATCCTCCCCTCCTCCACCTTGCGCAGATTGATCACGTTGTCGACGAGGTTCACCAGGTCCTCCGCCGCGAACTCTATCTTCCCGATGATCTCCTTGGCCTGCGGGTCAATATCGCCGTAGTGCCCTTCGCGCAGGAGCGCAGCATAGCCGCGGATGATGCCGAGCGGCGTCTTCATCTCGTGCGACGTGAGCGAAAGAAGGTGCGTCTTGAAGTGGTTCAGTTCCGCGAGCTCGCGGTTCTCCTCGCGGAGCTTGCGGTGCAGTTCTTCGTTGCGGGCGTCCGTCATGCGCGTCAGATTATTTCCTTGCGAGGATCTCGCGCACCTTCCCCACGATCGTTTCAAGGTCGCCGGTCTTGTCGATGAAATCCTCCATGCCAAGATCCTTGGCGAGTTTGTCGCGGGGAGAGAGCGTCTTCGGCCACGGATCCTTCAGGCTCGAGAGGAACGCGATCTTGATGTCCTTGGTCTCCGCATCCTGCTTGATGGTGAGCGCGGCGTCGGTCCCCGTCTCGCCCGGCATATGGATGTCCATCAGGATGAGGTCGGGATGCACCTTCTTAGCCGCCTCGTACGCCTCTTTGCCGTTATAGGCGACGACGGTATCGAACCCCGAAGCACTGAGTTTCACCGACATGATCTCGAGAAGGTCGTGTTCATCGTCCACCACGAGGATCAGCGGTTTCTCCCTCATGATGATAGAATCCGCTTGATCTGCTCCCCCAATATATCCAGGTCCTCGGTCTTCTGGAGATAGTGCGCGCCCACTTCTGCGGCGAATTTCCGGTTGATCTCCTGCATCTCGAAGCGCGGATCGCCGAGGCTCGTGAGAAACGCCACGCGGAGGTCCTTGAGGCGGGGGTCGGCCTTCATTTTGAGGACCGCGGTGGCGCCGTCCATCACCGGCATCTTCACGTCCATCAGGACGAGGTCGGGCGTCATGGAAGCAAGTTTTTCGAGCGCCGCGGCGCCGTTCTCGGCGGTCTCCACGCGGCACCCCATCGCCGTGAGCTTCGCGCCGAAGATTTCCCGGAAGTCGGGTTCGTCGTCTACGATCAGGATGAAAGGTTGCTCCGCCATCGATTTACTATTATCATAACATAACGATCATGACGGCGAACAAGATCATTATGGAAATACGGGCGGGGGCGGGAGGCGATGAGGCGGCCATGTTCGCCGGCGACCTTGCGCGCATGTATCAACGCTATGCCGCGAACCGCGGCTGGGGCTTCTCCGTCCTGGACTCGAACGCCACAACGCTCCAGGGAGTGAAACATCTCGTCGCCGAAGTGAAGGGCGAGGGATGCTATGAGGCGTTCCGGCACGAATCGGGCGTGCACCGCGTCCAGCGCGTGCCAAAAACCGAAAAAGCGGGCCGCGTCCATACGTCGACCGCGTCCGTCGCCGTGCTTCCCGTCGTGGAAGCCCGGGAGGTGAATATCGTCCCGGGCGATCTCGAGGTGACCTTTTCGCGCGCCGGCGGCCCCGGCGGGCAGAACGTCAATAAGGTGGAAACTGCCGTGCGCCTCCTCCACAAGCCGACCGGCATCGTCGTTTCCTCGCGCGAGGAACGCTCGCAGAACGCGAACCGCGAAAAAGCGCTCGATATCCTCCGCGCCAAGCTTTACGAGATCGAACAGCTCCGGGCCACCGGCTCCGTGACCGACCTCCGGCGCGAGCAGATCGGCACGGGAGACCGTTCGGAAAAAATCCGCACCTACAATTTTCCCGATGACCGCATCACGGACCACCGCATCGGCAAAAAGTGGCACAATATCGAGAAGGTCCTCGAGGGCAATATGGATCCGATCGTGAAGGCGTTCGAGAAGACGGGGCAGGCATAAGAAACCTTTTCGGAAACGGCGTCGCGCCGTACTCGGCGCGCGCCTCTCCTTCGCCGCCTTCGCGGCTCCGGGACGTTCCTCAAAGGATTCTTATGCCTGCCCCGCGATCAATCCGGCTACGGAGGCGATCTCGTCCGCGATGCCGTCGATGAGATCGTACTTCCCCGCTTCCTCGGCGGTCACCCACGCGAAGTCGCTCATCTCATGATTGAGCTTCACTTCGCCTTTTTCATGCCAGGCCCAGAAGGACAGAGTGACCACGGGATAACCGTCGGGACGCACGAAAACGAGGTCGGTCAGATATTCCGGCTTTCCGATCTCGATGCCGGCCTCCTCCCGCACCTCCTTGCGCGCCACGAATTCCACAACGGCGTACCACTGCGGATATGCGTCCGAGGCGCGCGGAAGAGTTTCGTATTCCGTGCGCACGAACTTTCCTCCCGGCACGGTCCATTTTCCGGGAAATACTTTTTCGCTCGCGGCGCGCTTCGTGATCAAAAAACGAACCGCGCCGTCCCCTTCGCGCCGTGCGATAATCACGGTTACGGCGACGAAATGCAGGCGCGGATCAAGGTCCATAGCGCGGTACTCGCAGGCTTACGCCCGGAGAATTCCCTCCAGTTCCTTGTCGTAGATCATGGCCTCGTTGATGAGGCGGTAGTCGATAAGTTCGCCCTCTTTGAACCAGTGCGTGATTTCCTTCTCCGCCTCGTCGACGGAACCGGACGCGTGCACGAGATTGCGCACCGCGCGGCCATCGACGTCCGAAACCTCATAGGAGTCGATCGTGTAGTCGCCGCGGATGGTGCCCATGTCGGACGTCAGGGGCTCGGTGCCTCCCGTGATCTTGCGCACAATGCCCACCGCGTGCATCCCCTGCCAGACCATCGCCACCACGGGGCCGCGCGAAAGATACTTGGTAAGATTGCGGAGGATGATCGCCGTGATGGCAAGCGGATCCTCTGACGGCGGCTGTTTGCCCTTCTTCTTGTACGATTCGATGGTCTTCATGCCCGTCTTCATCCGCCACTCGGGATCGAGCGTGTAATGCTGTTCGACGAAGTCGGCCGTCGGGACGAGCATCTTCACGCCCACGAGCTTGAGGCCGCTCTGCTCGTAGCGCTTGATGATCTCGCCGACCAGCGAGCGCTGGATGCCGTCGGGCTTTACGACGACGAGGGTTCTTTCATGCTTCGGATGCGTATCGCTCATGGTGGTTTTTGTGGGTTTGATTATTTTTTCTTCTTTATCTCCAATCCTAGTTCATCGAGCTGGGCCTTGTCCACTTCGCTCGGCGCATCCATCACCGCCGTCTGTCCGTTCGCCGAAACCGGGAAAGCAATCACCTCGCGTATGTTCGGCTCGTTCGCGAGGAGCATCACCAGGCGGTCGAGGCCCGGCGCCATGCCCGCGTGAGGCGGCGCGCCGTATTCGTAGGCGCGCACCAGATGTCCGAAACGTTCCTCCGCCTGCGCGGCGCTGAGGCCCATGATCTCGAACACCTTCCGCTGAACCACGGGATCCGAGATGCGTACGCCGCCCGAAGCCAGCTCATACCCGTTGCAGACAAGGTCGTACTGCTGGGCGCGAAGGATTCCGAGATCCTCTCCCTTCATAAGCTTCTCGACATGCGCGGCCTTCGGCGCAGAAAACGGATTGTGCGCGAAGGTGTACCGCTTCGTCGTTTCATCCATTTCGAAAAGCGGGAAGTCCACCACCCAGGCGAACGCCATGAGATCCGGATCCTTTTTCTCCTCGTCGCTCCGAAGATCGAATTTGTCCGCGCCGAACTTTTTCATCGCTTCCTCGTGCGTGAAGACGGGAAACGGTTTTTTCCAGATTTTCTTGCCGCAGGATTCCGCCACGCGGATCATGAGCCCCTCCACCATGACGCGCACCTCTTCTTCCGTCGCAAAGGACATCTCGAGGTCGATCTGCGTATGCTCGAACTGCCGGTCGCCGCGGAGATCCTCGTCGCGCATGGCGTGCGCAAGCTGGAAATAACGCTCGATGCCCGCGATCATGAGAAGCTGTTTGTACTGTTGCGGCGCCTGTGGCAGAGCATAAAATTTCCCCGGATGCATCCGCGACGGCACCAAGAAATCCCGCGCGCCTTCAGGCGAGGTTTTGGTGAGGGTCGGTGTTTCCACCTCGACAAATCCGTGCTCCTCCATATAGTCGCGGACAAGCCGGGTTACTTTGTTGCGCAGAACGAGATTGCGTTTCATCCGTTCGCGACGGAGGTCGAGATAGCGGTACTTCATCCGTACCTCTTCGTCGATTTCGTAGCCGTCCGTGTCCACCGGGAACGGCAATGGCGCCGAGACGGAAAGGATCGTAAGCTCCTTCGCGCTCACCTCGTATTCGCCGAGCGGGACTTTGTCGTTCACCATGGCGGGCGGGCGCTTCTTGACCTCGCCCTTCACGCGCACCACGTATTCGAGCCGCAGATCCGAGGCCGCCGCGACGCCGGGCCCGAACACGACCTGAGCAAGGCCGCTCCGGTCACGGAGATCAATGAAGACGAGCTTGCCGTGGTCGCGCCGCGCGTGAACCCAGCCCGCAAGCTCGACCTCCTTCCCTTCCTGCCCTGCGATGTCCGCAATATGCGTTCTCATGGATGCGAATATGCTAATATTAATACAATGTTGACGTTTGAACAAATGCTTGCGCGGTTTGCGGCGGCGCTCGTCCTCGGCGCCATCCTCGGCATCGAACGGGAACTCGTCGGCAAAGGTGAGGCGGGAATCCGCACGGAGATGCTCGTCGCGGGCGGCGCGTCGATCTTCACGATGGTCGGCCTTGTGCTCCCCTATATCGTCTCCGCGCCCACGGGCAACCTCGCGGATGTCGTGGCGCGCAACAGCGGCTTCCTCACGGTGATCGGCAATATCGTCGTCGGCATCGGATTCCTGGGCGCCGGCCTCATCATCAAAGGCGACGACCGTCCGCACGGCATCACGACCGCCGCCCTCGTCTGGGCCACCGCCGCGATCGGCATCCTGGTCGGCATCGGCCTCATCCCCTTCGCCGCAACGGCGACCGTCATAATCGCGATCGTCCTTTACGTGCTCCGCAGGATCAACTTGTCTGAACGGCTAGAACGGAACGCGGGGCGGTAATCTTCCCTGCAGAGTTCGGCGCGTCCCTTGCCGCCATCGTGGATTATTGCGGCGGGCACGTACTTGTCCCGCATTCGCCTTCCCACTCAGGCTTTCTCGGCAGTTACGACCGCATCCATATACCAACGTTCTCGCAACTTAACATCGGTAAATCCCATGGCGACTAACTCTTTAATGAAATCGTCTTCGCGAAGAACTCTGTCTGGTCGTTCATCTTCTTCGTAATGCTTGACCCACTCATCCGCCAACTCCGGTTTTCCCATTTTTCTATAAACTTGGAACTGTTTTATCTGCCATGTATAGTTCTTGCGATGTTCTTCCGAGTTATCCGCCGCAATTTTATCGCCATTTATAAATATACCGCCGGACTTCAGGACGCGATGGATTTCTTTCAAAACCTCACTTCGGTAGTCATTCTGAAAGTTATGGATAACAAAACCGGAAATAACGGCTTCATACTCCCGCGATTTCATCGACCGCAACGCTCCGAGCGCATCCTCAGTTTTCAACTCAACTCTTCCCGTCTTGATCTCCGAATCCAATAAATGGCTCACTTTTTCGAGCATCATGGGTTCATTATCAACGCCAATCAAATGAATCGAATCGCTGGCCCTTAGGATAGCCCGCGACGTCACGCCCGTTCCAAACCCGATTTCCATAATCTGAACAGAAGAATGCTGGCCAAACTTCTCGCGTAATATGTCCGTGATGCACTGATGTAAGATCTCGTAATACGGCGAGGCTAGTTTATAAAGCTCGTATTCGCTTCCGATATCATTATTAAAACGGTGTTCTTCCATGCGCCAAGTATAACAAAAACAGCCTCATTTCTGAAGCTGTTTTGTGCTGGCGGTCCGTAAGCCGGATTCTGTCGCCCGCGCTTGCCTTGCGGCAGGCGCGAGGGACGGTCATTCATCTTGGCCCTTGATCGCTCGCGGGCTCGTGCGGCACTCCCCCTCCGCGCCGCGTGCGCGGCGCAAAGAGAGCACGGCCTTGCACTCGGTAAGGATTTTGCCGTTTCATCTCCGCTTTTTTGTCCCTATGGCGGAGTTGAGCCATCAACGTCGGGATGGGGCTCCCCCGGTCCTTTCGAATCGGGGCGTCACTGATCGCACCTCTCAGCTTGCGCTGTGCGGCGGTTGGCCGCTACCGTTTTAACTTCCGCCTCGCGGCGGAACGTGAGTGTCCGGACTTTCCTCCCCTCGTCCGGCGCCGAAGCGCCGACCGGAGGGCGACCGTCTGGACCGCCGAAAGCATTATACCACGCCGCGAAATCATTGACAACGCGGCGCGATGCTTTAGTATTGAAAGCGGCACATTTGCCGAAAGGAGGAAAAATAAATTGACCCCTGAATTCGAAAACGTTGAGGGAACATTTTTTAGTGATGACGGCGAACGCCGAGCACTTCGTAGACCAAAAAATCTGCGAGAGCGGCTCGGCGAACGAGTTGAGCGGCGGAGAGTTGCAAGAGGGTGGTCTCAAAAAGAGCTCGCCGAAAGGGCGACCGTTAGCCCAGACACCATCCGCGCCATTGAGAACGGCGAGCGGTACCCTGACCTTGAAACCTTGCGCCTCATCCTTATCGCGCTCGGTTGCCGTCGTTGGGATGAATTACTCCCTCCGCTTTATTAAATTAGCTCCCTTATCCCCCGCCGGCGGCGCCAAAAGCAAGCCGGTTTTGTTTTATCTATGGAATCCCAAATCCGCGGGATTGTGGTCGCCCGAGATGCGCGCCACCGTGCCGCCGGCCTTTTCGAATGCTTCGCGCAGTTTTGATACTTCGTCCGCGAGTGCCACGGTCGCCGCGGGAAGTTCCTTCCGCTTGATGCGCCACTGCGACCAGTGATTGATCACGAGCGCGCTGTCGCCGAAAATGCGCCTTGCGCGTTCCTTTTTTGCGATCAGAAGCGCGTGGCGCAGGGCGAGAAGCTCGCCGTAGTTGTTGGTCACGTCCGCACCGCCGCGGAGCGACACGCGGTGCTTGCCGAAACGGTTCAACGCGGTTTTCGCAAGCGTCTTGTGGAGCAGATTCCTCCCCCGCTCATCCGTCACGCTGATCTCCACTCCTTCCCCGCGCCCGGTCCCCGCATCGAAATAGATGCCGGGCGAAAGGCGCGGCGCGGGTTTTGATGTTTCATACAATGCGCCAGCGGTAAGCCAAGCGCGCGCTTCTAACTCCGACGAGAAACCGCGATACCGTGCGCCCGGCACGCCGCGTACGATTTTCTCGCACTCCGGCCAGCGTGCCGCAACTCCCTTCGATCCGCGCGGGACAAGATAGGCGTACCAGGAATTCTTCTTTTTCACGCTCATCCCTTTTTATTGAGGATCGCGATCACCTCCTTCGTGGCCTGTTCCGCGTCGGCGCGCGTCCGGAACTCCATGCCGCCGACGGTCTTGTGCCCGCCTCCTCCGTATTTTTTCACGATCGCGCCGATGTCCAGGCGGTTTCGGTGCCGCCACGGATTCTCGCCGACATTCACATGGAACACGTTTTCCCCGCTCATCGTCATGCGCACCGCATACGCCGTGCGGGGCTCGAGGTAATACGGCGCAAAGCGTAGACGCAGGACTTTCGCCTTCGTGAGATCGATGGAAGCCACGCGGCCGTCAAAGGCCATATGCGCGCGGTAGAACGCGAGCGCGTTGCGGATCTCCGCTTTTTGTACCGCGACGGTTTTCCGGACGCGCGGCAGGCGCGCGATCGCTGGGAGCGATTTCGCGGCGAGCGCTTTCACGATCCGCGCCGACCCCGCCGCGGAACCTCCTTCGCGCTCGATGAACGCGTCCACCTGGAGTGCCGGCTCTTTGAGGGCGATCGTCTGCCGGGCGGAGGCGTACCGCGCGGCGTCCACCACGTCGAGCCACTGCGCAAGCGCGGCGAAGTGCCGCGGCGGCTTCCAGCCGAAATTCTTTCGGAGGACATCGTAGACCTCGTGGCAACACGAGAAGTAGTGCGGTGCGAGCACGTGCAGGGAATCCGGCATGAAGCGCTTTCTCCAATCCGCACGCTTGATACCGGTCGGATGATGATCAAACCACATCGCCGCCTTCGGATGATACGCGAAATCAAGCACGACGGCAGGATAGCGCTTCCCGCGGAAAAGTTTGTGCGCCGAGAAAAAATCCTCGCGGAGCCACTCGTCCTGAAGATGGTAATCGACGGGAACGAAGTGCGCGACGCGGTCGCCGCGGCTCTTGAGAAACGAGAGCATGACCGCCGCAGACGCGTGTCCGTCGAAATCGTTATGGAAATAAAGGTCGTAGGTCATGGCAGATGGCGGAGGCGTTCCGCGTGGCTATTTCAGCGCTTCGATTCCCGGCAGTTTTTTGCCCGCGAGAAAATCCAGCATGGCGCCGCCGCCAGTCGAAATGAAGCTGAACTTCCGGTCAAGGCGGTATTTTTTGAGGAACATCACGGTCTCTCCCCCGCCCGCGACGGAATAGGCGCGGCGGTTCCGCCCGATCGCCCGCGCCACGGCGATGCTCCCCTTCGCGAAGGCCGGCCGCTCGATGAAACCGAGAGGTCCGCTCCAGATCACCGTCCGCGCGGCGGCGATCTTCTTCGTGAAAAGCTCCTCCGTCTTCGGGCCGACGTCCCAGATCATGCCGTCGTGCCATACCGCATCGACCGGAACCGCGAGATTCGGGTATTTCATTACCGCCCGAAGCGCACGGAGATCCTTCGGGTCGCGGTCGCGCAAGGATTGTTCCACCTCGGTGCCTCTAAGGGCGAGCATGGTGTTTGCCGATCCGCCGCCGAGGAGGATGGCATCCGCACGCCTCCGGAAAAACTTGATCACACCGAGCTTGTCCGACGCCTTCGCGCCGCCGAGGATCACGGTGAGCGGCCGGGCGGGCTTCCGCATCACGCGGCCGAGCGACGCGATCTCGCGCTCGAGCTCGAGTCCCGCATAGGACGGAAGGAACGTTGTGATGGCGACCACCGATGCGTTCGCGCGGTGCGAAACCGCGAAGGCGTCGTTCACGTAATAGTCCGCGAGGGATGCGAGCTTCCGGGCGAATCGGGCGTCGTTCTTTTCCTCGCCGGGCAGGAAGCGCAGGTTCTCCAAGAGGAACACCGTGCCGCGCGGAGCATGGGCCACCTGCGTCCTGATCGCCGCGAAACGGAAGTGATTGATGAAAACCACCGGGTGGCCGATGAGTTTCGCGAGATCCCTGGCCTCTTTCCTTAAGCTGAGCTTTCGATCAGCCCCTTCAGGCCGCCCGCGATGGCTCACGATGACGACGCGGTCCGCGCGTTTTCGGAGAAGGGCAATCGTCGGCAGAACCGCCTTCATGCGCCAATCGTCCGTGGTATTAAAATCGAGACGCAGGAGCGCCGTACCGCGGAGGCAGGCGGGATCCTTGACGACCGCGCTTAAGAATCGCATCATTAAATAGATTTTACCGCGGATTGGACGCGGACTCAATCGTGGGCCATTGCGGGTCATTTTTTATCTACCCCCACCTCCACCCTCTTCCCATGTGCCCCCACACCGCGGTTTCCGCCCATCGCACCTTATCGAGTTCCAGAAATCGGTAAATCCCCGATGGCGTGAGGTCGTATCCTTCAATCGTCATTTCCCCTCCATCCACCTCCACCATGGCCATCACCGGTTCCGCTTTCCCTATCGCATACGCGAGTTTCACCCGCGCTTCCCGCGCTTCCGGAAAACGTCCGAGATAGTCCACCGCGATCCGGCGCGCCATATACGCCCCCGAACGATCCACCTTGGTGTAATCCTTGCCGGAGAACGATCCTCCGCCCACGCCGATTTCCGGCCCATAATTGTCGATCACAATCTTCCGTCCCGAAAGACCCGAGTCCGCGTCGAAGCCGCCTACGCCCCATTCGCCCGCTGGATTTATGAGATACTCGTCGGCACCGATGAGCGACCGCGTGAGCGCAAGGAGGTCCGCCGTCTTTGTATTCTGGAAACTCGCCACCACCGTCCGTACGCGCGGCACCCCGTCGCCCGCCTCGATCGTCACCTGTGTCTTCCCGTCGAAGGGATATTTCTCATAGATTTTCCGGCAAAGATTCCGCGCGAGTTCATACTCGAGCGGCATGAAATTCGGCGACTCCCGCGTCGCGTAGCCCGTCATAATCCCCTGGTCGCCGGCGCCGCCCGTATCCACCCCGTGCGCGATTTCAGGGCTCTGCCGCGTGAGGTATGGATGCACGGCGTAGCCCTCGCCTACGATCCCCCGCACGATCTTCGGGATGTCGGGATCCGTCCCGCTCGTCACCTCACCAGAAATTGAAATATGCCCGTGGCCGCCCATTACCTCGACCGCTACGCGGCTCCGGGGTCCCTCTGGCTGGTCGCCCGCAAGATATGCGTCAAGAAGCGTATCGGCGATAAGGTCGCACTGCTTGTCCGGATGCTTCGGCGAAACGAATTCCGCGGTTTTTATTTTAGTATTCATGAAGTTATGGTTTATACTTTTGTTTTTTTTATTGCTCATCGCAAAAAATGAAAATGGGGCAGCCCCGAAGGACTGCCCCATGCTGACTCGAAGCGATCTAGCGCGGGTACACAAGGCACGCGTACTGTCCCGCTTCAAGGTAAATGCAATCCTCTCCGACGAGCGCCGCAATGCGCGCGAGCTCGTCGATAAGGAGAGGAATACGCTCTTTCCCGTTAAATGAAACTTTGTACTCGCGGGATTCGTCGAGTACAACCTTCTGCTCAGGGTCCGTGTAGACCCCGTAGCCCGGAATCGCCGAGGTCGTGAAGGCGCCGAATTGCTTGATGAGAAAACGGTGCAATTGGTCCTCGACGGTCTCATCGCCGATCTTGAAGGCAAGCTTCTTTAACGGGACAAGGAAGACCGCCGGCCGCCCCAAATTTTGCAGGCGGTATCGGTCAGACCCAAACCCGCTCCATTTATCTTCCATACTGCCCTCCTTATAGCATCAGGATTACCACAAGGCAAGCATCGTGGCGCAGGGCCCAGCGGATGAAATGCATGAGCAGATTCCGTGCGACCGCTCCCACGATGGGCGCGTCCCTGAGATCGACCACGCAGGACGATTCCTTGCCCGTGCGCAGACGATCCATCGCGTCGAGTATGCGGAAGTGGAATGCAATGGTTTGGGGCGTCGTATCGATCGCTTCAACCGGCCGTATGACAATCATGATTCCTCTCCTCTATTCCTTTGGCAAAGAACGAAACAACCGCCTTCACGGCGGTCGATATCGTTCGAGTGAACATCTTCCCCGTGAAGGGTTGGATTTCGCACCGTTGCCGCGCCTGCGGCTGGTTGCGGATGGAGCGTTGGGCCAAATCCCTTCGCATCTCCATACTCTTGATGTATTCGGTTGTAGCTTCAGTATAGCATAACATCACCAAAAGTAAAAAAACGGGGTTTCTGTGGAATGCAGAAACCCCAATGCTTATTCGCCGCCGAGCGGGAGACCCATGAACCTCAAAACCTCCCGGATTTTTTCGATCTCCGCGGCGTCAAGCGGCAATGCCGCAAGCCGTGCCTCGTCGCACTCGCTCAGTTGACCGAGGCACACGATCCCCGCTCGAGCAAGACGCCGGACTACCTTTCCCGGCAATCTCACCATTAATGACAGGGGGAGAGCAAGAAGATGGGGATCCGCCTCCCCTCTCTTTACCATCGGGCGATCCTCACTTGAAGACCCCCCGCCCCCGTGAGCCGTTATGATCATATCGCACCTCCGGACCAGATTATATCAAAATAATAGCTACCTGTCAATCGTTACCAAATATCTCCTCCTTCAGCTCCTCAACCCCGATCCCCCTCTTCGCGGAATATGGAATGACGGGAATGCCCCACGCCACTTCCGTGATCGCCCGCAGGCGTTCCTCGTAGTCGGCCCTTGCGATCTTGTCGATCTTGTTCGCGACGATCACGATATGCTTCCCGTGCTCCCGGAGGAGCGCGAGCATCTCGAGATCATTCTCTGAGGGACCGACGTTCGCGTCCATCACGAGCACCGCCGCCTTCTGCGCGTACGACGAATCGAAAAGATACCACCAGTTGAGCTTCTGGAGGCGCTCCCTGACTTTTTCCGGCACCCTTGCGAATCCATACCCGGGAAGGTCCAGAAGATACCACGCCCGATCAATGCCATAGACGTTGATCTCCTGCGTGAGGCCGGGCGTATCGCTCGTGCGCGCGAGATCCTTGCGTCCCACAAGGGAATTGATGATGCTCGACTTCCCGACGTTCGACCGCCCGATAAGCGCCACCTGGGGAGTCCCGTCGGACAGAAGTTCGTCGGTGCCGTTCACGCCCCGAAGGAACTCCGCGCGGATGGGCCGCATTCGGGTTATCGGGACGAGGGTTCGTCCCCGTCCTCGATGACCCTGAGCATCCGGTCGATCTTCTCGTTCATCGCGGCGATCTGGCGCGTGAGATCCGCGATGCTCTTGCCCCCTTCGGGCGCCGCGGAACCCCTACGGTTCGCGCGCGTCTCTTTTGGGGCGCCGAAGCAATCCTTGCAGTAGACGGGCTTCACGCCGTCTGGACGGAACGGAACCTCGCATGCCTTGCCGCAGGTACTGCAGACAGCGTCGAACATGCGTGGCGACGCTTCGTCGCGGACACCCGCGAACCGCGGGCGCGCGCCGGGCCTTGCGTCGCGACCCGCGCCCATTCCGGACCCGGGCCTCAATCCGGCTCCGGGACGGGCACCCGGACGATTCCCGTGAGGTTTTCTGAAATTATTCATATAGAGATATTTTTACGCCGAGAAGGACTTTCACGAAGGGTAGCTTTTTCCGGAGATAAAAGCAATGAACTCGGGCGCCGCGCTCTATTCTCTCAGCCTCCGGTAGATCATGTCCTCGATCACCTGCCGCTCCTCGCCGTACTTCATGCGCGAATATTCCTTGAACTTCGCGGCGAGCTCCTTATTCCCGCCGCCCCACGACGCCGTGCCGATCCGCAGATTGAACGGCTTCGAGGTCTCCCCGTTAATGAGGATGCGCGCGTACGCGTTCAGGTTGTCGATGTTCTGAAGGTCGTTCTGATTGAAGACCGGCGCAAACTGTTTCACCAGAAACTCCGCATCCTGCACCCCCACGCGGAAAACGAGCTCCGAACCCACGTTCCCGAAGACGGCGTCGCGGATCTTTTCCTCAAGCTGGGCGATGAACTGGTGTGCCATCGTGAGGCTCAGGCGGTACTTGCGCGCTTCGGAAAGGATCGTCGCGATCGAATCCGTCGTGAAGTTCTGAAACTCGTCGATGTAAAGATAGAAATCGCGCCGCGCGGCGGCGTCGGGAGTATCGATCCGCGAAAGCGCGGCCATGAGGATCTTGCCCGTGATCACCATGCCGAGGAGGCCGGCATTGATGTCGCCGATCTTCCCCTTCGAAAGATTCACAAGAAGGATCTTCCCCGAATCCATCGCTTCGCGGAAGTTGAACGCCGATTTCGGCTGGCCGATGATCGGGCGCATGTAATCGTTCGAGATGAAGTTGTTGAACTTGGACGTGATGTACGGTGTCATGTTCGCGAGGGACGCCTCGCCGCCCGCCTTCACGGCCTCCTTCTGCCAGAAATCGATCACGACCGGATTTTTGATGCGCTCGAGCTTGCGGAGGCGGTACGCGGCGTCCGTAAAGATGCGCGGCACCTCGACCAGGGTCGCGGGCTCGTTCGGCATATCCTCCATGAGGAGCAGGAGCGCATTCCGCATATACTGCTCGAACATCGGGCCCATCGTCTCCTGCGAAAAAAGCTTGTTGAAGATGCTCTGCATCTCGTTCACGATGAAGGTCTTCTCCTCCGGCCGGTTGAAGTTGTAGTCGAGCATATTGAGTCCGAGGGGCCGCGCGAGATCGCCCGGATCGAAATAGATCACGTCGTCGAGGCGCGAGGGCGGCACGAAGCCGAGTGCGTTCTCCACGAGGTCGCCGTGCGGGTCGATGATCGCAAGACCGCGGCCCGCCTGGATGTCCTCGATCACCATATTGCCGAGCGCGGTCGATTTGCCGGTGCCCGTCTGTCCGACGAGATACATATGCCGGCGACGGTCGTCGTCCGTGAGATACACGGGCTTCGTCTGGCCTCGGAACACGCTCTCCCCCACCAGCATCCCCTGCTTCGGCAAATTGTCGGGCGGTGCCGCTTCGCGGGACTTGAGCCACTTGACGCGTGGCGTCTCGGTGGACGAGATCGGCAGGTGATAGAAACTCGCGATCTCCTCCGTGCCGAGCATCATGGCCTGCGCCGCGTCAAATTCGCGCGCGATGAACTGGCGGATGAGTGCATCCGGGTTGCGCGGTTTCACGACGCGAAATTCGTTCCGCGTGGGGCTCGCGAACTGGTTGAACCCCGCCGCGAGGCCGTCAAGAATGTCATCCGCCTGGAACGGCGATCCTGCGGACGCGACCAGGCGCACGTTCACGCGGAAGAGCGGCTTTGCGATCTTCGCCTGGAGCGCCTTCACCGCCTCCTCATCCACCACGCGCTCCGCCTTCTTCTCCGCTTTTTCCTCTTTGGTCTTTGGATTCAGGATCTCGCCTGCATCCGAAAATGAGCGGCGGAACTCGCCGTGGAATACCTTCCCGAACTCCTCCCCTTTCTTGAGGCGCTCGATCGCGCGCTGAACCTCCTTCTTGGCGCCGGACGGCGCGGGCAACGCGACGACCTGCAAAGCGGCACCTTCGCCGATCTCGTTGATTTTCGCGAACGCGCCCACGATCGATTCGAAGGAATCGATGCCGAGCTCGGCATACGTGCGGATGGGCAGGCCGTAATGCTCCTTCTCTTTGATGAACGCGGCCGAGGTCGTGCCGTGCGTATTGAAAATATTAAAGTCGTCATTCACCGCCTCGACGCTCGCGCCGTTCCAGAGCCCCTGGATCTGCTTCGCGGCGATTTCGGAAGCATGTCTGGGAACCGAAAGATAGAAATGGATCTCCTCTCCCACATGCGGTACGGCAACCTCGAGGGCGAAGGGCTTCTTGATCGAACCGAGCGCGCCGAGAAGCTGTTCGAAGTGCGCGAGCTCCGCCTTGAAATCCTTACTCTCCCCGCCTCCCGCCTGCGCCGCGTCGTGCTCGGCGGAAGGACGCGGGATCTTCACGAGAAAGAGAGCCGTGGAAAGCGAATCGGCGTAGCGGCGGCGCACCATGCCTCGCGCGATGAAATACGCGGCGGTACCGGCCACGGCGGCGAAGACCACGGCGAGAAAAATATAGAATGAGAGCATTATTATTTCACGATGCCCCGCTTCCGGAGCTCCGGGTAGAGACGCCCCGCCAGGGCGTCATGGAACGCATCCTGCACGAAATAGGGCGACTTGCGCGCTTCGTCGAGCGCCTTCGTGAGTCCCTGCCGCAGAGCGAGGTCGAGGAGATACTCGATCTCAAGTTTTACCTCCGCGGGGGCGTTCTGGGCGTAGGCCGGAAGCGGGCTTGCCGCCGTAGCGTCGCCGGCGGGAGCGCGGGACGGCGCAGGAGGAGCCGGGGGCGGCGTGCGCTCTCCGGACGCCGGGAACGCGCGGATGGCCTCCTTCACAAGATCCTGTTCCTCCGCGTTTTTGAGTTCCGGCCGTTCGCGCTGGTTTTTGATCTCCGCGGCAAGCGCCTTCATATCCGCCTCAAGCGCGTGTTCAAATGTGGAAGCGGCGTCAGCCATAACCTCTTTATTATAGCAACCTTGGCGTCCTTTCACCAAAAACCGCCCCTTCGGGCGGCGTTGTCCGCGTCGCTATCGCGACACGCGTCTCCGCGCGCCGCACCCCGCGTGCACCCCGTCTCGCGTTAGATCTTGGCGATCTCCACCTCGGTGTAGGTCTGACGGTGCCCCTTCTTCTTCCGGCCGCGCGTCTTGGCGTGATACTTGAAGATGATCTTCTTCTCGCCGCGGACGTCGCCCAACACATTCGCCTCCACGGTCACTCCTTCAAGATAGGGGGTTCCCACCGCTACCTTGCCCCCCGCAGAACGAAGCAGGACTTTGTCGAATGCAAAGGCCTCCCCTTTCCGGGCGGCGAGCTTCTCCACTTTCAGCTTCTGGCCCGTGGAAACGCGATACTGCTTTCCCCCAGACGCGATGACGACGAAATCTTTTTCCATGGCAATGCTCAATTGACGTTCATGATAGCAAGGAATCCCATGAAAAGCAAGACCGCGAAGAAAAGGGTCAGCGCGGCGACGAATTTACCGAGAAAACGGTCCCTCGCGTCGAGCTCAAGGGCGATCGCAAGATTCAGCGCGACCACGATGATGCCGAGGGCTCCGATGGCCGCAAGGCCCTGCCATCCGCCGACCGCCGTGACCCCCTGGAGGTCGTCGAAATGCAGAATAAGGGGCGCATCCCCCACGCCGCGGAGAGCGAGGCCTGCCGCGACCCATCCGCCGAGCACGAATCCGAGCGCGGCAAGGCAGGTAATCACGACCTCTTTCGAACGCCTGAGTTGCGTGCGCATGTCAGCGGGAATTGCGCGGGCGGCCCGGTCGGTGCGGCCGTTCCGGCCGTCGGACGCGTCGTCCGCGGAGCACTGTAGCGGCGGCCTCGGGAGTCACCACGTTGATGTTTGCCACCGTCGCCGCTTCGAATCCCCCTGGAGGCGAAACGACTTCCACGGGAAGGAGTTCGAGGTGCCAATGATGGTACGGGTACGAACGGCCGAGGGGCGCGTCGTGAATGAACATATTAAGATCCGGATCGCCGAGCGTGCGCTTCATGCGCCGCATGACTTCCTGCAGGAGATGCGCCACGTCCGCCAGCGCGCCATCCGGAGTCCCGGCGAGGCTCGGCTCGTGGCGTTTCGGGAAAATACTCACCTCGAACGCGTGCTTCGCGGCAAAAGGCGCGAAGGCGATGGCGCCGGAATTTTCCGCGACCACCCGTTCCTTCCCGCGCCGTTCCGCGGCGATGATGTCGCACCGCACGCACCGATGATGCCGGCGGAAATATTCCCGCGCCCCGCGGAGGGAGCGCGCAACATGTGGGGGCACGATGGGAAGCGCAAGGATCTGATAGTGGGGATGCCACATAGACGCGCCGGCGCCCGGTCCCCAGTTGAAGAACGTGCTGACGTACGCGTTGCACGGATCGGTCGCGAGGGCGCGGTGGCGCGCGCGGAAGACCTGGAAAAGTTCGGCGGCGTCCCGCGCGCCGAGGTCCGCGAAATTTTTCAGGTGGTCTCGCGTCACGACGATCTCGTGATCCCCCACCCCCGTCTTTGCGTGGTACATTCCGCGAGTAAAGCTCACGGCACACCCGGCGCCATGGGTGAGGGCGGGATACTTGTTGGGAATTACCGCGATCTTCCAATTTTCGACCGAAGGAAATGCCGCGACCGGAGGCCAGTTGCCGGATTTCCGAAGGTCTTCAAAGGGACACGTGCGGCGCGGCGAAGGCCGGCGCGGTTTTTGCGTTTTAATAAGATCTTCTGGACGTCCGGCCCTCCCGGGCGCGAGGATCACCCAATCGCCCGATACCGGATCTTCCCTGAACTCGCTCGTGGTCGTCATGGAGTAACAGCGGTCGTGGTGGCAGTCGCCATCCTGTTCACATAATACCAGTTCATCACGTCCTTCGCTATCGGCACCGCGTTCAGGCTCCCCTGCTTCGAATTCTCAATGAGGATGAGGAGTGATATCTGCGGATTATTGCACGGCGCATATCCCACAAAAAGCGCGTTTTCCTCCGCATTGTTCTTCACCTGCGCACTGCCGGTCTTGGCCGCCGCGCAGAACGGGAGGTCGTGCATGGTATAGGCCGTGCCCCGCGGGGTCGCGACTCCCGCCACCATGCCCCTCTGCACCGCGACGATCTCCGCCGCAAGCGAAGTAAGG
This sequence comes from bacterium, assembly GCA_021780195.1. GTDB lineage: Bacteria > Patescibacteriota > Minisyncoccia > UBA6257 > 2-01-FULL-56-20 > JAJXZE01. The sequence goes on along the minus strand of JAJXZE010000017.1, from coordinate 19,273 downwards.
TTTTCATCGACCTGCGGCGTGGACGCAGTATTCACAAAGGGGCGCCAGATCGTGCCGCCGTTCGCGATCGCGTTGATATAGCTCAGGAGCTGGAGCGGGCCGAGAAGCAGATCGCCCTGCCCGATCGAGACGTTGTACGTGTCGCCGAGGAGCCACGGCGTACCGGAGTGCGCCTGCTTCCATGCGGGAGTCGGGAGAAATCCGGCGGCTTCGCCCGGAAGATCGACGCCCGTCGGCTTCCCGAGGCCGAATTTTTCCCACCACGAATGCAGGCGATCGATGCCGAGGCCCTTGATCCCGTAATCGCTCGGGTCGTTCAGGAGCGGCACCGATTCCGGCGGCGAACCGCCGCCCACGAGATAGAAGTACACATCCGAGGACTGCGCGAGCGCCGAGGCGAGATTCACCGTTCCCTGGTACTGCCAGTCAAGATAGCGGCTCGGCGTCGAAGGATCGTACGGATTCGGCACCAGAAGCACGCCGTTCGAAAATACGGTGCGTTCCGGCGTGATCACGCCCTCCGTCAGCCCCGCGACCGCATCGAGCGGCTTGATGGTAGAACCGGGGTTGTAATACCCGGCAACGGCGCGCGTGAAAAGCGGCTTGTCGGGCGATGCAAGCAGGGCCTGTATCGCGGCCGAGGTCGAAGTGCCGGAGCCGGAAAAAAGATTGTTGTCGAAACCGGGAAGGTCGGCGAGTGCGAGAATCTGTCCGTTCCGCGGATCCATCGCGATGCCGAATCCTACCGTCCGCCCGAGCGCGCGGAGACCGGCACCGAGGCGCGCGGCGAGATACGCCTGCAGGCCGCCGTCGATCGTAAGATGGAGCGGCGTGCCGATCTGCGGCGTCGACTTGGTTTCCGTACGAAGCAGGTGCCCCTGCGCATCGCGGTACTCCACCGTTATTCCCGGCGTGCCGCGGAGCATCTTGTCGTAATACGCCTCGACGCCCGCCTTGCCGATGAAATCGTTCCCGTGAAGCGACGAATCGGCCGCGAGATCGTTCTGGGTCACGCGCCCCGTATATCCGACGACCGAAGCGAAGGCGGGGCCGTTCGGATAGGAGCGCACGAAATCGCTTTCGATCTTGATCGCTCCCGAGGAAAGCGCCTGAAGATTCACGAGTTCCGACGGGGTCAGGTTGTCCCTCAGAACGATCGGCGTGGCGAAATCCTCCGCGGCGGAGGAAGTGACGAGCGAATCGACCGCGCCGGGCGAAAGGCCGAGGATATTCTGCGCGGCCTCAAGCGTCGAGGTGCGCGCGGCCGCGTCATGGATGAACGACCGGACGTCGAGCACCGCCGCAAAAGCCGCCTTGCTTTCGGCGAGAACATCCCCCTCGCGATCATAAATGATTCCGCGCGGCGCGGGGGTCTCGGCATACTGGGCCACATTATCCTCCGCGCGTGCGCGGTAATACGCGCCGGCCGACCAGTTCAGGAATATGACCTGGAACGCCACCGCAGCAATGACCGCGGCAACGGCGACGCCGAGATACGCAAGCGGCCGGTTGCCGATCGGCACCTCGGCCACGTCGAGATCGCGTCCCCAGTCGTCATTCAGGGAATCCTCGAACGCCACGTCATCGTAGGAGTGCCGCTTCATCGTCTCTTAGAATACCACTATGCGCGGGCGAGGGAGAAGAAGGCGAGATATCCAAAGAGAATTCCCGCAAAAAGATCTCCGAAGAAAAGGCCTGGTGCCGCCGCGAAGGACCCCGGCGCGGCGACAAAGAGGAGCGCCGTGAAGCCGACCACGATCGCGGCGGGGATCATGATCCAGATCTGCCATGGCGCAAGGCGGTAGAGAAGGTGGATAAGGCACGGATACCCCGCGAGGAACGCGAGGGTCGCACTCGGCGCCGGCTGCCAGTTCAGTACGAACGCCACACCCAGGGCGAGTGTCAGTAATTCAAGAAAATCGAGGAAGAATGCGAGGGCGATGAGCGTCGCAAAAGAGAGGTCGAGAAAAATACCCGCGCCCGCAAGCCACGCCTGCAGGACAAGGGAAACGGAGAGCGCGAGGAACGCGAGGAGAAACTTCCGCGTCATTGGGCGATCAGCACCGTCTGCACGGTGTTCAGGTCGTAGGCGAATGAAAGATCCGCCTGGATGAAGAGATTGTCAGGCGAGGTGCTTGTGGACACCACCTCCGCTACGGGAAGGCCGTAGGGAAGGCCCGGCGCGGCGGAATAGATCACGTCGCCCGCATGAAGCGCCGCGCTTTTCACGATCGACTCCGCTTTTGGATATGCGCCTCCGACGATCAGGGCGTCATACCCGCCCGCGCCGATCCGCACCGGCAATTTGAAGTCGCTGTCGAAAACCGTCTGCACGAGCGCGGTGTCCGCAAACACCCGGGAGACACGGCCGATCAAAATTCCCTGGAAGGTGACGGCGTGCCCCGTAACCACGCCTTCGCTCGAGCCCACATTCAGGAGGAGTTCATTTTTGAAATTAAAGGGGTACCGCGAATAGACCATGGCGCGGAGATAGTGCGGAGAGGCCTGCGGAAGCTCGGCGGCGACTTTCGCAACTTGGGCGAGTTCCGCTTTCAAAGCTTCATTCGCGGCGGCAAGCCCGGCGCTATCGGTATCGCGCGTCGAAAGCGGCGCAAGCCATGCACGGAGGGTCCATCCGTACCACGGACGGAGAAAAAGGAGGGCGGCGAGGGCGGCGGCGTAGACGATCAGAACCCAGGGGTGGTACGTGCGCACGATGGACGCTTGCTAAAGGTTGATGGAGAGAGGCTTCAGGGGGTTGTCGAGCAGACCGCGATGCCCTTCGAAATCGTCCACCATCTGTCCAAGGCCGCGCGCAACGCAGGTCAGGGGATCATCCGCGATGCGCACCGAAACGCCGGTTTCTTTTTCGATGAGGTCGCTAAGGCCGCGCAAAAGCGCCCCGCCACCGCATAGCGTGATCCCCTGGCGGAGAATGTCGCCCGCAAGTTCCGGCGGAGTCTCCTCGATCACTTCATGCACGGAATCAATCACGGTGCGGAGCGGCTTCGCAATCGCCATGCGGACGTGGTTATTCTTGAGGCCGATTTCCCGCGGAAGTCCGGTCGACATGTCGCGGCCGCGCACCGGTACTTCGAGGCGTTCGTCGAGCGGGATCGCCGAACCCACCGTGATCTTCGCGTATTCGGCCGTCGGCTCGCCGATCGCGAGATGAAATTCCTCGCGCGCAAAGCGGATGATCTCCTCGTTGAAACGATCCCCTGCGATCTTGAGTGTCCGCGCGACGACCGTGCCCCCCATTGAGATCACCGCAATGTCCGTCGTGCCACCGCCGATATCGACGATCAGGTTTGCCGCAGGCTCCATGATGGCAAGGCCCGCGCCGAGGGCAGCCGCCGTGGGCGACTCCACAAGGTACACCTTCGCACATCCGGCGTTCAGCGCCGCATCCTCGACCGACTTCCGCTCCACCTCGGTCAGGTGATTCGGGATCGCGATCAGCGCGCGGCGGTAGGACGTCATCGGGCTCACCTGCGGGCGGCGGAGGAAGTGGCGGAGCATCTCCTCCGTCATCTCGAAATCGGAGATCACGCCGTTCACGAGCGGCCGCACCACATTGATGTGCGCGGGCGTCCTGCCGAGCATCTTCTTCGCCTCATCCCCCACCGCAAGAATGTGGTTTGTCTTTACGTTCATCGCGGCGACCGACGGCTCATCCACCACGACGCCCTTGTGCTTCAGATAGACAAGCGTGTTCGCCGTGCCAAGATCCACCCCGATGTCCTTGAAGATATTGTCGAAAAGCGACATGTTCAATGTTATTTTTTATGATCCCGCTCTGTCTGGCACGATTCCCATCCCGCCTCCGGCCGCCGTCCCGATCCCGGCCGCGGCAATCTCCGCGATCGCGTCCGCCCGCGCCATGATCTTCTCTTCTTTCTCGTCCCGCCGCGTGAGCTCCGCCTTTCCCTCAAGCCTGGGACTCACTACCATGCGCCACGGAATACCGATGAGATCCGCCTCCGCGAATTTCTCGCCCGCCGAGAGATCCCGGTCGTCATAAAGTACCTCAATACCGGCGTTTTGTAAATCGGCATAGGCGTGATCTCCGTCCTCCGTCGCGCCGCCAAGCGCGATCAGATGGACGCGGAACGGTGCCACCGCCTCCGGCCAGACGATGCCGCGCTCATCGTGGAATTTTTCCACAATCACGCCCATAAGGCGCGAGATGCCTATGCCGTAGCACCCCATGGCCGGATACTGCTTTTTACCCTCGCGGTCCGTGAAGGTCAGATCGAAATCCTTCACGAATTTTTGGCCCAGATCGAATACGTTACCCACTTCGGACGCCTTGGCTCCGGCGAGCATTCCCTTGCCGCACCGCGCACAGCGCTCCCCGGCCTTCTCCTTCGCAACCTCGCGGTTCACGCAGAACTCGCAGGCGTCGCAATACAGGATATCGTCCTCGCCCGCATCGGTGAGCACCATGAATTCATACGATATTTTTTCCGTGAATGCGCCTCCGGACGCCTCGGTGGCTTTTGCCACAAGGCCGAGGCGGGTGAAGATGCGGAAATACGCCTGTTTCACCTCCTCGTAGTAGCGCTCAAAATCCTCCTGGTTCTCGTGGAAGCTGTACATGTCCTTCATGAGGAACTCGATGCCCCGGAGAAGGCCGGACTTCGAACGAAGCTCGTCGCGAAACTTCCAGTGGATCTGGTAGACCGCGTTCGGAAGATCTTTGTACGTGGTCGCGTATTTCATGACGAGCGGCGTCACGATTTCCTCCTCGCTCTGTCCCAGAGCATACTCCTTGCCCGTCCGGCTCTTCAGCTTGAAGAGCACGTCGATCCGATCCCACCCGCCCGTCCGCGCCCAGTTGGCTTTCGGATGGATCTGGGGCATCAGAATTTCCTGCCCTCCCACGGCATTCATTTCCTCCCGCACCACCGTCTCGATGTTCCGCAAAACGCGCAGGCCGAGGGGCAAATAGCTGTATACCCCCGCCATGAGCTTGGAGACGAATCCCGCGCGCGCGAGCAATTGGGCATTCACCGTCGCCTCATCCTTCGGCGCGTTCCGTTCGGTTTTCGAGAAGAGTGCCGACTGTCTCATTCCATACAGAATATCACCAAAATCGCGCCTCGGCAAAATCCAGGCGCGGGACGCAATGGGTGCGCGCCTCGCGCGCCGCTACGCGCGACGAAGCTCGCGGACGTCGACGAGATTCGCCTTGCCCGCGAGAGACGTCTTCACCTCGCCCATGTCATTCTTCAACCCGTCGACATCCTGCTTAAGCACGGTCACATCCTGCTTGAGAATGGCTACATCCTGTTTGAGCACGGCGACATCCTTCTTCAGTTCGGCAACATCCTGCTTGAGAATGGCTACATCCTGTTTGAGCACGGCGACATCCTTCTTCAGTTCGGCAACATCCTGCTTAAGCACGGCGACATCCTTCTTCAGTTCGGCTACCTCCTGCTTAAGCACGGTGACATCCTGCTTGAGCGCCACCACCGAGACGGTCAGGCGATCGATCTTCTCTTCGTGGATTGCGAGCGTCCTCCGTATATCATGCAATTCGTCGTGCACGCTCAAAAACTGCTCAACGACAAGCTGGATCTTGTCGTCAAAACTCTCCGTGATTACCCCGACGATCCGGCTCATCTCCGTAAAAATTTCCCTCCGTTCGGCGACCTCCATAGCCGCCACTATACCACACCACACATTAAAACTTTCTTAAATAATGATCCCGCCGCCGAGCATCTCCCCGTCCGCGCCGTAAAACACCGCCGATTGGCCCGAAGCCACGAATTTCCTCGGCTCATCGAAGGCCAGGCGGTAGCGGCCGTCGTCGAGCCGCGAGAGCGCCGCGTCTGAAAGCGGTTCGCGGTAGCGCACGCGGGCGCGCACGCGGAGGGGCGCCGCATCGCCGGCCGCGGCACGGCAGACCGGAGCCACGAGCGAATCTCCCCCGATGAAATGCACTTGGTCCAGAGATACTTCCTTCCGGTAGAGCGCGGGGTGATCGCTCCCCTCGGCGACCGTGACCACGTTCGTTGCGGTATCTTTCGCCGCGACATAGAACGGCTTTCGGGCGCGCGCGACGCCCGTCTTCGGGAACGAAAAATCCGCGCGGAGATGTCGCTCGCCGATCGTCACGAATTCCGCGCCCGAATGTTCACCGATCTTTTCGCCCGCGGTCGTTATGAGCGCGCCTCGGCGCGAAGGGATATGGCGCTTCAGGAATGCATCCAGATCCACCATGCCGAGAAAGCATATCCCCTGCGAATCTTTCTTTTCCGCGGTCGGGAGATCTGCCACGCGCGCCATCGCACGCACCTCCGGCTTCCGATAATCGCCGATCGGGAAAAGACAATGCGCAAGCTGGGCCCCGGTAAGCGTCCAGAGAAAATATGACTGATCTTTGTTTCCGTCGACCGCTTCAAAAAGCCGCGCACCGCCGTCATGACCATCACTCCTGACGCCATCCATGAGGCGCACGTAGTGCCCCGTCGCCACGTAATCCGCGCCCGCGGCGAGCGCACGCTCGAGGAACAAGCCGAACTTGATCTCCTTGTTGCACCTCACGTCCGGATTCGGCGTCATGCCCGCGCGGTACCCCTCGATCATGTAATCCACCACGCGTTGCTTGTATTCCTCCTCGAAGTCCCAAACGTAGAACGGGATCCCAAGCGCTTCCGCCACGCGCCGCGCGTCTTCCGCATCGCGATCGGCGCAGCCGTCAAGATTATACGAACGCATAAAAACTCCCGCGACGTCGTAGCCGCGGTCCCTCATTAGCATCGCCGCAACGGAGCTGTCCACTCCGCCCGACATGCCGACGAAGACCTTCTTCCCTTTTTGTCCCTGCATCACCTGCCCATCCTACCCGCCCGGAGCGTAAAAATCAAAATTATTTCTCCGTGTGCCGCTCCTACACCCGCTCCACGTACTCCCCCGTCTGCGTGTTCACGCGGATCGTCTCTCCTTCGTTCACGAAGAGCGGCACGTTGATCTTTGCGCCTCCCTCGATCGTTACCTGCTTCGTGCCTCCCTGAGCGGTGTTGCCGCGGATCGACGGCGGCGCTTCGGTCACTTTGAACTCCATCTTGATCGGGACGTCCATCTTGATGACCGCACCGTTAAAGACGAAGGTGGTCACCTTGGTGTTTGGCTTCAGGAATTTCCCCGGCTCGCCGACGATCTCCGCCGCAAGCGAGAAGCGGTTCTTGGGATTGCCGTCCTCGTGGAACCAAAACTCTCCGCGGTTCGCGTAGATGAACATTGCGGGCTTTCGTTCGATCTCCGCCTCCTCGAATGAATCGCTCGGCTGGAAATTGCGGTCGAGGATCTTCCCCGTGATGAGGTTCCTGATGCGGGTCTGCACGACCGCCTTCCGCTGCTGCATGCGCAAAAAATGCGACTCGAGCACCTCGTAAGGCGCGCCGTCCATGATGAAGAGTATCCCCTTAGTGAGATCGGTGTACGCGAGAGCCATGGGTGATGCCGGTTACGCTTCCGTCCGCGGAAGGCGTGCGCCCCCTTCCGGTTCTTCGATCTTCAGGTTGAGACGCGTGTTATTCTTTACGCCCACGATCCTGAGAAGCGACCGGATAGCCTTCGCCGTCGCCCCCTGACGCCCGACCACCTGTCCCATGTCGACGGGATTCACGCGAAGCGTGAGGAGCACGCCCATCTCATCAACCTTGCGGTCGATCTTCACGTCCTCGGGGTGGTCGACAAGCGACTTCACGAGATATTCAAGAAATTCCTGGTCGACCGCTGAAGTATTCGGCATAGAAATCACGCTTCCTTCTTTTCGGCCTTCTTCTTTATCTTGACCTGTTTCTTCGTCGCGGTGATGAACCCATACTTTACGAGAAGATTGTGCACCGTGGCGGTGGGCTGGGCGCCCATCTTGATCCAGTGCGCCACCCGCTCCTTGCGGAAGGTTGCCTTCTTCGTGAATGTGCTGTAGGCGCCGAGGTCTTCGATCGGCGGCGCGGCGAGCTTCGAACGCCCCTCGGCGACCACGAGCCGGTAGCTCGGCTGATGCTTCTTCCCGATGCGTTGTAATTTGATGGACAACATTGGTTAACAGTATAGGCGAAAACAGCCCGCGCCGTCAAGAAATCAAAAACCCCGCGGGGCGGGGTTCTTGATGAACCATGAAGGAACCTACTTCGATTCCGTGCGCTCGCGCAGGCGGCTCACGAGATGGCTCGCATATTCCCTGCCGCCGAGCCCGAAGGCCAGGCCGCCGGCGAGGGCGAGCATCGCGATGAAACCCGTCACGATGCTCTGGATGATCGCCGTTGCGATGTTCAATTGCGTAAGGGCCGCAAAGAACCCGAAGATCGCGATCACCCACCACGACGCCGTGCCGAGGAAGTGTGCGGCGTGGAGCTTGGCGCTCAATACCGATGCCGTAACCACCCTCCGGACGAAGTTTCCGAGGACGAGGGCCGCAAGCATGATCAAGACCGCCGCAATGACGTTTGGCAGGTAGGCCAGCACGGAGTCGAGGAAACTCGAAAGCGCGTAGAGGCCCAGGCTGTCGGACGCCGCAAGCAGAAACGCGATCACGATAAACCAGTAGACCAGCCGTCCGAGGAAGTAAGCGCCGCGGATGCGAAGGCCCGCCCTCTCAAAATAAGGCCGGAGGCCAAGTTTCTCGAGGAAGGTGTCCAGCCGGAGCGCTTCGAAGATCTTCTCGACGAGCGCGCCGAGGCCGGCCGCCACGACGAGGCCGATGATAAGGACGATGATCGCCCCGATAAGATTCGGCATGAACGACGCAAACTGCATCCACACGCTCTGCAACGACTGCGTGACCACATCAGTCCAACTTTGCACTATCATTAGCGTTAGTGAAATTTGCTGTACTTCGACCTTTGGCAGGGAAAATACCCTTGCTATAAGTATAGCAAACCGGGACTGCTCTCCCTGCAGGCATTCCCTTTCCGGAATGCAACCATCCCCAGTAAGCGTTCCGGAAAGGGAATGCCTGCAGGGAGGTCAGCGCGCCACGCTTGAACTTGCACTCTCATTGCACAGATTGGTCTTTTTGAATATCTGTAGCGGACTTTTGAATTTGAGACGTTTTCGTGGGCGGTCATTTCGGGAGAAAGATGCCCCTTGAGCATCTTCATGACCATGTCGAGGAGCCGACCATTCAATGCGCGGACGCTTTGCATCGCATCCACGCGAGCAATATGCTTTCGCCGCCGCGCCTCGCGGACATCATACGCGCCCCTGCCGCCGTGCTACGCGATGCGGCGGTTCATCGCGCTCGGATCTTTCCAGAAGGTGCGGGGCGATCTCGGCGCCCATATATCCGGCCTACAGCATACGGACGAGGACCGACAAATCCTCCCTTCCGATGTGAATGCATGACATACATCAGAGTATGGGGTATCAAAGATACCCGTGCAGTTAACCTGCAAACTCCTATACAGTGAGCGTGAGAATCCACTTACAAATGCTTGACTACGAACCAGTTAAAATGTATTATATGAACAGTTTTTTGAATATACCGGCCAGCGAGCCGAACTTCGATTTGACGGAGGCCAACCAATATGAAAACGGGCTTTAAAATTTCGCTTTCCTGCGCTCTCGGCGCATTTGTCGGAGCGCTGACTGCCCTTCAGCTACATCCATTCTTTTGGTGGATAGGACTGGTCGTGGGTGGATCTACTGGTTATCTATCTTTCGAATGGAAGGCGGTAGCAGCCGCAATTCCCCAAGCATGGTCAGCGGCTACCGCATGGCGCCCCAACCTTGAATTGTGGCGCGCCCGTTACGCACTCGTGATGGAAATGATTGGCCTGCTTGTCACGATTGCAATAGCTGAAGTGTCCTTGATTTTATTCCTCGCTATTTCCGCAGCGCTTGTCAAAGGGGATGAGACTATCGCCAGTCTCCTCCTTGGCGTAGCGATGATGATGCAATGTATGCTTTGTGCGGGATTGATAGCGGGATTGATAGTGGGATTCTGGGCGAGCAACAGCCAAAAAGCTAATGCCCTCCGCGAAGAGGTTCTGTTTTTAGGAGGAATGTATCTTTGCGACCCATTTCGCTTTTACGGCTTAAGGGTGCCTAAGTTCTTCTTCTGGACCGTACCCCGCGCGATACAAAAGAGGGTTGCTTGCTGGTTTTCCCAAGAAAATCAGCAGAAATTTAGACACAACGTGAACGCTCTCTACCGATTCCTGAAAATGTCTTTCCGAGTCATTCATTCTGAGGTGCGATTACTCTGCGCCGTGGATGCGGCCATCGGTAGCGCCATCGGTTACTTTGTCGGCAGTGCACTCGTCGGTGCGGTGGTAGGTGCGATTCTTGGACTTGTAAACTACGAGGTTTTCTCAATTCGCCTCCTTGGCCTCGTCCCAGGAAATCAATCGCTTTTCCGACGCTGACCGCCTATAGCAAAACTCCGCACAGACACCAATCCAGCGGAGTTTTTTTATTTGTGGACCCAGCGAGAATCGGACTCGCGCCTCCGCAATGCGGATGCGGACACGCTTTCGATTTTATTTACCCTGATGTGGACCCAGCGAGAATCGGACTCGCGCCTCCGCAATGCGAATGCGGCGTAATACCACTTTACTATGGGCCCATAAAGGACTCGATAGTAAATAAAATCGAAAGCTTTTCAAACTGCAATCGCCTCGCCCCTGGCGAGGGGCCACTTTACTATGGGCCCATAAAGGACTCGCCTGAAAAAGACTTTCCGATGATACCATCCGCACGGCGCGGATTCAAGCCGCGCTACGCTTCCGCCGGCGCTTCCTCGCGTTCAAGCTTCAGCGAAACGATCTTCGAACTGCCGTCCTCGCCGAGCGTCACGCCGTAAAGGATCTCGGCGGCCTCCATGGTCGCACGGTTATGCGTGACCACCACAAACTGCGTGTGCCTGGAGAATTCCTTGAGCATCTCGCCGAAGCGGCGCGCGTTGCGTTCGTCGAGCGGCGCGTCGATCTCATCGAGCACGAGGAACGGCGGCGGGCTCACCGCGACCATGGCAAAGAGCGCGGCGATACCGACGAGCGATCGCTCCCCTCCCGAAAGCATCTCAAGTGAAGTGATCTTTTTGCGCGGAAGTTTGACCTCGATCAAAATGCCGCCGTCCCGCGCGGGAATGCCGGCAACGTAATCCTCGGCGGATTCCTCTTCGGCATCCGTTGCCCCCTCTCCCGTTTCGCCATCCGCCTCTTCCCCGAGCCGGCGCGGCGCGCGCGGCTTCTCGATACGGAGCTTCGCCGTACCGCCGCCGAACATGAGGCCAAAGAATTTGTTGAACTCCTCGTTGATCAGAGCAAGCGACTTGTCGAATTCGGTTACGATCTTGCCGGAAAGCTCGACGATGAGGCCCGTGAGGTCAGCGACCGCGCGCGTAAGATCCTCTGACTCCTTGGAGAGGAACTCGTACCGCGTCTCGGTATCCCGCGCTTCCTTCATGAGCGCCTCATCGATCTCGCCGATCGCGGCCAGGTCGCCCCGCAGGCGGAAAATACGTCGCTCCATCTCCGTAAGATCTTCCTCGCGTATCGCCGCGGGAACATCGGCGTCCGTAAAGTCCTCCGCATTCCGGCCGGCCTGCTCGATCTGACGCAAAAGCTCATCGCGACGGAGTCCCAGCCGTTCCCCGTCAAGCGTCGCTTCGCGGTTCCGGTGCTCCCACGCGGCGATCTTGTTCTTGGCTTCCTGCACGCCGGCCACCGCCGCTTTGAAAGCCGCGTAGAACGCCTCCTGGCCCGCTTCGAATGCTTTTTCTTGTTCGCGGAGTGAAGCGACCGCAAGGTCGAGCGCGGACAAATCGCGCGCAAGCTTTTCGAGTTGGGGACGGAATTCGGCGCCGGCGGAGGCGGCCCCGCTGGCATCGGCATCGTTCCGACCTCGATGCGAGGAGGGCGCCGCCGGGCGCGCGCTACCGCTCAAAATTTCATCGATTTCTTCGAGCACGCTCTGCACGGTGGCGCGGAGCTCGAGCTCCTCCTCGTCAAGCGCCCGCAGGAGTTCCGCCCGGATATTCCCGATCGATTCAAGAATCCCGTCCGCGGGCCCGGGCGAGACCGCGGAAGCGTGCCGCGATTCCGCAAGTTCGATCTGCGCCTCCAGGCGGCCGAGGTCCTTCTGAAGCGCGCTCTTCCTTTCAAGAAGTTCCTGGATCTCCCGCTTCACCGCGGCAAGTTCCCGCTTCTCTTCCGGCTGGCTTGCTTCCACTTTCGCCTGACGCGCTTCGGCCGCGCGGCGTTCCGCCTCAAGCGCGTCAAACTCCCCCGAGAGCGCGGCAAGGCGCGCAGAGGCGGCGCGGCCTTTTTCGGAAAGCTCGCGCAACTGGAACCCGAAAAAGCCCGCCTCAAGCGAGCGGAGCTCCTCTTCGAGCGCGCCGCGGCGCTCCCACCGGTTCGTCTGCCGCTTGAGCGACCGGAGGTGCGGAAGGATCTCCTCGATAAGCGCCTTCGTCTTGTCGAGATTGATGCCGCTGTTCCGGAGCCGCCGCTCGGCATCCGCTTTCTTCAGCTGATATTCGCGGAGACCCAGCAGCTCCTCGATCATCTCGCGGCGTTCCGCGGGCGTGGAACGGATGAAAAGATCGCTGTCGCCCTGGCCAATGATAATGAGGCCGCGCGAACCCATGCGCGCCTTCGCGAAAAAATCAACGAGGTCACGGAGGAGCACCTCCGATTTGTTCAAAAAATACTTGCTGTCGCCGCCGCGCGAAACCTGCCGCGTGATCACCACCTCCTCGAAATCCACCGGAAAAAACTTGTGCCGGTTCTCGAAATACAGGCTTGCCGAAGCCATGCCCGCCCGCGTCCGCTTCTGCGTACCGGAAAAAATGAGGTCTTCCACCTTGCCGCCCCGGAGATTCTTGGCGTCGCGCTCCCCAAGAAGCCAGCGCAGAGCGTCCACAATATTCGACTTGCCCGACCCGTTCGGCCCCACGACCGCCACGATCCCCGCAGGGAATTCAAGGACGGTTTTCCCCGCGAATGACTTGAATCCGTTCAGTTCCAGCCGTTTCAGGAAGTGCGCCATCAAAATTTCTTCTTGAGGGCGTTCTTTGCGGCCGCGACCTCCGCTTCCTGCTTCGACGTACCTTCGCCGTCCGCCACGAGCCGTTCGCCGAAGTACACGCCCATGCGGAACACGCGCTTGTGCGCGGGGCCAGATTCTTCAAGCATCCGGTACGTCGGCGTGAGGCGGAGCTTGTCCTGCACCGCCTCCTGGAGTTCGCTTTTCGCGTCGCGATAGCTCTTGGTCGTAAGCACCTCGTCCAGATTGCTCATCACGAACTTCCGGACGAACGGCCGCATCTTTTCGAATCCCTGGTCGAGATACATCGCGCCGATCACCGCCTCGATCGCGTTCGCAAGAATCACTTCACGCGCTTTGCCGGTGTCCTTCTTCTCGCCGCGCGACATCAGAATGTAGCGTTCGAGGCCGAGCCCCTCCGCGACCCTGGCGAGGATCTGGTAATTCACGAGCGCCGCGCGGAGCACGGTGAGCTGGCCCTCCGGATACTGCGGGAACTTCCGGAAGAGCTCCTCGGAAACCAGGAGTTCGAGCACGGCGTCGCCAAGATATTCCAGCCGTTCGTTGTGCGGCAGGCGCCACCGCGGGAATTCATTGAGGTACGAACGGTGCGTCAAGGCCTCGGTCAGGAGGTCCTTGTCCTTGAAAACGATTCCCAGCTTCTTTTCGAGTTTTTCGGGATCCATGATCGCGTTCGGTCACTCTTGCGTTGCGGCGTCCTCGCCGGCGCCTTCCTTTGCGTCGGCGCTCGCGGCGCTATCTCCCCCCTGCCGCTCGCCGACCTCGCGGTAGATCGTGCCGAGCACGCCGTTCACGAAGCGCGGGGAGTTCGGTCCGCCGTAATTTTTGGCGAGTTCGATCGCCTCGTTGATAGCCACCTTCGGCGGCACCTCTCCGGGATCCGCGTAGAGCAGTTCGTAAAGGCCGATGCGCAGAATATTTCGGTCAATGACCGCGATCTTTTCGAGCGGCCACTCGGGCGCGGCTTTTGTGATGACGTTGTCGATCGCCTTCAGATGTTCCGTGATCCCCTGCATGATCTTCCATGCGAACTCCGGCTCGTCGATGCCCGGGGCGAATTCCTCAAGGTTGCGGTCAAGGAGAGCCGTAATGTCCTTCTTGCGGGCATAAAAGTCCCATTCGTACAGGGTCTGCAGGATGACGGTTCGTATTAAATGCCTGGTTGCCATGAGTGAAAAAGAGCGGGACCGCGGAATGCGCAGGGGCTTACTTTTTGCCGCACTGCGCGCACGCGCGATGTGCCATCTTCGGCGCCCCGCAGTTCTTGCAGACCAGAAGCCGTTGATTCTTCATCGCAAGATGCGATCGGCGGTTCCCCGTTTTGCTTCGGGTGTGATGTTTGGTCGGTACGCCTCCCATAGGATTAGTGTCTTTCCCTTATGATAAGGGACTTTTTGATGAACGTCAAACGGTGCGCGGGCGAGGGCCCTCGGCGGCGCAGGGCGCGGAGGTGCGCGGCGGTTCCGTAGCCCTTATGGATCTCGAAGCCGTACCCTGGATGCCGATTCGCGAGACGGCTCATCAGACGGTCGCGGTAAACCTTCGCGATAATGGACGCCACGGCCACCGCCACAATTTTTTCATCCCCTTTTACCACCGTCGTCGCGCGCCGCCTCGCCGATCGTTCCTGCCGTTCACGGCCGCCGAGGTAGAGTCCTCCGTCGAGGAACACGGGCGTCGCCGTGGAAGCGATGCGCTTAGTGCCCGCGACACGCAGCGCGGACGCACCGGGAGGCAGACCTCGCGTGAAAAGGCGCTCGCACGAACGGAGCGCCGCCAGATTCGCGGCGCGCGAGATGTTCATTTTTTCGATCCGGCGCGGATAAACCCGCGCAACCGAGAAGCGGATGTCCGGATGCGACGAGAAATACGCCGCCCACCGCTCGCGTGCGGCGGGCGTGAGCTTCTTTGAATCCTTCAATGCGCCGAGACCAAGACCGCGGCCGGTGCCGAGACCGCGCCCGAGGCGAGCGAACCGCGCGGGTACCGCGGCGGCGGCCACGACCACGGGTCCCGCGAGCGCGCCACGCCCCACCTCGTCGATACCCACCGTCCATCCCGCTTCCGCCGCACGGCTCCGTTGCATCGCGCTAAAGTCCGAGCGTGTTGATGCTCTGCACGGATTGCTGAGCGGACTGCATGGCCTGTACGATCCAGACATAGGCAAGCCAGCACGTGATGATCGTGGAGGCGGCAAGCAGGACCGTCGCCGTAATGCCTACCGCGCGGGCGCGCGGATCGCCCGAACGCATGTATTTTATGCCGGGCCACCGCGTGACGGCGATGAACGCGATCATGGGCAGGACGATGCTGAAAAGATATATTCCCGCCTGGGTGAGCGCGTCCGTTTTCGGAGGAGCCGCCCTCAAATTCGTCCCGCAATTCGGGCAGAAATAATATTCGGGGAGCACGGGCGCATGGCACACCGGACAAATCGACGCCGGGGGAACAGGTACCGGTGGCGTCACCGGATCAATCTTGAAAGTGTCATTATTTTCCGGCATCGGGTATCTTGAGCCATTTGTTCGCGCGGAGATGCCAGCTCGCCGGATCGGCGCCCTGAAGAGAATTCCACATCTCCTTTGCGGACTCGGTGTAAAGCTTCTCGTCGCGGACCATTTTCCGAAACGCGGCCCACTTTCCCGGAAGTTTAGAACCGCGGTCAGCGATTTCCTTCATCTCAATATCGACATCCAAATTATCCGCATCCTTCACGATCTTTGCCTCAAGGGATTGGCGCTCCTCGTATTCCGCGAGCACCTCGCGCTCGAGATCCGCAAGGATAGTTCCTTCAAAAAGATCCTTCGCGGCGCGCTCCTCGTCCGCAGTTACATAGACCTTCGAAATATAGTCGTGGTCGGCGGTGCGGCTTTCCGCAAGATCATGGATGAGCGCCATCTTAAGCACCTTCTCTTCGTTCTTTACCCCCTCTTTGCGCGCGAGCATGAGCGCAATCATCGCCACCCGGAAACTGTGTTCAAGGTCATTCGCGCAATCCATGCCGAAATGCTGGCGCCACCCTCGCTGGACATTGCGGAGCGAGCCGGTTTCAAAAAGGAATTCTAAGTCGCGGTCTGGCATGGGGTCAGTATACCACGGGTTGAATATCCCGGTGATTTTCCTTAGAATACCCATGCGAGCAATTGAATCCATTGAAAATGCTCGTCACGCCCCTATAGCTCAGCTGGTAGAGCAGCTCCCTTTTAAGGAGACGGTCCCAGGTTCGAGTCCTGGTGGGGGCACGGAAATACATGGAGATTAAGGATAAAATCGTAGTCATCACGGGCGGCAGCAAGGGTTTGGGGAAAGTGCTCGCGTATGCGTTCCGACAAGCTGGATCCACGGTGATTATAAGTGCGCGGAAAATGGCCGAGTTGGAAAAAGCCGCCGCGGAAATTGGTGCTATCCCGATGGTCGCCGACGTTACCAAAGAACCGGATCTCCTCTCGTTGGCAACTAAGGTCGTTGAATCGTACGGGAGGATCGACATCTGGATCAATAACGCAGGTATCTGGATGCCACCCGCGCCAATCGAAACAACCAATTGGAAACGTGCGCACGATCTTATCGAGGTCAATCTTTTTGGAACGGTTTATGGCTCTAAGGCTGCCTTGATACCAATGAGAAAGCAGAATGCGGGAGTCATAGTCAACATTCTTTCAACGAGCGCGCTCGACGGACGATCAGGATCATCGGCATACGGCGCGAGCAAGTACGCGGCATTAGGATTCACCAAGTCCCTCCGTAAAGAGGTCGCCGATGACAAAATTAGCGTCATCGCGGTATATCCTGGAGGCATGCAGACCAATCTCTTCGACGAAAAGAAGCCGGAGGATATCGGCAACTATATGCCGCCCTACTATGTCGCGGAAAAGATTATTGCGAATATTGAACGTACAGTACCGGAGGAAGAACTAATCATCCGGAGATCCGCATAAATCCCTACTTCAGGGGAAAATTCAAGACCGCAGAATGTTTTACACCTTCTTCACGAACACCGTGAGGCCTTTCCGCCTGCGGTAGCCACACTTCGCGGCAAAGCCGAAGTTCTTCGGCTCGGTCTCGAAATAAACGGCGGTGCCTTTCGCGGCCGCTTCGATCTTCCGCATCATGGCGATACCGATCCCCTGCCGCTGGTATTCCGGCACGACGATCATGTCGAGGATCTTTGTGTCGAGCGCACCGTCGGTCAATGCCCGCGCGATACCCACGAGCTCGCCCACGCCGTTCCGCGCGTAGGCCACGAAGTCGCACCCCGCGAGCGACCGCTTCATACGCGCGGCCGAGTAGTCGCGCGGCGTCCCCCATCCCAACTCGACGTAAAGCGCGGCGGCTTCAGCGGGCGCTACACCGCGGCCGTGCCGCGCGAGAAATACACGCGCCGCGGAAGTTCCGGATGGGGTGCGGCGCGCCGCCATGTTATCGGTCTTCGCCCAGATCTTCGAGCGCCTTCTTCGCCTTTGCGCCAAACGGTTTGGGCGCCTTGACCGCGAAATCGACCAGGAGGTCGCCGCGGCCGCTCGCGCCGAAGCGCGGCATGCCCTCGCCCGGAATGCGCAGGGGTTCCTTGAGGTTGAACCGCGCGGGAATCTCCACCGAGATCCTGCGGCCCTCGATCGTCGGCACTTCGATCTTCCGCCCCATCATGAGGTCGATCACCTTGAGTTCCCCGCGGGCCACGAGGTCGGCGCCGCGGCGCTCGAAAACCGCGTGCGGGCGCACGCGCACCCGGACGTAAAGATCGCCCGCGGCGGTGCCGTAGAGACCCGCTTCTCCCGCACCGCGCACCTTGATCAGCTGATCGTTTTCGATGCCCGGCAGGAGTTCGATCTTCACCGTGCGGTCTGCTTCCACGCGCCCCTCGCCTTTGCAGGCGCCGCACGCCTTCTTCGGCACCTCGCCGCGCCCGTGGCATTTTGCGCACACCTTGACCTGCGAAAAGTGGCCGAAGAATGTCCGCCGCTCTTCGCGCACTTCCCCGTGCCCGTCGCATGCCGCACACTTTTCAAAACCGCTGCCGGCCTCCGCACCCTTGCCGCCGCACGCGGCGCACTGGACGAAGGTCCGCAGGCGGATCTGCTTCACGATTCCGCGGAACGCTTCCTCGAGCGTGATCTCCTCGCGCATTTCAAGATCCGATCCCCGTTCATAGGTCTTGCGCCGCGGGCGCATGCCGAGTCCCTCGAAAAGATCCTCGAATATGTCCCCCATATCCCCCGCGCCCTGAAATTGGCTCGGGTCAAAACCGAACCCTTCGAAGCCGCCGGGGAACCCGCCTCCCTGGAACCCGCCCCACTGCGCGCCCTGCGCGCCTCCCGGGAATCCCCCCATGGGCTCAGCCGTACCGAAGCGGTCGTACTGCGCGCGCTTGGCTTTGTCTGAGAGGATCTGGTACGCCTCATTGATCTCCTTGAATTTCTTTTCGTCGCCGCCCGACTTGTCGGGATGGTACTGGTGCGCAAGCTTGCGGTACGCCTTTTTGACGTCCTCCTCCGAGGCCGTTTTTGATACTCCTAAAATCTGGTAATAATCTTTGGGCATGGTGATTCGCGGCGCGGCGCTACGCCTTCAGTATAACCGCGCGTCATTAAAACGATATTAACTCCTTGGTCTGCGTTTCTTGGGTGATCTTCATGAACCCGGCGGCGAGCAGAATTTCATACGCGACGAGGGCGACGAACTGCGCGACCCATACGAAGACGATGCCGACGCTCCGGAGGATGAAGAAGAGCACGACGGCCCACGCAAAGACGAACGCGCGCGGGAATTTCTGACGGACGCCCGCGAGCAGGTTCGCGACCGCACGGTACGCGACGTCCCCGAGCGAATCGCCCGGTGCGGCCGCGACGCCGGTCGCGGCGCCCACGTTCGCGGTGATCTGCGCTGCGGCCGCGGCCACTGCGGCATTCTGGGAATTCGGATCGAGCAGGGTGAACGACGGATTCTGTCTGAGCTCCGTCTTGGCGATCCCCTCGGAAAAGGCGCCGAGAGAACCCGTGAACGGGATGTTCGGATAGAACGCGCCGACGACCCCCGCCGACCAGTCGAAGAAGGTTCCGAAGCTCGCGCGCGGCGCGAGCGCCGCCCCCCCGGCCGCCGCCTGCGGCGCGTAGACGAGGATCATGAACACGACCGCCGCGGTCGCGAGCTTCCCGATCACGCGCCGCGACGTCCCGAGGAACGAGATCTCGATGCCGTTCCGGAGATGGGACCGCGCGGAAAGGTATCCCCAGAGAAGCAGGAGGAA
>JAJXZE010000020.1 GCA_021780195.1 bacterium | reverse complement strand
CCGATCTCTGTTCGCCAATTAAAAGGGCACGTGAGCTGGGTTCAGACCGTCGTGAGACAGGTCGGTCTCTATCTGCTACAGGCGTTACACACTTGAGGGGAGTTGGCCTTAGTAAGAAATTGCTACTTTCCGCAGTAATGCGGATTGCCAACTCGGCTAATAACGGTGAAACCCTATTCTTGCTTCACTGTGATTGATAAATCTTTCATTAAATTTTTATTAACCGCAGCTTGAAATGCAGTCCTCTTTCCTTACCATAGCGATATGGTACGAGAACAGGGCAATACCGTGGGAAGTCGATCTCGGGTTGATCTGGCGTATATCGCCGGGTTCTTGGACGGAGATGGCAGCTTGATGATACAACTCAAGCGCCGCTCGGAATCAAAAATAAAAACACGATGCGTAATGCTTACGATCTGTTTTTATCAGGATTCGCGGCACGAAAAACCACTCCATTGGATAAAAGAAGTTTTGGGCATCGGATATCTTTCTCGAAGAAATGACGGAATGACCGAATTGCGGATCAATGGGCATCGGCGAGTGATGCGGATCTTGGAAAACCTCCTCCCATTCCTTAAATTCAAAAGGAAGCAAGCAGAGGCGATCATAGATTCGGCGCACGCGCTCCTGAAGCCCGGGTTCGCCGAGGTCGCCGCGAGAGAGAGGCTGCTGGACAATATTCTTATCGTCCAGCAGGAAAACTATGCGACGAAACGGAAGCGATCCAGGAAAGAATTACGATCAATCTTAGGTTTGACCCCGTAACGACTCGTGCCGCCTTCGGGCGGCCGGATAGCGGTTTTTCAATCGCTATAACATGCCGACACCCGACTCCGCTTTGCGGAAGGGTGAAGATATAGTCTGAGCACGTAGTAATACGTGAGTGCTTGACGAGAGGACTGGGCTGAACATACCTCTGGTCTACCGGCTTTGCCACCAGGTGAATTGCCGGGTAGCTATGTACGGAAGGGATAAGCGCTGAAAGCATCTAAGCGCGAAGCCTACCCCAAGATTAGGTGTGCGTGATTTCGTGGAAGACTACCACGTTGATAGGCTCTAGGTGTAAGGCGAGCAATCGTTTTAGCCAAGGAGTACTAATAATCCCGCCAACCATCCCAATGCTGACTTGCATAACATCACTGCGTGTTTCTGTTTTGTAGGGACGCGGTTCGCGCGTGCTCGCGCGCCCGCTCACCCTCGGCGCCTGCGCGCCTGCGGGACGCCCTCCAAAACAGAAACACGCAGTGCTCTACAAAACGAAAGGAAAAAAGACGGATCCCCGCTCCGCTCGCTTTTGTATTTTGAGGGGCACCGCGCAGGCGCGCAGGCGCCGAGCGCGAGGCGGCCGGCCAGCAGGCCGGAACGCCGTCCCCGAAAAATATAAAAGCGAGCGGAGCTCGGCGAAACGACTTTTTGATGTCGGTGCTCTATTTGGGCGTGCCCCACCTCTTCCCATTCCGAACAGAGAAGTGAAAGCGCCCAAATCCGATGATACTTGCGGGCTTGCCCGCGGGGAAAGTAGGATGTGCCGACATCAAAGAGCCGTTTTTTTTGTTCCATTTTTTTGTTGTCCCGTTTGCGCTACAATATCCTCATGGATCTCCGGCGGGCAAAGCAGGTCATTTACGGCGCGTTTTATCTCATCGTCGCCGCGGGCATCGTCGCCGCGGCGTACTTTTTATTCTTCTATCATCCGGCCACCTGCACGGACGGTATTCAGAATCAGGGGGAGGCGGGTGTCGACTGCGGCGGACCCTGCGCCACGGTCTGCGCGCCGACCTCGACCCGCGCGATCGGCGTTCTCGCGGCGCAGGTCATCCCCGTCGCACCCCAGCTTTCCTCCCTCCCGTTCCGCTATACGCTCTTCGCCCAGGTGGCGAACACCGCGAACGGCTTCGCCGCGCCGTCGTTCGATTACCAGTTCGACCTTTACAGCGCTTCGGGCACCCTCGTGCAGTCGGTGCCCGGGCAGTCCTTCCTTTATTCCGGCGAGGTAAAATATCTCGTGGCCCCCAACGTGACGACGGACGTCCCCGTGGATCACGCCGCGCTCACGGTCGCGCCGCCGCAGTGGGTACCTGCGTCCGCTATGGGCATCATCCCTCAATTTTCTCTCCAGAACCTCGGGCCTGGGCCGTCAACATCAAGCACGGTTTCGGTCGAGGGATCCCTCAAAGATGGGGACCTTTCGAGCTTCGCGAACATTCTCGTGGTGGCGCTTTTCTACGACCGTTACAACGCGGTGGCGGGCGCGTCCCAGACGGTGGTCGACCAGATCGCTCCCGGGGAAACCGTCCCGTTCTCCGTGCTGTATCCGGCCTCGGCGACGATCGATCTCTCCCGCACCAGATTCTTCGCGTACGCCCTCCGCGGATAATCCATGCTCGCGCTCTTTCTTCCGCTCGGGGTTTTGGTTGCGGCGGGCCTCGTGATCCTTTCGGCGCTTTCGTTCCATCTTTTCCTGCTCCAGTCGCTGTGGGTGTTCCTCGGCGCGCTTCTCGTCGCGTTCTTCTGGTATGTCGACTGGCGTGCGGTGTTCAATGCGCGGTGGGGGATATGGCTTTTCTACGGCGTGGCGCTCGCGCTCATGCTTTTCGCCTATCTTCACGGCCCGGTGATCAGGAACACCAGGAGCTGGATTTCGCTCGGACCCTTCACGGTCCAGCCGGTGGAATTCATGAAGATCGCGCTCATCTTCCTTTACGCGAACTATTTCAGCCGGCGGCACCTTGCGGTCGCGCGGTGGCAGAATATCTTCACTTCCTTCTTCTTCTTCGCGGTGCCCGCGGCCGTCGCGGTGCGCCTTCCCGATCTTGGTTCGGCGGTCATTTTCTTCGGCATCTGGTTCGGCTTCCTGCTCCTTTCGGGCCTTCCTCTGCGCCGCGTCATGGTGGCCCTGCTCGTCTTCGGCCTCGCGGCGGGATTCATCTGGGTCTATGTGCTGAAGGATTACCATCGTGCGCGCATCATCGGTTTCCTCTATCCGCAGGAAAGCGTGCTCGGGGTGAACTACAGCACCATCCAGGCGAAGATCGCGATCGGTTCGGCGGGACTCACCGGCAAGGGCTACGGGCAGGGGACGCAGACGGAACTCGGGTTTCTTTCCGAACCGACCGAGGATTTTATTTTCGCGGGGATCGTCGAGGAGTGGGGGATCGCGGGCGGCTTTGTCGTGCTCGGGGCATTCCTGTTCCTCATCGTGCGGATACTCATGATCGGCGCGCTCGCCGATGAGAATTTCGAAAAATTCATATGCCTTGGCGCCGCGATGATGCTCGGCGTGCAGGTCTTTCTGAACGCCGGTTCGGCGACGGGCCTGATCCCGGTGGTGGGGGTCACCTTCCCGTTCCTGAGCTACGGCGGTTCGAGCATGCTCGCCGATTTTTTCCTTGTTGCCGTCGTGAATTCGATCCGGAAACGCTCGTAGCCATGCCTCCTTCCGCCATTTTTTCCAGGAAAGCCGTGTTCGGCCTTGGTGCCGCCGTCCTTGCCGCGTTCCTCGCGGCCGTATTTGCCTATGATCTGCGGCCCGCCGCCGCGGGCGCGGGAAGCGGCGCGGCGGGCGTTGCGGGTGCGCCGGTTTCTGCGGGCCAGGTTATTTTTTCCGTGACACAGGGAGAGGGATTTAGGGAGGTAGTGAAAAATCTCGGCGCGATGGATCTGGTGCGGTCGCCCTTCGCGACGGAGGCGTTTGCACTCGTGTCCGGAACCGCTTTCCGCATCCAGCCGGGACTTTACCGGCTGAGCCCTTCGATGTCGGCTCCCGCAATCCTCAACACGCTCGCAGTTGGGTCGGCGAATGAAGCGACGGTCGCGATCCCCGAGGGAGCCAATCTTTTCCAGATTGACGCGGCGCTCGCAAATGCGCTCGTGCTCCGTCCGGGAGTATTCGCGCGTGCCGCGCTCGCGGGAGGCGACGAGGGGAAACTTTTCCCTGATACCTATCGTTTCTTCACCGGCGCGGACGCGGGGAGCGTGATCGGAAAGTTCATCGATAATTTCAACGCCAAGGCCGCGCCGCTCCTCCCGAAGAGCGCCGCCGCCGCGGCGCGGGATCTCACGATGGCCTCCATTGTTGACAAGGAAGTCCGGACGCCGGAGGATCAGGCGATCGTGGCGGGAATCCTCGTGAAGCGGATCGCCGCCGGGATGCCTCTCCAGATGGACGCGACGGTGTGCTATGCCAAACTTCTCGCGGCGTCCTCGTCGGTTCTCGCGGCAGGGGTCCCGCCGTGCTACCCTATGACCGCCCTTGACTTTAAAATCGATTCCCCCTACAATACCTACCTGTATAAGGGCCTTCCCCCTGGCCCCATCGGAAATCCGGGAATTGCCGCCATTTCCGCCGTGCTCCATCCTCAAAGCTCCCCGTACTGGTTCTATCTGAGCGACCCCAAGACGGGGAAAACGATATTCGCCAAAACCCTTGACGAACAGGCACAAAATAAAGTTAAATACTTAGAAAGCGACTAAACACGGTACTGCCGGAAATGCGGGAGCCGTTTTTTGTGCATGGGGGGCGGGAGAGGGAAGGGGGCTATGGTTTTATTTGTCAAATCATTTTTCATAAAAATCACATAAACAATTTATAAAACGAATGGCGAAGTTCACCTCCGTAAAGCACTTCGGAAAGTCGCGGCCGCTTATCGCTCCGTTCAACCTGAACGAAGCCCAGCTCAAATCATATCAGTGGTTCCTCGAAAAGGGCCTCAGGGAACTGCTCGATGAGATTTCGCCGATCCGCGATCACACCGGACACGAGTTCGAACTTTACTTTACGGGATACCGCTTCGACGAGCCGAAATACGACGAGGCGGCCGCGCGTTACAAGGAAGCGACGTACGAAGCGCCGCTCCGCGTAACGCTCACGCTCAAAAGCAAACGCACGGGCAAGGTGCAGGAGCAGGAGGTGTACTTCGGCGATTTCCCCATCATGACGACCCGCGGCACGTTCATCGTGAACGGCGTGGAGCGCGTGGTGGTTTCCCAGCTCGTCCGCTCCGCGGGCGTGTACTTCACGTCGGCGCCGTACCGCGGCCGCCAGCTTTTCGGCGCGAAGATCATTCCGTCGCGCGGCGCGTGGCTCGAGTTTGAAACCGACGCCGACGGGACGATCGGCGTAAAGATCGACCGCCGCAGGAAGGTGACGGTGACGGACATCCTGCGCGTATTCGGCATGACGAACGAGGAGATCAAGGCCGCCTTTGCAAAGACGGACCAGGGGCCGATTTCCTATCTCGACGCGACCTTCAAGAAAGACATCGCAAAGGATGCCGCTGAGTCGTACGTTGAGATCTACCGCCGCCTGCGGCCGGGCGACCCTGCGAGCGCGGAGACGGCACAGGGTCTCATCGACGCGATGTTCCAGCGCAACGACCGGTACGACCTTTCCGAGGTGGGACGCTACAAGATGAACCAGCGCCTCGGCCTCGACCGAAAGAAGACCTACAAATTGCTCGACAAGGAGGACCTCATCGCGATCGTGAGCGGGATCATCGCGCTCAACAACGACCCCGACGCGGAGCCGGACGACATCGACCACCTCGGCAACCGCCGCCTGAAGACGGTGGGCGAGCTCCTGCAGGGGCGTCTGCGGATCGGCCTTGCGCGCCTGCGCCGTATCATTCAGGACCGCATGTCGACGGAGGATCGCGACAGCCTCCAGCCGGCCCAGCTCGTGAATTTCCGTCCGATCGCGGCGGTCATCAAGGAGTTCTTCGCGTCGTCCCAGCTTTCCCAGTTCATGGACCAGGTGAATCCGCTCGCGGAGCTCGAGCACAAGCGGCGCATCTCGGCGCTCGGGCCGGGAGGCCTCACGCGCGAGCGTGCGTCCTTCGAGGTGCGCGACGTGCACCGCTCCCACTACGGCCGCATCTGTCCGATCCAGACGCCGGAAGGCTCGAACATCGGCCTCATCAACTATCTGGCGAGCTACACCCGCATCAACGACTTCGGGTTCCTTGAGGCGCCGTACGCCAAGGTGGTGCACGGGGTCGTCACGAAGGAGGTCGTCTGGCTCGACGCATCGGAGGAGGAGAAATACAAGATCACGCACGCGGGCACGCCGCGCGACGCCGAAGGGCGGCTTACGCCGCAGATCATCGAGGCGCGCATCAAGGGCGAGCCGGGAACGTGCACGCCGGAGGAGGTGGACCTGATCGACGTCGCGCCGAACGAGTTCATTTCGATCGCGACGGCGCTCATCCCGTTTCTTCAGCACGACGACGCGAACCGCGCCCTCATGGGTTCCAACATGCAGCGGCAGGCGGTCGTGTCCGTGAAGCCCGACGCGCCGTATGTCTCGACGGGAGAAGAGGAGCGGGTGGCGCTTGATTCCGGATACGTGATCACCGCCGAGGAGGACGGCGAGGTGCTCGAGGTGGACGGGGCGCACCTCAAGATGAGCTACGGCAAGGGGAAGCGCGTCAGGAATTATCCTCTCGAGAAGTTCAAGCGCTCGAACCAGTTCACCTGCATCTCGCAGAAGCCGCTCGTCATCACCGGACAGAAGGTGAAGAAGGGGGAGGTGCTCGTGGACGGGCCGTCCATCGAGCACGGGGTGCTCGCCCTCGGGCAGAACCTGCTCGTCGCCTTCGTATCCTTCGAGGGTGCGAACTTCGAGGACGCCATCGTGATCTCGGAGCGCGTGGTCCGCGACGATCTTTTCACCTCCATCCATATCGATAATTACGACTGCGATGTGCGCGACACGAAGCTCGGGCCGGAGGTCACGACTTACGACATCCCGAACGTCTCGGAGGACAAGCTGAAGAACCTCGATGAGGAGGGCATCATCCGCATCGGCGCGGAGGTGAAGGCGGGCGACATCCTGGTGGGCAAGATCTCGCCCAAGGGCGAATCGGAGCTCACGGCGGAGGAGCGCCTGCTCCGCGCGATCTTTGGCGAGAAGGCGCGGGACGTGAAGGACACGTCGCTCACCCTGCCGCACGGCAAAGTGGGCCGTGTGGTGAACGTGAAGGTCTTCGACCGCGAGCGCGGCGACAAGCTGGAGCCGGGCATCATCCGCCGCATTCAGGTGGAGATCGCCGAGCTCCGCAAGGTGCAGGCGGGCGACAAACTCGCCGGACGGCACGGCAACAAGGGCGTCATTTCCCAGGTGCGCGCCGTGGAGGACATGCCGTATCTCGAGGATGGCACACCCGTCGACATCGTGCTGAACCCGCTTGGCGTTGTCTCCCGCATGAACCTCGGGCAGGTGCTTGAAACGCATCTTGGCTGGGCGGCGGGGAAGCTCGGCTACCGCGCGATCACGCCGGGACTTGATTCGGCTACCGAGGCGGAGATCCGCGCGGAACTCCGCGCGGCGGGCCTTCCGGAGGACGCCAAGGCGAAGCTCATCGACGGCCGCACGGGCGAGTTCTTCGAGAACCGCGTGACGGTCGGTCAGATTTACATGCTCAAGCTGAACCACCTCGTGGAGGACAAGGCGCATATGCGCTCGATCGGTCCCTATTCTCTGATCACCCAGCAGCCGCTCGGCGGGAAGGCGCAGTTCGGCGGCCAGCGCTTCGGCGAGATGGAGGTATGGGCGCTCGAGGGATACGGCGCACGCCATACGCTCCAGGAGATGCTCACCATCAAGTCGGACGACGTGCTTGGCCGCGCCGCCGCCTACGAATCGATCATCCGCGGCGAGTCGATCAAGGAGCCGAACATCCCGGCATCGTTCAACGTGCTCGTGAACGAGCTGAAGTCGCTCGGGTTCAACATCCAGCCGCTCTATGAGACGGAGACCGAACGCAAGGATGATTTCTCGGCGCTCAGGATCGGCATTGCGTCGTCGGACGATATTCTGCGCTGGTCGCACGGCGAAGTGACAAAGCCGGAGACCATCAACTACCGCACCCAGCGGCCGGAGAAGGACGGTCTTTTCTCGGAACGCATCTTCGGGCCGACCAAGGATTACGAATGCTACTGCGGAAAGTACCGCCGGATCAGGTACAAGGGTGTCGTCTGCGACAAATGCGGCGTGGAAGTCACGCGCGCGGCGGTCCGCCGCGAGCGCATCGGCCACATCGCGCTCGCCGCGCCGGTCAGTCATATCTGGTTCCTGAAGAGCATCCCATCGCGCCTCGCGCTCGCGCTTGATGTTTCGTCCCAGAAACTTGAACGCGTCATCTATTATTCCGCGTACATCATCACGGAGATCAAAGAGGAGAACCGCAGGGCGGCGCTCGAGGAACTGGAGCGCGAACTGAAGGGCAAGCTGAAGACGGTCGGCAACAAGGACAAGGAGGTGAAGGGGGAGATCATGGAGGCCGCCGACACGACGAAGGAATATCTCGAGAACCTGCGCGTCGGCCAGATCCTCTCGGAGAACGAATACTTCACGCTCTCCCGCAAGTTCGGCAATATCTTCAAGGCGGGAAGCGGCGCGGAAGCTGTCCGCTCGATCCTCGAGAAGCTGGACCTGAGGAAGGAAGTGCAGGCCGTCGAGGCCGCGCTCGACGACGCCAAGGATCCGATGGCGCAGAGCAAGCTACTCCGCCGCCTCAAGATGTTCAAAGCGATGATCCAAAATAGCACGCGCCCCGAGGCGATGGTCATGACCATCCTTCCGGTGCTCCCGCCCGATCTCCGGCCGATGGTGGCCCTGGACGGCGGGCGCTACGCGACATCGGACCTGAACGATCTCTATCGCCGCGTCATCAACCGGAACAACCGTCTGAAGAAGCTCCTCGAGATCAAGGCGCCGGACGTGATCGTCCGCAACGAGAAGCGCATGTTGCAGGAAGCGGTGGACGCGCTGATCGACAATTCCGCGCGTTTCGGTACCCAGCAACTTTCCGCCCAGCGCCGCCCCTTGCGCTCGCTCGCCGACATGCTGAAGGGCAAGCAGGGCCGCTTCCGCCAGAACCTCCTCGGCAAGCGCGTGGACTATTCCGGCCGTTCGGTGATCGTGGTCGGCCCACACCTCAAGATCGACGAGTGCGGCATCCCGAAGCGGATGGCGCTCGAGCTTTTCCGCCCATTCGTGATCAGCGAGATCATCCGGCAGGGGCTTGCGCACAACATCCGGAGTGCATCGCGTTTCATCGAAGAACACACGCCGGAAGTGCTCGCAATCCTCGAGGAGGTCATCAAGAACAAACGGGTGCTCTTGAACCGTGCGCCGACTCTCCACCGCCTTTCGGTGCAGGCGTTCCGTCCCCAGCTCGTGGAGGGCCTGGCCATCAAGATCCCGCCGTTGGTCTGCGCCGCATTCAACGCGGACTTTGATGGCGACCAGATGGCCGTGCATCTTCCGCTTTCCGAGGCCGCCCAGAAGGAGGCCGAAGAGATCATGGCGGCCGGCAGGGGGCTTCTGAAGCCGGCGACGGGCGAGCTCATTGCCGCGCCTTCCAAAGACATCGTGCTCGGGGTCTACTATCTCACGCGTCCGTCCGCAAATCCCGCTCCGGCGCGTCCGATGGTGAGCATCGAGGAAGCGCTTCTCGCGTACCGGACCCACGCGATCACGCTTCATTCCGCGGTGCGCGTGAACGGAATCGAAACGACGCTCGGCCGCCTCATTCTGAATGAAGCGTTCGCCGGCACGGTTCCATTCGTGAACGAAACGTTGACCAGCAAGAAGCTCAAGAAGATCATCGAGCGGGTGCTCGACGAGAAGGGCCTCGACGTCGCGCGCGACGTGCTCGACCGCGTGAAGCTTCTCGGAT